>JAGPEG010000134.1 GCA_018057165.1 Tabrizicola sp.
GCAGTCACCGGATCGAAGCGGTCGGTTTCCTTGGTTTCGGCAACCAGCGCGCGGGTTCTGAAATGCGACAGGGTCGCAATGCGCGCCACATCGGCCAATTCATGTGCGGTGGCGACCAGTTCAGCCGCAAGCGCCGTCGAAACCCGCATCGTCTTCTCCCTGGCCTGACGGGCCCGAAGGCCCTTGTCCCCGGCGCTAACCGCACGCGGGGACGAGGTCAAGGCAGAGTTCAGGCGGCTTCGGACAGGACCCGTGCAAGGTCGAAGAGCCGACGGCGCTGCGCCTCGGGGATCGCGTAGTAGGACCGGACCAGCTCCAGGGCTTCCTTGTCCGACATCATGTCGCCATGTGCGTAGGACGGTGCGGCCTGGCCTTCGGCCAGTCCTTCGAAGAAGAACGAGATCTGTACGCCCAGCGCATCCGCCACGTCCCAGAGACGGGAGGCGCTGACCCGGTTCATGCCGGTTTCATATTTCTGAATCTGCTGAAACTTGATGCCCACCTTGTCGGCAAGCTGCTGCTGGGTCATGCCCACCATCCACCGGCGGTGGCGGATGCGCTTACCAACATGTGCGTCAACGGGATGCTTCATTGTAAACTCCAAAATCGAGTGTCCGTTCCCCTCGATGTTGTATAAGCAAGTTTCGTGCCAAGTTTTGCGAACCGGGAAGTGTTAACGAAATATTCTCCAGGTGCGCCAAAACCTGTCCTTTTGGATATGTCCAATTATCCACCCGTATAACACACGGCGCGGTTGTCCTCGAATGCTCGCAGGAGAGTCGCGACCGAATCAGCACTCGCCCCAGAGTGGTATCGCATTTCGCGTTGCATTTTGCATAGGCCCTCTTGGATTCATCGCATTTTGCGAAAAACCCGATCATTGCGTTGCAAGAAACTGTAGGTGGGATAAAAGCGTTACACCGCAGGTAGTAGAAACAACAGCACGCAAAAGGGCTAGGGATGCAGGCTTGGCACGTCCTCGATCATGGCGAACCCCCGGTGCGGGTCGAGATTGCGGCGCCGACTCCCGCTAAAGGCGAGATTGTTGTGCGTGTGGAAGCGATCGGGCTCAACTTTGCGGATATGCTTGCGATTCAGGGCAAGTATCAGGTTCGCCAGACTCCACCCTTCATTCCCGGCATGGAACTTTCGGGTGTGGTCGACACGCTCGGCCCCGGAGTCTCCGGTCCGCCGGTCGGCACGCGGGTGCTGGCAACCTGCTCCGCCGGGGCCCTGGCCGAGCGCATCTGCCTGCCCGCGCAGCGCCTTACCCCATTGCCCGCCGAAATGGGTTTCGAGGAAGCCGCCGGGCTTCCCATCGCCTATGGCACCTCACATCTGGCGCTGACCCACATCGCCCGGATCAAGCCGGGCGAGACGCTGCTTGTTACCGGCGCGGCGGGGGGTGTCGGCCTGACCGCGGTCGAGATCGGCAAGCTTCTGGGCGCACGGGTCATCGCCTCGGCGCGTGGCGCGGCGCGGCTGGCAATCGCGCGCGAGGCCGGGGCGGACGTGGTGATCGACAGCGACGCGCCGGGCCTGAAAGAGGCGCTGCGCGCCGAGGGCGGGGTGGATGTGGTCTATGATGTCGTCGGCGGCCCGGCCTTCGACGCGGCCTTGCGCGCCTGCAAGCCGGAAGGGCGGCTGCTCACCATCGGTTTCGCCTCGGGCGAGGTGCCGCAGGTTCCCGCGAATCTTCTGCTGGTCAAGAACCTTACCGTCTCGGGCTTCTGGTATGGCGGCTACGAGACCCACGCCCCGCAGCTCGTGGCCGACAGCATGGCGCAACTTCTGCGCTGGCGGGCCGAGGGGCTGATCCGCCCGCATGTCAGCCATGTCCTGCCGTTCGAGGCCTTCCCCGAAGGGTTGGCGCTTCTGCGCGACCGCAAGGCCACCGGCAAGGTGGTGATCCGGATCGGTCAGCTGCCGTAGGCACAGCGCAATTCGCTGACCAGCAGGTCCACCGCCTCGTCGCTGCGGCGGTTCGCGCGGTAAAGCGCCAGTTTCATCTCGCCCACGGACGGCAGCTGGTTGTCGCCCGCAATCGGCACCATGCCCTCGGGAATGCTGCCCAGCATCCGCACCGACACCGCCAGATCGGCAGCCACCGTCGCCTCCACCGCCTGCTCGCTTTCGCCGCCCGTCGCCATTTCCCAGGGGATGCCTGCTTCCTCCAGGGCGGTCTGGGCGCGGCTCCGGAAGTTGCAGGTGTCCTTGAACCCCAGCCGCAGGGGTCGTCGCTGCCAGGCGTTGCCCTCATGCGCCCCCACCCAGACCAGCCCGCGCGACGACAGCACCTCGGCCGCCGGATCGGGCGCTTCCTCGGTCGTGAGCATCACGTCGAAGCCGCCCCGCCCGAATTCCTGCTTCATCAGAAGGGTGAAGGACGACACCAGATTGATCCGCACCCGCGGATAGCATTGCGCCATCCGCCGCAGGATGCCGGGGATCGCCGGGTAGACCACGTCATGCGGCACCCCCAGCCGGATTTCGCCCTCGCAGGCCGTCGAGGACAAGAGCGACAGCGCCTCGTCGTTCAGCGCCAGCATCCGGCGGCCATAGGACAGCAGCTGCTCGCCCTCGGGCGACAAGGCCAGCTTGCGCGCCGCGCGCAGGAACAGCGACAGGCCAAGCGACTCTTCCAGCCGCTTGATCTGCATCGAGACCGCCGATTGCGTCAGGTTCAGATAGCCTGCCGCCCGCGTCACCCCGCCCACATCGGCCACGGTGACGAACGAGCGCAGGGCAGAGAGATCGAGGTTGCGGGGCATATCACAGATCCTGATGGTTCATCGCACAATCATTCGTTTCCATAATGCACAGCTTGGGCGCATTGTTCAAGCATCCTGATGCATCCGCATCGACCCATCACCAAATCAGATGAAGGAGCCCGCCATGTCTGCCCATTTCCTCGCCCGCCCGCTTGCCCTGCTGCGCCCCGGCAGCCTGTCCCGCCTGCCGCATCGCCTGCTTGCGGCCTCCACCCTTGTCCGGTCGCGCCACTCCTTGCGCCTGCTGGATGACCACCTCCTGCGCGACATCGGCGTGACCCGCGCCGAAGCCCTTTCCGAGGCGGACCGTGCCCCCTGGGACGCACCTGGGCACTGGAAGGGTTGAAACCGCAGGGATTCACCCCCGGACGCGACCAAGGTGCTTGAAATCACGGGTCCTATTCCCAATATTTCCCGCATGAGGTCGCGCCGGTTCCCGGCGTTGCCCTTAGGGACAACATCGGAGGCTTCAATGGCTGAATATGACACGATACGCAGCGCAGGCGTCGGCGCCCGCGCTCAGATCGACGAAGGGCTTCGCGCCCATATGAACAAGGTCTACGGGCTGATGTCCGTGGCAATGGTCGTGACCGCAGGCGTCGCATGGGCGGTCGGCTCGTCCGATCAGCTCTTCTCGATCTTGCGCAACCCTGCGACCGGCGGGATGACCATCCTCGGCTGGGTCGCGATGTTCCTGCCGCTCGGCATGGTCTTCGCCTTCGGCGCGCTGATCAACCGGATGTCGGCAGCCGCCGCGCAACTGTTCTTCTACGCCTTCGCCGCCGCGATGGGCCTGTCGCTGGCCTGGATCTTCCAGGTCTTCACCGGCGTCTCCATCGCCCAGACCTTCCTGATCACCGCCATCGCCTTCGCGGGCCTGTCGCTGTACGGCTACGTCACCAAGCGCGATCTGTCCGCCATGGGCACCTTCTTGATGATGGGTCTGATCGGCCTTCTGGTCGCGATGGTCGTGAACATCTTCCTCGCCTCCTCGGCGCTGGCCTTCGCGATCTCGGTGATCGGTGTGCTGATCTTCGCAGGCCTCACCGCCTATGACACGCAGAACATCAAGAACACCTATATCGCACACGCACAGGCGATGGATCAGGAATGGCTTGGCAAGGCCGCCATCATGGGCGCGCTGAACCTCTACCTCGACTTCATCAACCTGTTCATGTTCCTGCTGCAGTTCATGGGCAACCGCGAGTGATCGCCTGACAGAATGACAAAAGGGCCGGTCGCAGGACCGGCCCTTTTCGTTTGCGCCCCCCTCAGACTACCGCCCCGAACAGCTTGCCGACCAGCGCCGTCACCGCCATCGCCACCGCACCCCAGAACGTCACCCGCCAGACCCCGCGCCAGATCGCGGCCCCGCCCGCCTTCGCGCCCACCGCGCCCAGCACCGCCAGGAAGATCAGCGACAGTACCGGAACCCAGAGGCTGATCGCGGCTTCCGGCACCAGCGCCGCCGTCGCCAAGGGCAGCGCCGCCCCCACCGCAAAGGTCAGCGCCGAAGCCCCCGCTGCCACCAGCGGCTGCGCCTCGGTATGCTCGAAGATCCCCAGCTCGTCGCGGACATGGGCCGCCAGCGGGTCCCTGGCATGCAGCGCCTCGGCCACCTGGCGCGCAAGCTCCGGCGGCACCCCGCGATCCTCGTAGATGCCCGCCAACGCCCGCAGCTCCTCCATCGGGTCCGCAGCGATTTCGGCCCTTTCGCGGGTGATGTCCGCCGCCTCCGTGTCCGACTGCGACGAGACCGAGACATATTCCCCCGCCGCCATCGACAAGGCCCCCGCCGCAAGCCCCGCCATCCCGGCCAGCAGCACCTCGCTCCGCCCCGAGGCCGCGGCGACCCCCACGATCAGCGAGGCCGTCGAGACGATCCCGTCATTCGCCCCCAGCACCGCCGCCCGCAGCCAGCCCACGCGCGCGACATAGTGTTCTTCCCGGTGATTGCGTTCCATGGCAGGCCTCCTGAAGCTCTGCCCGTCGTCGCCCCGCACCGTCCGCCGGTCAAGCGGAAGCGGTACCGCGCCCGTCAGCACCGGCTTACCGGACAAAAGAAAAGGGCCGCGTCCCACCGGACACGGCCCCTGATCCCCTGGATCGGCGCGATCTTACTTGATCTTGCCTTCCTTGTATTCGACATGCTCCCGCTTGACGGGGTCATACTTCTTGATGACCATCTTTTCGGTCATCGTGCGGGCGTTCTTCTTGGTCACATAGAAGTGGCCGGTGCCCGCGGTCGAGTTCAGGCGAATCTTGATGGTGGCGGGCTTTGCCATGGTCGCTTCCTCTGCATCGGGGAATCCCAAGGGGCCCCGGTCAAATCCTTGAAGCCCGCCTTTTAGCCACGCGGACGGCAGAGTCAACCGCGAAACGGCAGGCCCGTGGTTGAATTGCGCAGCCATGGCGAAGAAGATCGTCCTACGAAAGCAGCGCGCGTTTCACGGCATCCGGCTCTTTCTGGATCAACCGCAGCAAGGCTGCCGCCGGACCGCTGATCCGGCGCTGGCCCTGCTCCCATTTCCGGTAGCCAGAGAGGCTCATGCCCAGAAGAGGTGCCATTTGCGCCTGCGTCAGCCGTGCCTGCTCCCGCACCTCCTTGGGGGACATGGAGTCGTGAACGACAGCAGGGCCTTCACCTTTCGCATGGGCAAGGGCCTCGGACATCGCCTGGATCAGATCGTCGCCAAAGCTGCTCATCTCTTCTCCTTCCGGGTTGCCTTGAGGGCCGCCGCCAGGGCGGAAACCGCGCGCTTCTCGTCGGGCGTCATGTCGCCCTGATCGTTCTTCGCATAGGCGAGCAAGGCGTAAAGTGGCATGGTGTCGTCAAGGTAGTAATAGACGATCCTTGCCCCTCCCCTCTTGCCGCGCCCCGATGCCGCAAAGCGGACCTTGCGCACCCCACCCGTTCCAGGGATTTCATCGCCCGCCAAGGGGTTCTCAGCCCAAAAGTCGATCAGTTCCCGTTTCTCGTCCTCGGTGAAAAGCTTCTCTGTCTGCCGGGTGAAGATCGGGGTTTCTGCGACCGATTGCACTGCCCGAAAGTATCCCAATGGGTTACTAAAGTCAAGAGATGCCGCCCCAACCCCTGTCTTCGTTGATTTGCGCGGAGAGCCTGTAAGCCGGATTTTGTCCACCCCGGACCGTGATCCGGGGCTGGATGACCATTCCTCTGCCAACCGTGTTGCCACGGCGGTCAAGCTGCCAACCCGGGCCTCTCGGGCGTTGGCATCCCTGCGGGCGGTATCCCGGACCGAGATCCGGGACCAGCCCCCGCGCGAGGCCCCTATTTGGCATTGCTCCGGGTGGGGCTTGCCGTGCCGTCCTTGTTGCCAAGTCCGCGGTGGGCTCTTACCCCACCGTTTCACCGTGACCCCTGTGAACAGGGGCTGTCTCTTCTCTGTGGCGCTTTCCCTGGGGTTGCCCCCGCCGGGCGTTACCCGGCACCCTTGCCAACGGGAGTCCGGACTTTCCTCGAACCCCGGATCAGGTCCGGGGCCCGCGGTCATCCAGCCCTCCGCGCGGGGGTCAGTTAGGCACCGCCGCGCGATCCGTCAACTGCAAAGCGGCGCAGGCCCGCTGCAAGGGCCAGGTCGGTGTCGTCCAGCGGCCCCTTGGCCCATGGCCGGAAGCGCAGGCGGAAGGCGGTGAGCAAGATTTCCGGCGCAGCGTCCGGGTAGCCGAAGCCCCGCAGATCGGCGAGGAAGCCCGCCATTTCGCCCGAAGCGCCTCCCTCCCCCCGCGCGGCCAAGGGAGGGAGAGGCGGGACAGCCGCCGGTTCAGGCCAGACCGCCAGCCCCTGCACCGCCAGCCGCCGCCAGTCAAACCGCGCGCCGGGGTCGCCCTTGCGGTCCGGCGCCATGTCGGAATGCGCGATCACCGCCTCCGGCCCCAACCCATGCCGCTCCAGCAGCCCGGCCAGAAGCCGTTCCAGCGCCGCCATCTGCGGCCCGGCAAACGGTTCCCGCCCGGTGTTCGCCAGTTCGATCCCGATGGAGCGCGAGTTGACGTCCCCCGCCCCGCGCCACTCTCCGGCCCCGGCATGCCAGGCCCGCGCGGCCTCCTCCACCAGCGACAGCACCGTGCCGTCCCCGTCGATCAGGTAATGCGCCGATACCTCGGCCAGCGGGTCACACAGCCGCTCCAGCGCCTCGGCGCAGGACGGCATCGCCGTGTAATGCAGGACGACAAGCTCGACCCGGCCCCCGCCCCGCCGCTCGCCAAAGTTCGGCGAGGGGTGGCTCAGGCTCACTGCAGCGCGGTGCGGAACGGGCGCGGGTCCCAGGAGCAGGCAAAACCGTCGCCATCAGGGTCGACGCCCATCCGGTCACGGTCCGGCCCGCCCTTGGCCAGGAAGTCCTGTTGCGCCTGGTCGGGCGAGGGAAACTTGGCGCAAGCCGCGTCCGCGCCCCGGATGCTCATCCCCGACCGCTTGTACATCTGCACGCCCGGCGCATGGGTGGTGGCCAGCGCGAATTCCACGATGTTCGGCCCGGTATCACCCGGCCGCACCGGCAGGTCCTTCGGCTGGACCACGACATAATCCGCCCGGTTCTTCGCGATCCGTTCCTTGTCGCTCTCGATCGTCTCGCGCGAGGAGACGGCGTTGAAGTCCTGCTCGTCGGAAATCCCGGTGTGGCTGGCCACCTCGCCCGATTCTTCCTTGATCCCGGCGGGCGCACCCCCGCGCGGACGCTCGGCGCTGTCGGTCGGCAAGGGCGTCGCCGTCGGCGTGGGCGCGATCACCGGGGCCGCCGCCACCGGAGCCACCCCCTGCGAGCGGTCGATGGCCGCCGCAGCGGCGGCTGGATCGAAGCTGCCACCCGGCGGCACCACCGTCACCGGCGCACCTGCCGGGGCCGGAGCCGCCCCGCGGACATAGCTGTTATAGTCCTGGAACCCGACGCCAGCCCCGCTCTCGGTGGTCGAGGGCGTGCAGGCGGCCAGCATCAGCGCAGCAAGGGTTGCGCCAGTGGCGGGAAGATAGATACGGCTCATCACTGCCTCAAGCATGCGTTTTGCGGCCCTTACCACCATTTTTCCGCTTTGGCCACAAAGCCCGCACGGCTTTCCAACACATGTGCGTAATTCAGCAACTCTGCCTCTTCCCAGGGCCGCCCGATCAGCTGCAACCCCAGGGGCAGCCCCTGCGCATCCAGCCCCACCGGAATCGCCACGCCCGGCAGTCCCGCCAGGTTCACCGTCACCGTGAAGACATCGTTCAGATACATCTTCACCGGGTCCGCATCCGCCATCTCGCCCAGACCAAACGCCGCGCTTGGCGTCGCCGGGGTCAGGATCGCATCCACCCCTTCGGCAAACACCGTCTCGAAGTCCCGCTTGATCAGCGCCCGCACCTTCCGCGCGCGGTTGTAATAGGCGTCGTAGAACCCCGCCGACAGCACATAGGTCCCCACCATCACCCGGCGCTGGACCTCTGGTCCGAACCCCTCGGCTCGGGTCTTCTCATACATCTCGGTGATCCCGTCGCCCTGCGCCAGCTTGGCCCGGTGCCCATACCGCACCCCGTCATACCGGGCGAGGTTCGACGACGCTTCCGCAGGCGCAATCACATAATAGGCCGGCAGCGCGTACTTCGTATGCGGCAAGGAAATATCCCGCACCTCCGCCCCCGCGTCGCGCAGCATCTCGATCCCGTGCGCCCAAAGCGTCTCGATCTCCGCCGGCATCCCGTCCATCCGGTATTCCTTCGGAATCCCGATGACCTTGCCGCGAATGTCCCCGGTCAAGGCCGCCTCGAAATCCGGCACCGGAATATCGGCTGACGTGGAATCCTTCGGATCATGCCCGCACATCGCGCCCAGCATGATCGCCGCATCGCGCACCGATTTCGTCATCGGCCCCGCCTGATC
>JAGPEG010000008.1 GCA_018057165.1 Tabrizicola sp.
GCCTATGCGTGTAGTCGAAGGTCGGGCCAAGGATCTGGCCGCCGGGCAGGTCCTTGAAGGTGGCCGAGATGCGCCGGTCGACCGCCATCGCGCCGGTGTCGATGGGCTGCGTCGCGGCAAGCCGCGGCAGGGTGGTGCGGTAGGCGCGGATCAGGAAGACCGCCTCGATCAGGTCGCCGCGCGCCTGCTTGATGGCAAGCGCAGCCAAGTCGGGGTCGTAGAGCGAGCCCTCGGCCATGACCCGGTTGACGGCGAGCTTCATCTGCTCGCGAATCTGGGGGATGGTCAGTTCGGGGACCGAAAGGGTCCCGCGACGCTCGTCCGCGAGCCACTGGTGCGCATTGTCGATGGCACGTTCGCCACCCTTGACGGCCACATACATCAGGTTGCCTCCACGCGGGTCGATCTGGGAAGCGCGGCGATCTGGTCGCCGGCGGTGAAAAGCGTGTCGAAGCCCAGCGGGAAAAGCGCGCGGTTGGCGTCGAAGGCCGCGGTTTCGGGCAGGTTGAGCCAGGTCGCGTTTTCGATGCCGGGGCCGGTCAGGGTGGGGCCGTGGTTCACCAGGCGGTCGCAGTCAACGATCAGAGTGGCCGAGCGGTCGGGATACTCCGGCTGGCCGATGCGGAAGCGCGACACGGGCTGCAGCGCATCCCAGGTCCCGAGGGCAAAGTCCGCCTCTTCGGCCACGGCAAGCGGCGCGCCGATGTGGAAGGCGATCCACTCACGGACGGCGGGGCAGTCTGCACGCCCAGCAAGGTGCAGGTGCGTCGTCGGGTCGGTCAGGACCAGAAGCGCGGTGCCGGCGGCGACCGAAAGCGGCGCGGGCGGGCGTGCCCCTTGCACGCGGTGGATCGTGCCGGGACGGGCCACCGCCTCGAGGATCTCGCGGAAGGCACGGGCGGACTGGACGGGGGCCTCGGTGAAGCCGCCCTCAAGGGCATGAGCGTTCATTTGTCCTCTCCGCGGACCATAGTGAAGAAATCGACCTTGGTGCCTGCTGCCTTTGCGGCGCGTATTTCGCGGTGCGTCCGGGCGTCGACTTCCAGCGGTCGCAGCACCTGCGCGGTTAGGCCGTCAGCCCGGTCGGTCTGCATCAGCGCATCCACCGCCGCCGCCCGCAAAGCGTGGAGCTTGTCGCGACCCTGGACCCATGCGTGGCCGACCTCTCCGGACGCGAGCCGAACAGAGGCACGCGTCACCGTCATCTCGCCCAGATTGAATGGCACGCCGGTGCCTCCTACCCGACCGCGCACCATGACCGCTCCGATCTCGGGCTGGCGAAGAACTGCGTGCGGCGGCAGGTCCGGAAACAGCGCCGCCAGCCGGGCCGGTGCGGCCTTGGCAAGCGTTGCCATCCAAGTCTTGCGGGAAAGCGGAGAGGCTTGGGTCATCTGCATCTCGACAGGTTGAGGGGGTTGTCTAAGTTACTAGACAACTATACAACTGATATCCGACCGGAAGCGTATGGCCAACCGGAGAGTTGTGAATTTTTCATGACAGGAGAAAGCCATGGCAAAGGATGCCCTGTGGTCAGCAATCGCCCGGACCCTGGCAGACGAGGTCGGGGCAGGACATTACCATCCCGGTGACAAGCTGCCCACCGAGGCTGTCCTTGCCGCGCGCTTTGGGGTCAACCGGCACACCGTCCGCCGTGCTTTGGGCGCGCTGGCCGAGCAGAAGCTTGTCCATTCCCGTCGCGGCGCTGGCGTCTTCGTGGCGCAGAGGCCGACCGACTATCCGCTCGGTCGCCGGGTTCGATTCCACCAGAACGTGCTGGCAGCCGGCCAGACACCCTCGCGCCGCATCAGCCGGACCGAGACGCGGCCTTGCGACGCCGAGGAAGCGCGGGCACTGCGACTGAAGCCGGGCACTGCGGTCCATGTGGCAGAGGGGATTTCCCTGGCTGACGGGCAGCCCATCGCGGCCTTCCGGTCGGTCTTCCCTGCAGAGCGGTTTCCCGAGCTTCTGTCGCAAGTGCAGGAAACGGGGTCGATCACTCAGTCCCTCGCGGCATCGGGCCTGCCGGACTACATCCGGGCTGAGACACGGCTGACGGCACAACTCGCCGACCCCGTTCTGGCAGTGGCCCTTGCCGTGCGGTCCGGCGCGCCCGTGATGCGGACGGTGGCGGTGAACGTGGGTCCGGACGGGTTGCCGGTCGAACTGGGAACCACCTGGTTCGCGGGCGAGCGGGTGACGCTGACGGTCGCCGATCAGCCCTGATGCTTTTCGAGAAACTCCTCGGCCTTCAGCGCGCGGAAGTCCAGGAGGGCGGAGCGAAGGCGGTCGTGGCTCCAGTCCCACCAGGCCAACGCCATGAGGCGGTCGGCAATACCGGACGCGAAGCGGGGCCGCAGGGGTTGGGCCGGGATGCCCGCCATGATCATGTAGGGCGGCACGTCCTTGGTGACGACAGCGCCCGAGGCGATGACGGCCCCGGCGCCGATGGTCACTTCTGGCTTCACGATCACCCCGTGGCCCAGCCAGGTGTCCGGCCCGATCACTGTGCGGCGACTGGCACGGTGGGCCATGAACCCGGCGTCGTCGGGCATGTCGTCCCAGTAGCTGCTCGAGCGGTAAAGGAAGTGGTGCAGGCTTGCGTTCGCCATGGGATGATCCGTGGGACCGATCCGCGTCAACGCGGCGATGTTGGCGAACTTGCCCAGCGTAGTATTGGCGATGTCCGACAGCCGGTCGCAATAGGCGTAGTCCTCGAAGGTCGAATTCAGGACACGCGACCCCTCGCCCACCTCGCACCAGCCGCCGAAGCTGGAGTTGACGATCATGCAGCCGGGATGGACAAAGGCCTCGTTGGCGGACAGCTTCGGCACCCTACGCCCCTTTGATCAGCTTGCGGCGCAGCCAGCCGGAGAGGCTGTCCATCAGCATCACCATCAGGACGATCAGGACCATGTAGTAGGCCACTTCCTCCCAGTCCTTCTGGGTGATGATCGCCTGAGTGAGAAGAAGCCCGATCCCGCCGCCGACGATGGCGCCGATCACGGTGGCGCTGCGGGTGTTGGATTCAAGATAGTAGAGGACCTGGCTGAGCAGGACCGGCATGATCTGAGGGATGACCCCGAAGCGGGCGCGCTGGAGGCTGTTTGCGCCGGTCGACTGGATGCCTTCCACCTGCTTTTCGTCGATGTTCTCCAGCGCCTCGGAGAAGGTCTTGCCGAAGGTGCCGGCGTCAGTGATGGCGATGGCCCCGGTCATCGGGCCCGGCCCGAAGGCGCGGGACAGGATGATGGTCCAGATCAGACCGTCGACGCCGCGGATGAAGTCGAAGACCCGGCGGGCGGCGAAGCGGAGGGGACCGAGCGGATTGAAGTTTCGCGCGGCAAGGAAGCCCAGCGGCAGGGCCACCAGCGCGGCGGTCATCGTGCCGAGGAAGGCCATCAGGATCGTCTCGAAGATCGCCCAGGCCACGTCGCCGTGGCGCCACATCTTGTTGCTCCAGAACTCGCTGGCCATGTAGCCAAGGTTCGACCGCGTTGGGTCGATCCGGTCGCCGGTGGTGGCCAGCACAGCCAGATCGGCGAAGGACTTGCCGTAGAACGGGCTGTCGAGGGTGAAGAACCAGAGCTCCCAGCCGGGTTCGTATTTGAAGGTCTCGACCTTGGAGCGGGAATAACTGAAGCGGCCAGCGTCGGTGGTGACGGAGACCTTGTTCTCGGCCACCGAAATCCAGTCCGGGATTGGTTCCGGTGCGGTGAGGACCGGCTTGCCGCCTTCGGGCCGGATGTCGATGGTGCCATACCCCGGCACGACATAGCGTGCGCCCCGATCGTCATAGGTGACGACATGGCCCTGCCCGAGGTCGATGGTGGTGACGGGTCCGGAGATGGTCACCCAGTCGGGCAACAGGCCCTCCGGGTAGGTGCCTTTGTTCTCGCCCTCGATGGCGACGGTCACGCGGTCCGTGCGGTTGTCGCGGGTGACATGGGTCTTGTGCGACCAGAAGTCGCTCAGAAGGATCGCGGCATTGTCGAAACGGGCGCGCTGCGCGAGGCCAGCGAGGTCGAAACTGATTGCCGCGTATGTCAGGTAGGCCAGGATCGCGGCGGGGATGACAAAGGCCAGGCGGCTCCGCGTTGCGAAGCGGCGGGTCACGGTGTCGGCGAGGCTCGGCGAAAGTGTGGCGGTCATGGTCTAGACGCCCTTCACAAGCTTCTGGCGATACCAGTCAGAGATCTGGTCGATCACCACAATGGTCACGAAGAGAAGCGCGAAGATGGCGACAACCTCGTCATAGCGGCCCTGGCCCCATTGCATCGCGAGCTTCAGGTCATGGCCAATGCCGCCTTCGCCGACGAAGCCGAGGATGGCGCTGGCGCGGACGTTGATCTCGAACCGGAGGAGCGCGTAGCTGAGCCAGTTCGGCGCGACCTGCGGGATGACGCCCAGCCACATGCGCTGCAACCAGTTGGCGCCGACGGATTGCAGGCCCTCGACGGGCTTGAGGTCGGCATTCTCGGCCACTTCGGAGAATAGCTTGCCCAAGGCGCCGCCGGTATGCAGCGCGATGGCGATGACGGCAGGGACCGGACCGCCGCCGAGAATGTAGATCAGGACCAGCGCGATGACGATCTCCGGGACGGCGCGGAGCGCATCCATCATGCGGCGGAACACCGGGATCAGAGCGGGCCAGCGGGCGAGGCCGCGGGTGGCCAGCAGGGACAGCGACATGGCCATCAGCGCACCGATGAGGGTGGCGACGGCGGCGATGTTCAGCGTCTCGATCAGGGCCGGAACGTGGTCCCAGAAAATTGCAGGCAGGAGGGCGCGCTTGTCCCACGCTTCCGAAAGGACCTCTGAGGGGAAGGCGAAGACCTGGTGCAGCCCGCTCAGGAAACCGCCGGCGTTCCGGTCCTCGGCCAAGCTCCAGCCCGAGGCCATGAGCGCCACGAAGATGACCAGAAGGATGCCGCCATACATCCGCTTGCGGCGAACCAAGTCGAGATAGGCCTCGCGCGGGTCGGCAAGGTTGGGGCGGCGACCCGGTTCGGGTCCGAAGGCGACGTCTAACATGAAGTGTTCCGGCAATGGAAAAGGCCGGACCCCGGGAAGCGTCAGGGTCCGGCCGGTGGGATGGCTCAGGTGCCTTCCTGCATCTTGCGGGCGGCAAGGATGCCGTCGTAGGCCTTGTGCTCGACCGGGACGAAGTCCTTGGCCTCGCCCGCGGCAACGGCATAGGCGCATTCCGGGTCGGTTTCCCAAAGGTCGGCGGTGAGGGCGGTGACCTTGTCCTTCACGTCCTGCGGCAGTGCCTTGCGGACCACCATCGGGCCTTCCGGGATCAGTGTAGACCGCCAGATCTCGACGAGGTTCGACATGTCGACGAGGCCCGCCTCAGCGGCCTTGCGGAAGGCGCCCGAGTTGTAACCGTCCTCCCAGTTGCCAAGGCCGTCGGCCCACGACACGCCCGCGTCGAAGTCGCCGTTGGCGACGCCGACGATGGTCTGCTCATGCCCGCCAGACATCTTCACTTCGCCGAAATAGGTTTTCAGGTCCCCGTATTTCGCGGCCAGTTCCGCACCGGGGACCAGGTAGCCCGAGGTGGAGTTCGGGTCGGCGAAGGCGAAGACTTTGCCCTTGGCGTCCTCGATCGAGGTGATGCCGGTATCCTTGTGCGTGAAGCCGATCGAGTAGTATCCGGTCGATCCGTCGATGTTCTGCTTCGTCAGCTTCACTTCGACCGCTTCCGGGTCGGTCAGGTAGACCTTGGCGTAGGACGAGGCGCCGAGCCAGGCGTAGTCCAGCGTGCCGCCGAGGAGGCCCTGGATCACGCCGTCATAATCGGCGGGGGTGAAGAGCTTGACCGGAACGCCAAGCTCGGCCTCGATCTTGGCGCGGAAGCATTCGTTCGAGGTCAGGCGGTCCTGGGCGTTCTCGCCACCGAGAATGCCGATGTTGAACTCCTTGATCTCTTGCGCGAGGGCCGAGGTGGCCGTCAGCGCGACGAGGGCGGTTGCAGTCAGCAGCTTTTGCATGGGGTCTCCATGAGGTTGTGGCCGATGTGGCCGGGAAAACTTATGGGCGGGTCACGACAGCATGAGGTCCGCGTAGCTGCGGTCCGGGCTGGTGTCGGTGGGGATCGAGGTCGAGGTGGCGGCCTCGTTGAAACTGGCGTCGGCGCCGTAGATGTCGCGGGCGACGCCGGTGGACAGTTGGTCGGGCGTGCCGTCAAAGACGATGCGTCCGTCTCGCATGCCGATGACGCGGTCGCAGTAGCGCCGCGCGGTGTCGAGCGTGTGAAGGTTGGCGATGATCATGCGACCGTCCTCGACGTTGATGCGCTTCAGCGTGTCCATCACGACTTGGGCGTTCATCGGATCGAGGCTGGCGATAGGTTCGTCCGCCAGGATGATCTTGGGGTCTTGCATCAGGGCGCGGGCAATCGCGACGCGCTGCTGCTGCCCCCCGGACAAGGCCTCGGCGCGTTTCGTGATCTGCTCGGCGATGCCGAGGCGGTCGAGGATATCCAGCGCCTTCAGGATGTCGGCGCGCGGCCAGAGGTTGAACATGGTCTGAAGGGTGGAGCGACGGTTCAGGATGCCGTGGAGGACGTTGGAGGCGACGTCCATCCGGGGCACGAGGTTGAACTGCTGAAAGATCATCGCGCAATGCGACTGCCAGGCGCGGGCCTCAGCGCCCTTCAGCGCCAGCACATTGCGCCCCTCGACCCGGATCTCACCCGAGGTCGCATCCAGAAGCCGGTTCATCATCCGCAGGAAGGTGGACTTCCCTGCACCCGAGCGACCGATGATGCCCACGAAGGCCGGGCCGTCCACGCGGAAGCTGATGTTGTCGACGGCGGCTTTCTGGCCGAACGTCCGCGTCACGCCTTGCACATCCAGCATCGGGTGCCCCTTCGCTTTGATCTGGGACGGTCGTAGCGGGCAGATGTGACAAGTGTCCGAAGCCTGAATGAAGCTTGTGTGACGCCTACCACTTCACATGGCGCGGCCAGACGTAGGCCTCGTCGATATCCTTCAGCGCCGGGGCGGCCAGGGCCATGCAGCGACGACGAAGGTCAGCGGCGATCTGGTCGCGATGCAGATGCGAGAGGTCGGAGCCGGTCACGGGCGCACCGATCCGCAGCTCCACCGGGCGGCCCATCCGGCGGCGGGTTTCGTGGAAGATCAGCGCGACGCGGAGGGGATAGGAGGCATGGCTCGCGATCTGGAAAAGGCGCGAATTCTGGCCGGCAAAATGCACCGGCAGCGTGGTGACGCCGGGGATCGTGGCCAGCCGCCCGACGAACGGATGCCAGGTTGCATCCACGGCCCGGCCGGTGAAGGGCTTGTTGGCCGTGGCCACCCCGCCAGCCGGGAAGACGGCGACGACCTGCCCTGCCGCGAGAAGCTCGGTCGCGCGGCGGCGGGTCTCGGCAGTCAGGCGCCGCGCCTCGGGCGTGCCCGAGAAATCGACGGGAAGGAGATAGGGATCGACCTCGGGCACTCGACAGAGCAGGCTGTTGGTCAGGATGCGGATGTTGCCACGCAGTTGCATGCCCAGGTGCCCCATGGTCAGACCGTCCACCACTCCGAAGGGGTGGTTCGCCACCAGAAGCAGGCCCCCGGTCGCGGGGACCGATTGCAGATGGTCCGCACCGGCGGCAACGTGAGGCGTGATGCGCAATTGCCAAAGCGCGGCAGAGAAAGCGGGCACGCCCGGCAAGCTGTCGCCCCAGGCCCAGTCAAGGTAGAGCCGACGCAGTTTCGGCTGGCCGGTCAGCGCCTCGACCGCCCGGATCAGGCTGCGGCGAAAGCGGGTCTGGCCGGGATGGGCATAGGTGAAATCGACCTGCGGAGCGGTGGGCATAGTGTTGAAGTTGGCAAAAGCGTCGAACATCGGGCTCTCCTCAGAGGGCAGGCTCGGGTTGCGGAACCGGGGGCAGCGCGGAGTAGCCGGGGCGGCCGGAGACCCATGTGCGCAGGGGTGCGGGGGTCTGACCCTCGAACCAGTCAAGCAGGAGGAGGTCGGCCCGCTGGCCTGGGGCGATACGGCCGCGGTCGGTCAGCCCCATCGCGCGGGCGGGGTTCAGCGAGACGAGCTTCCACAGCGCCGGCAGCGGCGCCACCCGCTCGGCATGAAGCCGAACCATCGCGCCCAGCATCGCCGGGTAGTAGTAGTCGGAGGCAAGGATGTCGCAGAGCCCGCGCGCGATCATCTCGGCAGCACCGGGGCTGCCCAGATGGCTGCCACCGCGCATCGCATTCGGCGCGCCCAGGATGATTGCGTCGCCCGCGTCCCGTGCGGCCAGGAAAACGCGGTCGTGCATCGGGAACTCGGCCACCGTGGCACCAAGGCTGCGGTAGTAGCCGCGGGTCTCGGCCTGGCTGTCATCGTGGGACAGCATCGGGGCCTTGTGCGCGCGGGCTAACGCCGCCATGCGCGCGATCTGGGTGGGAACCTCGGGACGCCGGGACCAAACGCTGGTGAGCAGCGCCACATATTCCTCTGACGAGACATGGGCGCGGCGGGCCTGGTCGGCCATCTTCTTCTGAAAGCGCGGCGCGTCGAATGAGGTCACGGGATAGTCGGGGACCTGGTCGAAGGGCCGGTCCTGCACGACCACGTCCGGGTGCAACAGCATCGAGGTCGTATGGTCATTGAACGCCAGTGCCGGGCGGTCGGGACCGGACAGGACATGGGCGATCAGCGGCTCGGCCTCACGGCAGAAGGTCTCCCAGCGCAGTTGGAGGCGGTTTTCGGCGGTCAGACGCGGGCGGAGCGTCTCGAGCGCGCGGACCAC
This sequence comes from Tabrizicola sp., assembly GCA_018057165.1. Lineage (GTDB taxonomy): Bacteria > Pseudomonadota > Alphaproteobacteria > Rhodobacterales > Rhodobacteraceae > Tabrizicola. The sequence goes on from JAGPEG010000008.1 coordinate 8,762, forward strand.
TTCCCAGCCGGTCTGAACGCTACGGAGACCGGGTTCCCAGGAGAGGGTGAGGGCGTGGTAGGCGGTGGCGATGCCGTTCGCGGCAAGCTGGCGGTCGGTCTCCAGCAGCGCGGTCTCGATGGGGACCATGACGCCCGGACGCGGCATCACCTGGCGCTCGAACGCGTCGCCGTGGACATCGACGAAGGCGGGGGCAAGAAGCCGCCCCCGGGCCAGGATCACCGAGGCCCCGTCCCGCGCCACGTCGATGCCCGTTATGCGCCCGCCTTCGATGCGGACCGAGGCAACCTCCACCCGGTCCTCCAGGATGACCCGCGCGCCTTCGATCAGCTCCGCGCTCATGCCAGACGCTCCGCGAGAAGGTGCCAGTGCCAGGAGCCGGGCTTTTCGTGCGGTCGGTCAAAAAGGGTAAAGACCTCGAAACCCCACATCAGCGACAGAAGATCGGGCGCCGTGCAGAAGTAATGCGGGTGGATCTTGTCGCCCTCGCCTTCGAAAACCCAGGTGTTCCGGCTGATCTCGCGACCGTTGGCCTTGGCCTGTTCCACGGGCAGACGGCGGGCCGACAGCATGGTTGCCATGAAGGTGCCGCCGGGGCGCAGGACGCGGGCGACCTCTGCCAGAGTTCGACGGACGACGCTTTCGTCGCCGTGGTAGATCACGTTCCAGGCGAGGACATGGTCGAAGCTGGCGCTGTCAAAGGGGAGGTCGATCATCGCGGCCTGCACTGTCTCGAGCGTTAACCCCTTCGCGAAGGCGGCGGCGGCTACTGCGGCGATCGCAGCTTCGGAAGCATCAATCGCGGTGACCTGGTGGCCCGCGTCCGCGAAGGTCAGCGCGTGGCGACCAATCCCGGCACCAAGGTCCAGGATGCGCGAGCCGGGGGCGAGCGTGCTGGCATGGTCGACGGCCCAGGGTTCGGGCATCGCCCAGGGGCTGGTGCCATCGGCCTTCTGCCACTCGGCATTCCAGTAGAGATGGGCGGTATCGGTGACCATCCGGTTCATATCAGCTTCCTTCTGATCCAGCCCGAGCCCTGCTCGACGGCGATGACGAGGGCGAGCATCATCAGGATGATGGCGAGGGCCTCGTCGTAGTTGAACAGGTCGAAGGCGACCTTTAGGTCGACCCCGATGCCACCTGCACCCACAAGGCCCAAAGCGGCGCTGCCGCGCACGGATTTCTCCAGCGCGAACAGCGAGGTGGCGGTGAAGGACGGCAGACAGGCCGGGATCACGGCCGAGCCGATGATGCCAAGGCGGCTCGCGCCGATGGCACGCAGGGCGTCCTGCGGCCCAGGGTCGGTCTCCTCCATCGCCTCGGCGAAGAACCGGCCTGCAAAACCGATCTTGTCGACCATGACCGCAATGACCCCGGCGGCGGGGCCAAGGCCCACGATGATGATGAAGATGATCGCCCAGACAAGGTCGGGGACAGTGCGGAAGATGGCGATTACCGCGCGCGCCGCGTGGCGGACCAGCGGATGGCTTCCTGAGCGGCAATCGGGGTGGCGAGGCCAAGGCCGACGGCAACTAGACCGGAGGCGAGGAGGTGCTTCATAGGGTAAAGTCCTGTTCAGGGGAGACTAGATGTGCGCTAGCATCTGGATGTGACGAAGAGGCGACGCCGAGGTCACAGCGTTGCGACATGTCTCAACTTCCTGGCCGGCTCGTCCATTGACAGCTTCCTTGGCGCTCGGAGGTTGAACGCAGCCGCGCGTTCCACGAATCTCGCCTCTGGCCCGTTCTCGTTCACCGACCAAGACTGCGAGGACTGCCGGCCACTGTGTCTCCACCTATTCCGTCAGCCGAATAGTTGCAGCAGAGGTATTCGTCTTGTGCGGGCCGACATCCCGGCACTGCGTGAAAGCCGCCGATTAGGTCGATGCACTTGCCGAAATGCAGGCGTCGTGCCTGGCAATGAAGATGTCACATCTGCAACACCAAGCGCCACAGGATGCCACAAAGATCGAAAGTGTGGCGTTGTAAGACCTGGTTTTTAAAGTATTTGATTTGCGAGCTGCGAAGTCCAGCCTCTCACCTTTCCCCCGGACCCCAAACCCTGTTTTGTTGGGCACCCTTGCGCTCAAGGGGTTGCGCGACAAATACGGCTGCAAACCTGCCACAAGGAACAGGTCGAGGATCTGTCGGCGCCCCTTTCGACACCGGGGCAAGCAAGGCCCGTGGACCGGCCCGACCCAAGCCCGCTCCGTCCCTTTACTCAAACCTTACGCGCTGGAGACAAGTCCCGAATAGCGCCTTTACGCGGCAATGTCTGAACATCCGGGCCTGATCCGCCGGAGAAACCTCATGTTCGACCTCATCTATCTCGCACTTGGCCTGGCCGGCTTTGCGGCCTTCGCACTCGGCGTTCGCGCCGCTGAACGTCTGTGAGGGCCGCCATGTTCGACCTGATCCTTGGGCTTGCTGTGGTGGCAGGCCTGTTCGTCTATCTTTGTCTCGCGCTTTTGCGCCCGGACAGATTCTGAGGCGCGCGCCATGACCCTTCTTGCCTATATCCTCTACTTCGCCGTCCTTGTCGGCCTCGCCTTGCTTCTGGCGGGCTGGATGACGCGGGTCTATGCGGGCAACTTGCCCGGACCCCTGATGCGGGCCGAAGCCGCCGTCCTGCGGGCCAGCGGGGCGACGCCCGACCGCGGCATGGGCTGGGCGGGCTACGCCTTCGCGGTGCTGGCCTTCAACGCAGTGGGCTTTCTGCTGCTTTACGCGATCTTGCGCATGCAGGGTTTGTTGCCGCTGAACCCTGACGGGATCCCAGGCATGGCCCCCGACCTTGCCTTCAACACCGCCGTCAGCTTCGTCACCAACACCAACTGGCAGGCCTATTCGGGCGAAGCGCAGCTGTCGTATCTCAGCCAGATGGCCGGGCTGACGGTGCAGAACTTCGTCAGCGCCGCGACCGGGATGGCCGTGGCCGTGGCCGTCATCCGCGGATTCGTCGCGCCCAAGGGGTCAAGCCTCGGCAACTTCTGGGTCGATCTCACCCGGTCGGTGCTCTGGGTGCTGCTGCCTCTCTCGATCATGCTGGCGCTGTTCCTCGCCGCGCAGGGCGTGCCGCAGACGCTGCTTGGCGCGGTCACGGCGACAGGGGTCGAGGGCGGCGAACAGCTGATCGCCCGCGGCCCGGCCGCAGCACAGATCGCGATCAAGCAGCTTGGCACCAACGGCGGCGGCTTCTTCGGCGTGAACTCGGCCCATCCGTTCGAGAACCCGACCATTGCCTCGAACCTTGCGCAATGCGCTGCGCTTCTGCTGATCCCGGCGGCCTTCTGCTTTCTCTTCGGTCGCATGACCGGCGACCGGCGGCAGGGCCGGGCAATCTTTGCGGCGATGGCGCTACTGTTCCTGGCAGGCCTCACCGTGATCCACGCCTACGAGGTCGCGGGCAACCCCGCCCTTGGGCTTGGCGCCAACATGGAGGGGAAAGAGCAGCGTTTCGGCGCGATGCTGTCCGCGCTCTGGGCGGCCTCCACCACCGCTGCCTCGAACGGCTCGGTCAACGCGATGCACGACTCCTTCATGCCGCTGTCCGGGATGGTCACGATGATCTTCATGCAGATCGGCGAGGTCATCTTCGGCGGCACCGGCGCGGGGCTTTACGGGATGCTGCTCTATGTGGTCCTGGCGGTGTTCCTGGCCGGGCTGATGGTGGGGCGCACGCCCGAATACCTTGGCCGCAAGATCGAGGGGCGCGAAGTGACGCTTGCCGTCCTTGCTTTCCTGTCCATGCCCTTGGGCATCCTGGTCGGTGGCGCGATTGCGGCAACGGTTCCGGCGGCCCTTGCCTCGGTGCAGGACCCCGGTCCGCACGGGCTGTCCGAGATCCTGTACGCCTATTCCTCGGCGACCGGCAACAACGGCTCGGCCTTCGGCGGCTGGGGCGCGGCACTGCAATGGCAGACCACGGCCCTGGGGATCGTCATGCTGATCGGCCGCTACGCGATCATCGTGCCGCTTCTCGCCATCGCCGGGTCGATGGTGAAGAAACCGCAAGCCCCGGTGACTTCGGGCACCTTCCCGACACATGGCCCGCTGTTCGTCACCCTCCTGGTCCTGACCGTCGTCATCCTTGGCGCGCTGACCTTCTTCCCTGTCCTTGCCCTTGGCCCCATCGCGGAAGAGACCGCGCGCATGGCCGGGCAAAGCTTCTGAGGCACCCCATGTCGAAACATGCAAAGACGGCCGACCTGAGCGGCCTTTACCCCGCCGCGATCCGCGAAAGCCTGGTCAAGCTTGACCCGCGCGGGCTGTGGAAGAACCCGGTGATCTTCGTCACCGCCGTCGTGGCGGCGATGACCACGGTCCTCGGCCTGCGCGACCTCTGGGCGGGCACGCCTGGCGCGGGCACAAGCCTGCACATCTCGTTCTGGCTCTGGCTCTGCGTCCTCTTCGCCAACTTCGCCGAGGCTTTGGCGGAAGGGCGCGGCAAGGCGCGGGCGGATACCCTGCGGGCGACCAAGGCCGATACGGGGGTCATGGTCCTGCCAGGCCCCGACAGTGACCCCATTGATGCCGAAGCCATTGCCTCTGCCGATCTGCAACCGGGGCAATTCGTCCTTCTGACGCCCGGCAGCATCATCCCCACCGACGGCGAGGTCGTGCGCGGCGTCGCCTCGGTCAATGAAAGCGCGATCACCGGAGAGTCAGCGCCGGTGATCCGCGAGGCGGGCGGCGACAGGTCCTCGGTCACCGGGGGCACGACTGTCGTGTCCGACTGGCTGGTCATGCGGGTGACGGCGGAACCCGGAAAAAGCTTTCTGGACCGCATGATTACCCTGGTCGAAGGGGCCCAGCGGCAAAAGACCCCGAACGAAATCGCGCTGAACATCCTTCTGGCCGGGCTCACGCTGATCTTCCTGTTCGTCGTCGTCACCCTGCCCGCCTTCGCAAGCTACTCGGGCACGGTGATCCCGGTGGTCGTGCTGGGGGCGCTCTTTGTCACGCTCATTCCAACGACCATCGGCGGGCTGCTGTCCGCCATCGGCATCGCGGGCATGGATCGGCTGGTGAATGCCAATGTCATCGCCAAATCGGGCCGCGCGGTCGAGGCGGCGGGCGATGTGGACACGCTGCTTCTCGACAAGACCGGGACGATCACCTTCGGCAACCGCATGGCGGATGCGCTGATCCCGGCGCCGGGGGTAGAGCTGCGGCGGCTTGCCGAGGCTGCGGCCCTTGCCTCGCTGGCGGATGAGACGCCCGAGGGAAAGTCCATCGTCGACAAGGCGCGCGAGGTCCTGGGGTCCGTTCCGGCAATGCCCAAGGGCGCAGAGCCGGTGGCCTTCACGGCGCAGACGCGGCTTTCGGGGCTGGACCTTGACGGTGGCCGCAGCTTCCGCAAGGGGGCGACGGACGCGGTGATCCGGCTGACCGGGCTGACTCCGCCGCAGGCGCTGGCCGCGCAGGTGGACGCCATTGCCCGGTCGGGCGGCACACCGCTCCTCGTCGCCGAAGGCAAGGAAATCCTTGGCGCGGTCCATCTGAAAGACATCGTCAAGCCCGGCGTGCGCGAACGCTTTGCCGAGTTGCGCGCCATGGGCATCCGCACGGTGATGATCACCGGCGACAACCCCCTGACCGCCGCCGCCATCGCAGCCGAGGCCGGGGTGGACGACTTCCTGGCGGAAGCCACACCCGAGATGAAGCTTGACCTGATCCGCCGGGAACAGGCGGGCGGGCGGCTGGTCGCCATGTGCGGTGACGGGTCGAACGACGCGCCCGCATTGGCCCAGGCCGACGTGGGCGTGGCGATGAACGCGGGCACCCCGGCGGCGAAAGAGGCCGCGAACCTCATCGACCTCGACAGCGACCCGACGAAGCTCATCGAAGTGGTGCTGGTGGGCAAGCAGCTTCTGATCAGCCGTGGGGCACTGACCACCTTCAGCATCGCGAACGACGTGGCGAAATACTTCGCGATCCTGCCCGCGATCTTCGTCGCGGCCTATCCGGGGCTTGGGGTCCTGAACATCATGGGGCTCGCCTCGCCGACCTCGGCGATCCTGTCCGCGGTGATCTTCAACGCGCTGATCCTGATCGCCCTGGTGCCGCTCGCCCTGCGCGGGGTGCAGTATCGCCCCGCCTCCGCCGCGGCGCTCTTGCGGCGGAACCTTCTGATCTACGGGTTGGGCGGTCTGATCGTGCCCTTCGTCGGGATCAAGGCCATCGACCTCGCCCTTGTCGCACTGCACCTTGCCTGAAGGAGACAGACATGTTGACCCAGCTTCGCCCCGCAATCAGCCTTACCGTCCTTTTCACCCTGCTGACCGGGCTTGCCTATCCCCTGGCCATGACCGGCATCGCGCAGGCAGTCTTCCCGGCTTCGGCCAATGGCAGCCTGATCCGGCACGACGATACCGTCATCGGATCGTCGCTGATCGCCCAGCCCTTCACCGGAGCGGCCTACCTGCATCCCCGCCCCTCGGCCTCGGGGTGGAACGCGGCGGGGACCGGGGCCTCGAACCTCGGCCCCACCTCGGCAGCCCTGATCGCAGCCGTCGCAGAACGCCGCACGGCCTGGGAAGCGGAGAACCAGGTGCCGGCGCCCATCGACGCCGTCACCATGTCCGGGTCGGGCCTGGACCCCGACATCAGCCCGGAAACTGCACTGGCCCAGGCCAACCGCATCGCCATCGCGCGGGGGGCCGACCCGGTGGCGGTCCGCAAGCTGATCGCACAAGCCGTCAAGGGCCGCACCCTCGGCCTGTACGGCGAAGCCAGGGTCAACGTGCTGCTGACCAACATCGCGCTTGACGAAGCCTTCCCGATGCCGCCCGCTGGCAGTGAATGAGCACCGACGCCGAAATCCGCCCCTCTCCCGAAGCACTTCTTTCGCAGGCCTCGCGAGAGGGGCGGGGTCGGCTGAAGGTCTTTCTGGGCGCGGCCCCCGGCGTCGGCAAGACCTGGGCGATGCTGGACGACGCACACCGCGAGGCCGACAAGGGCCGCGACGTGGTCGCCGCGCTGATCGAGACGCATGGCCGCGCCGAAACCCAGGCCAAGCTTGCCGGCCTGACGCAGCTTGCCCGGAAGCCGGTGATCTACCAGGGCCGCGCGCTGACCGAGATGGATCTCGATGCGCTGCTCGCCCGCAAGCCGGACCTCGCCCTGATCGACGAGCTGGCCCACACCAACGTCGAAGGCAGCCGCCACGAGAAACGCTGGCAGGATGTCGAAGAGGTGCTTGCCGCCGGGATCAATGTCTACACCACGCTGAACATCCAGCATATCGAAACGCTGAACGAGACCGTCGCCCGCATCACCGGCATCCGGGTGCGGGAAACCGTTCCCGACGGCGCGCTGGAAATGGCGGACGAGATCGAACTGATCGACCTGCCGTCTGACGATCTGGTCGAGCGGCTGAAGCAGGGCAAGGTCTATCCTGCGGACCAGGCCTCGCGCGCGCTGTCCTCGTTCTTCGTCAAGGGCAACCTGACCGCGCTCCGGGAACTTGCCATGCGCACCGCCGCCGACCGGGTGGACGCGCAGCTGCGCGAACACATGGCGGCGAACGCCATAGCCGGCCCCTGGCCCACCCAGGAACGTGTGCTGGTCTGCATCAACGAAAGTCCCGCCGCGCGGGAGGCGATCCGGGTCGCCAAACGGTCGGCCGACCGCGCCCGTGCCGACTGGATCGCGCTGAACGTGGCGCAGTCCCGCGCCGAAACCCTGCCCGAGGCGGACAAGGACCGCCTGGCCGGCAGCCTTCGCCTGGCCGAAAGGCTGGGAGCGGAACTTGCCACCCTGGAGGCCGAACATGATGTGGCAGAGGCGATCCTCGCTTATGCCCGTGACCGCAACGTGCGCCGCATCGTCATCGGCCGCCCCCGCCGCCGCCCTCTCTGGGCCCGGCTGATCGGCGAAGATGTTGCGGCCGACCTGCTGCACAGGTCCGGCTCGTTCGAGATCACCGTGGCCTCGGAACCCGACCAGCCCGCGCGCATCAGGCGCCCGCATTTCCGCGCGCTGCCCACCGCGCCCCGCGCCTGGGGCGAGGCGGTGCTGGCCGCTTTCGTTGCCACGCTCTGCGCATGGGCGGTGGACCGGCTTTTCCCGGTCGCCTCGCTGGCGCTGATCTTCATGACCGCCGTGATCGTCGTCGCCAGCCGCCGCGGCATGGGGCCTTCGGTGCTGACCTCGGTGCTGGGCTTCCTGAGCTATGATTACTTCTTCGTCGATCCGCGCCTTGCATTCACCGTCACCGACCGCACCGAGTTGCTGACCCTATGCCTTTTCCTCGTCGCCTCGTTGATCACCGGCAATCTGGCCGCCCGCCTGCGTGCGCGCATCGAGGCCCAGGCCGCCATCGCGGACCGGACCAACAAGCTTTACGACTTCAGCCGCCGCGTCGCCGCCGCCGCAACCGCCGATGACGTGGTCTGGGCTTCGGTCAGCCATGTCGCGACCACGCTGCGCTGCGAATCCGTGCTTCTCCTGCCGCGGGGGCCAGAGCTGCAGATCGTCGGCGGCTTCCCCCCGGAAGACCGGCTTGACATCCGCGACCAGTCCGCCGCCCAGTTCGCCTGGGAAAAGGCGGAACCCGCAGGGCGTGGATCGGACACGCTTCCCACTGCGCGCTGGTTCTTCCTGCCCTTGGTCGCCGGGGACAGACGTCTCGGCGTCCTTGGCATCGCCTATCAGGACGACCGCCAGCTTGCCCGCACCGACCGACGGCTGCTCGAGGCGCTGATCGATCAGATCGCGCTGGCGCTCGAACGGCTGCGGCTGACCGAAGACCTGGCCGCCACCCAGCTTGCCTCGGAAACCGAACGGCTTCGCACCGCGCTTTTGAACTCGGTCAGCCATGACCTGCGCACGCCCCTGGTCACGATCATCGGCGCGGCGGGCCATCTGGCCGAAAGCGAGCTGCAACCCGCAGCCCGTCGCGACCTGGCCGAGAACATCCGCGAGGAGGGCGAACGACTGGACCGTTACGTCCAGAACCTTCTGGACATGACGCGGCTGGGACACGGCGCCCTGAAACCACGGCTGGCCCCGCAGGACATCGCCGAAATCGTCGGCGGGGCGCGGTCGCGCATGAAAGGCGTTCTGCGCGCGCACGAACTGAGCGCAGAGCTTGCCCCGAACCTGCCGCTGATCCTGGCAGACGGGGTCCTGCTGGAACAGGTGCTGGTCAACATCCTGGACAACGCCGCCAAATATGCGCCGGGCGGCAGTCGGATCACGGTCGCGGCGCAGCTTGTCGGCGTCCGATTGGAGCTGTCAGTGACAGACCACGGCCCCGGCATTCCCCCGGCGGATCAGGCGCATGTCTTTGACATGTTCTACCGCGTCGCGGGCGGCGACCGTCAACGCGCGGGCACCGGCCTTGGCCTTGCGATCTGCAAGGGCCTGGTCGAGGCAATGGGAGGCACGATCCGGGTCGAGACCGGCTGGCCCGACGGCACCGGCACCCGTATCGTGCTTGCGCTTCCCCTGCACAACCCCGAGGTCGCCACATGATCGACGCCCGCATCCTGATCATCGACGACGAGCCGCCGATACGCCGTTTCCTGCGTGTGGCGCTTGAGGCCGAGGGTTACGGCGTGATCGAGGCGGGCACCGCACGGGACGGCCTGGCCAAGACCGCGCGCGAAACCCCTGCGCTGGTCGTGCTGGATCTTGGATTGCCCGATGCCGATGGCCTTGCAGTGCTGCGCGATCTGCGGGGCTGGAGCCAGGTTCCCGTCCTGATCCTGTCGGTCCGCGCCGACGAGGCAGGCAAAGTCGAAGCCCTGGATGCAGGGGCGCAGGATTATGTGGTCAAGCCGTTCGGAGTTAAGGAATTCCTGGCGCGGGTGCGTGGCCTGTTGCGCGACCGTGGCTCGGAAGCCGTCCCCTCTACCCTGACCATCGGCCCGCTTCTGATCGACGTTGCCGACCATTCTGCCCGGCTTGACGGACAGCCCTTGCATTTGACCCGGCGAGAATTCGACCTCTTGTGGATGCTGGCCAGCCACTGCGGACGCCTTGTCACGCAGGAGATGATCCTGAAGGCAATCTGGGGGCCGGCCCATGCCGACGACAGCCAATATCTTCGTGTCTACATCCGCCAGCTTCGCCAGAAACTTGGCGACGACGCCGCGAACCCGCGTTTCATCGCAACAGAACCCGGTATCGGGTATCGGTTCCTCGACGCGCCCGGTTCCTGAGGCAGTCAGGTCATGCGGCAGGCTATCGCCCGCGTGTCGCTCGGGACGTCCGGCAGTTTCAGCAAGCCCCGCCGTTTACGCTCCGGCCTCCGGGGCCAGCAGCATCGCGACATAGTCCAGGCTCGCGCGCAGATGGTCGGGCAAACGCGGATCGCGCTGGACCTCGGGGCTGAACGGCTCCATCGAGACGAAGCCCTGATAGCCCGCCGATGTCAGTGCCCGCAGTTGCGCGATGTTGCCGACCCGGTCGCCGACGAAGATCAGGCCCCGGTCGGGTTCGGTCAACTCGCCCGGCACCAGATCTTTGCGGGCGATCCCCGACATATGCGCCAACCCGATGCGGTCGGGGAAAAGCCGGGTGTCGCCACAGCGGAAGAACTGGAACGTGTCGTAGCACAGCTGATAGGCATCCCAGCCGTCGATATCGGTGACTGCCGCCACCGCCCTGTCCTGACGCTTCATAGTCGAGCCCGTCATCCCCAGAGGCTCGACATAGCCGGTGATGCCATGCGCCGTGAGGATTGGCCGCAACTGCCGCAGCCCTTCGCGCAGGTTGCTTTCGGCCTCGGCCTCGGTCCAGCCATGATCCTCGTTGTGGACGGGGCACAGCACCACACCAGGCGCGCCCAGCGCGGCGGCATAGGCGATGATCGCCTCCGCCTCCTTCGCGCGGGTGGGGGACCAGTCGTTGAACCGTTGCAGCGCGTTGACCGAGGCAACCTCCAGCCCGGCATCGGAAAGCCGCGCCCTCACCTCTGCCGCCGGGGTGCCGTCATGAAACTCGCGCCCCTCGATGTCGTTGCGAATCTCCACCGCCCGCACCCCGACGCGGGTGGCCAGCGCGATGAACTCCGCAAGCGGCAGGTGCGGCGCGCAGGTGCGGTTCAGGGCAAAACGGATCGGCATGTCTGGCATCCCATGTCAGGGGTTGATCTTGCGGGACCAACCCTGCCGCAGGGGCGGGATCGGGCCGGGTCCGGGTCCATGGGCGGGGGTTAAGATTTCCTGAATGCCCACGGACAAGATATTGTTTTTGCTTGGGAAGGCTCAACTGTCCACTGTGGACAACCTCAGCCCACCGCCAGCCAGCGCCCCTCGCGGCTGGAGGTCTGGATCGTCTCGACCAGCGTCTGAATCCGCAACCCCTTGCGAAAGTTGAACGGCTCCGGCCCCTTGCCCGCGACAGCCTGCACATAGCCCGCCACCTCGATCGCCTTCAGATCGTTGAACCCGATCTGATGCCCCGCCGCGACACAGAACAGCCCGTAGGGCGCGTGGTCAGGCCCCGCCTCGATCCGCCGGAAGCCCTGGCGACCCTTCGCATCCGAGGTCGAGAAATAGTGCAGCACGTTGAAATGCTCCTGACTGAAAGCCAGCGCGCCCTTGGTCCCGTAGACCTCGAAATCATGCTGCATCTTGCGGCCCGTCGCGATCCAGTTGCCCTCGATGCTGCCGGTCGCCCCGTTCTCGAAGCGCAGGAAGGCGCGGCCCACGTCGTCGACCTCGACCTTCCTCGTGCCGCCCTTGCCGTCCGGCCGGCTGCCGATCATCGTCACGCAATCGCCCATGACCCTGGAGATCGGCCCGCACAGGAACTCCGCCGTCGCCAGCGCGTGACTGCCGATGTCGGCCAAAGCTCCGCCGCCCGCCGGGTCGTGGCGGAAGGTGAAGGGGCCGCTGGCGTCGGCCATGTAATCCTCGGCATGCAGACCCCGATAGCCCCGGATTTCGCCCAGCTCTCCGGCTGCGATCATCTCGCGCGCGGTGGCCAGCATCGGGTTGCACAGGTAGTTGAACCCGACCTGAGTCTTCACCCCTTTGGCTTCCGCCGCCAGCGTCATCTCCAGCGCATCGGCGGCGAGGGGCGCGAGAGGTTTCTCGCAGTAGACATGTTTTCCGGCGGCAATCGCCGCCAGCGACATTTCCTTGTGCAGGGCGTTCGGCGCCGTGATCGAGACCAGGTCGATCTCGGGGTTCGCCATGATCCTCCGCCAATCTGACGTGGCATGGGCAAAGCCCAGCGTCTGCCGCGCCCGTTCGGCGGCGGCCTCGGTGAGGTCGGCGACGGTGTGCAACTCCAGATCAACGGGCAGTTCGAACACGCGGGGGGCCGAGGTGAAACCGAAGACATGGGCCTTGCCCATGAAGCCGGTCCCGATCAGGCCGATGCGGAGTTTCGGTTTGGTCATGTTGCAGAATCCTTGCTGCCGCCCAAAGCGGCCCGGTTGACGACAAGCGCCGGGTCCAGTGTCCCGGCGAAAAAATCCAGCACGTTCTGCACCGAAGCCAGCGCCATCCGTTCCGCACATTCGACCGTCAGGGCGGCGTTGTGCGGGGTCAGGACAGCCGTGCCGATGCCAAACAGCGGGTGGTCGGCAGCGGGAGGTTCGGCCTCGAAGACCTCGATCCCCGCCCCGCCAAGGCGACCTGCGCGCAGGGCATCCGCGAGGGCGACCTCATCCACCAGCCCGCCGCGGGCGGTGTTCACGACGACGGCGGTTGGTTTCATCAGCGCAAGCTCTGCCGCCCCAAGGACCGCCCCTTCGGTGCGCGGCAGGTGCAGCGAGACGGCGTCAGCCTCGGCCAGCGCACGGGCAAGGTCGGACGCACGGGCAGCCGCGTCGGGCCAACGGTCTGCCGGAACAAAGGGATCATGGGCGTGAACCTCCATCCCGAATGCCCGTGCCAACCCGGCCAGCTTCTGCCCGATCCGCCCGAAACCCAGGATCAACAGCCGCTTGCCCGCGACCTCCTGCGTCTGCAACCCGTTGCGCCAGCCCCAGTCGCCGCCCCGTGTCGCCCGGTCGGCGGCGATCAGGCGGTGGGTCGCCGCAAGGATCAGCATCATCGCATGTTCGGCGACGCCCGAGGAGTTCACGTCCCCGACGATACACAGCGGCACCCGCCGCGCATTCAGCGCGGCCACATCGACCGCGTCATAGCCGACCCCGTGGCGCGAGACGATCCGCAGCCCCGGCGCTTTGGCGATGGAGGCGGCGGACAAGGGTTGCGTGCGGATCACCAGCGCATCAGCCTTGGGCAGGAACGCCTGATACGACGGCTCGGAAATCTCCTCGACATAGTCGAAGGTCACGCCCTTCGCGTCCTGCAACAGTGCAAGTCCCGAAGGATGCAGCTTCCCTGCGATCAGCAGGTGCGGCATCAGTAGCCCCCCTTCTCGGCCTTCGTCGTCACCCCTTCGGTCAGTTTGCGGAACCCCGCCACGGCAGCCCCTGCCGCCGCTGCAAGAAAGCGCACATCGCCCCCCACAGTCGTCATGTCGAAGCCCCAGCCGATCGCGCGGGCGGCATAATCCGGCGTCCCGCAATGCAGCGCGGCGCGCAGACCGTTCGTCTTGCAGGCCGCGACGATGGTTTGCAAAGCCGCGATCATCTCCGGCTCCTCCCGGTCGAAACCGGGGGGCAGGCGACCCTGATGCAGCGACAGCGTCAGGTCCGCCGGGCCGACATAGATCCCGTCCAGCCCCGGCGTCGCGGCGATGGCATCAAGGTTCGCCATGCCGTCCGCCGTCTCGATCATCGCGAAGGCCAGGATGTTGTCGTTCGCCTCGCCCGCGTAATTGGCCCCAGCCGCGAAGGACACCCGTGTCGGGCCAAAGCTGCGCTGACCCAGCGGCGGATAGCGCAGATAGCTGACGAAGCGCGCCGCCTCCTCGGCGGTGTTCACCATCGGGCAGATGATGCCGTAGGCCCCGGCATCCAGTGCCTTCATGATGATGCCGGGCTCCAGCCAGGGCACGCGGGCCATCAGCGTGGCTCCGCTGGCCCGCATCGCCTGCAACATCGGCAGAAGGGCGCTGTAGTCCAGCGCGCCGTGCTGCATGTCGATGGTCACGGAATCGAAGCCCTGCGCCGCCATGATCTCGGCGCTGAAGGGGTTGCCGATGGAACACCAGCCGTTGATCGTGGGCTTGCCTTCGGCCCAGAGCGTTTTCAACCTGTTCGGGATCATGACCACACCATCTGGCTGGATTTGACGTCAAGATAGTCGCGGATGCCTTCGGCCCCGCCTTCGCGGCCCATGCCGGAATGGTTGGTTCCGCCGAAGGGCGCCTCGGAGGCGGCCATCGCGAAGGAATTGATCCCGACCATCCCGGCTTTCAGCGCAGCCACGGTACGCCGGGCGCGGGCCGGGTTCGTCGTGAAAGCATAGGCCGACAGGCCCATGTCGGAGGCATTGGCGCGGGCCAGCACCTCGTCCTCCGTGCTGAAGCGGCTGATCGCGGCGATGGGGCCGAAGTTTTCCTCAGCCATCACGCCCATATCGTCGGTGCAGCCCGTCAGAACCGTCGGCTCATAGAAATGCCCGACGTTGAAGCCCTGCGCCCGCTTTCCGCCCGCTGCGAGCTTCGCCCCCGTGGCAACCGCGCCCGCGACGATCTTCTCCATCTCGGCCAGCCGGTCCGTGCTGATCAGCGGCCCCATGCCCACGCTCGGGTCCAGCCCGTCGCCCAGCTTGATCGCCTGCGCGCGCTTCACGAAGCCCTCGACGAAAGCATCGTGCAGACGGTCATGCACATAGAAGCGGTCCCCGGTCACGCAGACTTGTCCCGCATTGGCGAATTTGGTCGGCACGGCGACATTCAGGCAGGCCTCCAGCTCCGCGTCGTCATAGACGATCACCGGGGCATTGCCGCCCAGCTCCATCGACACTTTCTTCAGCGTCGCCGCCGCATCGCGGATCATCTGCTGGCCGACGCGGGTCGAGCCGGTCAGCGACACCTTGCGCACCGCTTTCGCGGCCATCAGCGGCGCGTAGGTCGTCGCCGTCGGCCCGACAACCAGGTTGACCGTGCCGGGGGGCAGGCCGCCCGCCCGGCAGCAGTCAACCATCACCATTGCCACGCCCGGCGTCTGCGACGAGGGGCGGACGATGGTGGCGCAACCTGCGGCAAGGGCGGGAGCGAGTTTGCGCGCGATCAGGGCTGCGGGAAAATTCCAGGCGGTGAAGGCCGCGACGATCCCCACCGGCTCATGGTGGATCTCGAACCGCCCGCCCGGCACGCGGGACTCGATGATCCGGCCATAGATGCGGCGGGCTTGCTCGGCATACCAGCGGAACTGGTCGATGCTGAGACCCCATTCCCGCCCGGATTGCGCGATGGGCTTGCCGGTTTCCAGACTGATCATCCGCGCGGCCTCGTCGGCCCGGCGCAGCATCTCGTCGGCGATCCGGTGCAACGCATCGGCACGCTCGAAGGCGGGCGTCGCGGCCCAGGCCTTGAACCCCTTGGCAGCCGCCGCCAGCGCAGCCTCGGTATCGGCGGTCGAGGCCACCGGACACTCGCCCATCGACTGTTCCGTCACCGGGCTGAACACCGGCGCCGTGGTGCTTGCGGCACTGGCCCGCCACTCGCCTGCAATGAAAAGGCCGAACCGGGCGTACATCACCAGCCTCCCTGCCGGAAATGGCCAGGGCGGATCGTCTCGCCCACTGGCCCCGTAGCAGCATTCCGGTTCATCTGGTTCCTCCCGATTCCTCTTTCGCAATACTCGTTGCGAATATCGTCTATTGTCAACCATCAATGCGTGAGACTATGGTCACTGCGCAAACCGAGAGAGGAGGGCACGATGCAACACTCGACGATTCGCCTGACCCTGGCGCAGGCGCTGGTGCGCTGGCTGACCGCGCAATTCACCGAGATCGACGGTCAGCGCGTGCCGTTGTTCGCGGGCGTGTTCGGCATCTTCGGCCATGGCAACGTGACCTGCCTGTCCGAGGCGCTGGAGGCGGTGCAGGACCAGCTTCCCACCTGGCGCGGGCAGAACGAACAGTCGATGGCGCTGGCGGCAGTGGGCTTTGCCAAGGCCAAGCGGCGGCGGCAGGTCATGGTCGCCACCTCCTCCATCGGGCCGGGCGCCTTGAACATGGTCACGGCGGCGGGCACGGCCCACGCCAACCGCCTGCCGGTGCTGCTGATCGCCGGGGATACCTTCACCAACCGCCTGCCCGACCCGGTGTTGCAACAGGTCGAACATTTCGGCGACCCGAGCGTCACGGTGAACGATGCCTTCAAGGCGGTGACCCGCTACTGGGACCGCATCACCCATCCCGCGCAGATCCTGCAATCGCTGCCGCAGGCGGTCGGCGCGATGCTGGACCCGGCCGATTGCGGCCCGGCCTTCATTGCCCTGCCGCAGGACACGCAGGAACTGGCCTTCGACTATCCGGTGGAATTCTTTGAAGACCGCCTGTGGTCAATCCCCCGCCCGCGCCCCGACCGCAAATCGGTGGCCGAGGCCGCCGCGCTCCTGAAAACCGCCAAGAAGCCGCTGATCATCGCAGGCGGCGGCGTGCGCTATTCGGGGGCCGAGGAGGCGGTTGCCAAGTTCGCCGCCGAGCGCGGCATTCCGGTAGTGGAGACCATCGCGGGCAAGGGTGGGCTGACGCATTACCACCCGGTCCATGCCGGACCCATCGGCATCGTCGGCTCCACCTCCGCCAATGCTCTTGCGGCGGAGGCCGACGTGATCCTCGCCATCGGCACGCGGTTGCAGGATTTCACCACCGGATCGTGGACGGCGTTCAGCCGCGACGCCCGCTTCATTTCGATCAATGCCGCGCGGTTCGACGCACTGAAACACCGCGCGCTGGCTGTGGTGGGCGATGCGCTGGAAAGCGTGGCGGAACTGGATGCGGAACTGGGCGCGTGGAAGGCCCCCGGCGGACACCTGCCACACGCGAAAAAGCTGTTCGCCGAATGGGACGCGCTGCTGGACGACCACCAGACCCCGACCAACGCCCCAATCCCGACCTACGCGCAGGTCGTCAACGTCGTGAACAGGTCAGCGGGCGAGACCGACACCCTGATCGCCGCCGCCGGGGGCATTCCGGGCGAGGTCGCGAAGGGCTGGCGGGTGAAGGCGCCGAACAGCTTCGACCTCGAATTCGGTTTCTCCTGCATGGGCTACGAGATCGCTGCCGGATGGGGCTGCGCCATGGCACAATCCGGGCCGGGGGCACTGGGCGGAACCCCCATCGTCATGCTGGGCGATGGCACCTACATGATGATGAACTCGGACATCTATTCCTCGGTGCTGTCCGGCCACAAGATGATCGTCGTGGTCTGCGACAACGGCGGCTATGCGGTGATTTCCCGCCTGCAACAGTTCAAGGGCGTGCCGGGGTTCAACAACCTGTTGAAGGATTGCCGGATCACCGACAAGCAGAACCCCCTGCATGTCGATTTCGCCGCCCATGCCGCCGCGATGGGGGCCGCCAGCCGCAAGGTGGAAAGCCTCGCCGATCTGGAGGCCGCTCTGCTTTGGGCCAAGGCGAACGACCGGACAACGGTGATCTCCATCACCACCGATGCCTATGCCTGGGTGCCGGGCGATGCCGACTGGGACGTGGGCGTGCCCGAGGTGTCGGAGCGCGACAGCGTGAAAGCGGCCCGCAAGAGCCAGATCGCAATCCGCGCCAAGCAGCGTGTCGGAATTTGAAGAACAGGGTCGAATGAGATGAAAGCGAAACTTGGAATTGCCCCGATCGCCTGGTGGAACGACGACCTTGCGGAACTCAGCGATGACGTGAGCCTGGAGGAATGCCTGCGCCAGGCCTCGGTCGCGGGCTTCACCGGCATGGAAACCGGCCGCCGCTTCCCGATGGACATGGCCGAGCTGGGCCCGATCTTGGCGAAATACGGCATATCGGTCTGTGGCGGCTGGTTCTCGGGCCTTCTCCTCGACGGCGATATCGAGGTGGAGAAAGAGCGGATCGCCCAGCAGCACGCCTTTTTCAAGGCTGCCAAGGCGCCCTGCATCGTCTATGGTGAAACCGCGCGGTCCGTTCAGGGTGTGAAGTCGGCCCCCTTGGCGAGCAAGCCCAAACTGTCCGAGGCCGAGATTGCCGCTTATGGCCGCAAGATCAGCGACTTCGCCGATTGGTGCGCGAAGAACGGGATGCCGATCAGCTACCATCACCACATGGCCGCCGCCATCGAGACCGAGGCGGAGCTGGACCTGTTGATGAAGCATTCCACCGTCCCCCTGCTCTTCGACGCCGGTCACATGGCCTTTGCGGGCGGCGACAACCTGCGGGTCATCGAGACCCACTGGAAGCGCATCACCCATGTCCACACCAAGGACGTGCGGAGGAGGGTGATCGACGGGCTGGACCGGACGCGCGAAAGCTTCCTCGACGCGGTGGTGAAGGGGGCTTTCACCGTTCCGGGCGACGGCTCATTGGACTTTGAGGCTATCGTCAAGGCCCTCGCCGCCAAGGGCTATGAGGGCTGGTTCGTGGTCGAGGCGGAACAGAACCCCAAGGTCTCGCCCCCGCTGGAAATGGCGAAGACGGGCCACAAGGAACTCATGCGCGTCATGGCCGCTGCCGGTTACGAGGTGGTGCAATGAACCGGATGGACGGCAAGGTTTGCGTCGTCACCGGGGCGACGCAGGGGCTGGGGGCGGCGATTGCACGGCGTCTGGCGGCGGCGGGGGCCAAGGGCGTGGTCATCACCGGGCGCAACGCCGAGCGCGGCAAGGCGGTGGCGGCAAGCCTGCCCTGCCCGGCGCATTTCCTGCAAGCCGACTTCGCCCGCGTGGAAGATTGCCGGATGGTCGTGGCCGAAACCGACCGCCTGTTCCACCGCCTCGACGTGCTGGTGAACGCCGGGGCCTCGACCGCACGCGGCACGATCCTGGACACCACGCCGGAAACCTTCGACGCCCTTTTCGCCACCAACGTCCGTGGCCCCTATTTCCTGATGCAAGCGGCGATCAAGCTGATGATCGCCAAGGAGATCGAGGGCGCGATCTGCAACATCGGTTCGATTTCCGCGCTGGCCGGGCAACCCTTCATCAACGCCTATTGCGCCAGCAAGGGCGCGCTGACCACGCTGACCGCGAACACCGCGTTTTCCGTCATGGCCAACCGCATCCGGGTCAACCAGCTGAACGTCGGCTGGATGGCAAGCGACCACGAACGCGAGATCCAGGCCGATGGCGGCGATCCCGACTGGGAGGCGAAGGCGAAAGCCGCCCTGCCCTTCGGGCGTCTGGTCGATCCCGATGAAGCCGCGCGGGCGGTGAACTTCCTTGTGTCGGACGATGCCGGGCTGATGACGGGCTCAATCGTGAACTTCGACCAGTCGGTCTGGGGTGCCGTGGCGGGCGGGATGCCGGTGCCGGACGGACCGATGCGGCTTGCCTGAGAGGGCGGGGTCTACGGTCCCGTCACCACCGGAATCCGTGGCGCACCGCCATCCTTCTGCAAGCGCGCCGCCAGCGCCACGCACAAAGCCTGCGCCAGGCACATCGGCGCGGCAAGGCTGCGCGAGAAGGTGTATTCGTGCTCGGGCACCGCAAACAGCACCCGCGCCAGCTTCGCATAGGGCGACAGCGTGCTGTCGGTGATCGCCAGGATCGGCACCCCGCGCGCGGCGGTTTCCTCGGCCACATTCACCACCTCGGTCGCATAGAACCGGAACGACACCACGACCAGCGCATCCGCCGTTCGCACGACCCTGGCCATATGCGTGGCCAGCCCGCCACTGGCATCCAGCAACACCGTCCGCTTGCCCAACATCGTCAGCACATAGCGCAACAGCTCCACCACCGGGGCCGACCGCAACTGGCCGACCAGATAGACCGTATCCGCCGCTTCAAGCAGGTCCGCCGCCGTGGCAAGCGCAGTGGGGTCGATGCTGGCCAGAAGCTCCTGCAACGAGGCCACATCCCGCGCCACCAGATCGGCAAGGAACCCGATCTCGCCCTCACGCGCGCCGCCCAGCTCGCTTTCCAGCGCCCGGACCCGCGCATCAAAGCCGGGCGCCGCCGTCGTCAGCCGCCGCTGGAACACCGCCTGCAGGTCCTTGAACCCCTTGTAGCCCAGCGATTGCGCATAGCGCACGAAGCTGGAGGCATGGATGCCGCATTTCGCCCCGATGGCGTTGACCGACAGCACGGCCACGTCATTCGGGTTCTGCGTCAGATACAGTGCGATCTTCTGGTACGACTTCGACATGTCGTCGTAGCGGTCGTGGATCAGCTTGATCAGGTCTTCATAGGTTTCGGGCGGACGGTAGGACATCGGCATTTCCTTCTGGACGCCCTGCGCCCTGATTTCCGCCATCGAGCATCGTGCATGGAACTTTGTCAATTCACTTGCAATGCATGGGATGGTGCAGGATTGGCCGCCGACGCATCAGATCGCCGAACTCCGTTGGCCCGGCAGGCGCTCTGCGCTTCGCGAAAAGGGCTGGAAAGAGGCATAGAGTTTGCGCCAGACTCCATTCACGGCGTAACGCCTGAACCCCGGAGCAGCCATGACGGACCCGCTGCATCGCATGCTTCGCAAGCTGGCCCAGGCCAATCGCCTGGCCAATGCCCGCCTGCATCGCACCTGCGCCGCCCTTGACCCGGTGGAGCTGACCGCCCCGCGCCCGGCCTTCTTCGGCTCGATCCAGAAGACGTTGAACCATATCCTGATGGTCGACCGCTTCTACCTGAACGCGCTGCTCGACCGCCCGCTGGACCGCGCTTATCTGGACGCGGCGACCTTCTGCCCCGACCTGCCCACACTTGCCCGCCGGCAAACGGACTCCGACCTCGCCCTTCTTGCCCATGTCGAGGCCCAGACAGCCGAGACCCTGGCCCGGATCGTCGCCATCGACCGGGGAGAGCGGGTCCAGCACGACCGCCGGGACGACATCCTCTCGCATGTCTTCCAGCACCAGACCCACCACCGCGGGCAGGTGCATGGATTGCTTTCGGCAACCCCGGTCAAGCCGCCGCAGCTTGATGAATTCATTGTCGGCGACGACCACCCCGCCCGCGCCGGAGACATGGCGCTGCTTGGCTGGTCCGAAGCTGACCTGATGCGTTAATCCAGGATCGCGGGCCACAAGACGGCA
>JAGPEG010000135.1 GCA_018057165.1 Tabrizicola sp.
CCCCGGAACGAGGCGATGAAACCTCTTGAAACACTGGGTTAACCCGTGTCCTTTTCGAACATTCGGATCGTATGCAAAGCGTATGATCTTGGTATGGGAACCATACATACGCGCGTAGGGCCGGGAAGCCGTTAACCGGGTGTCGCGAATCGGATCAAAGACCGCCAGCGGAACGGGCCGGGCGCACCCGCACATTGACAAAACGCGCGACCCGCCGCAAAGGACGGACATGTTCCAGTCCATCCTTCAAGTTGCCCTTGGCGGGGCCGTCGGCGCTGTGCTGCGCTATCTGACCAATGTCGGGGCGAAGCAGGCGTTCGGGCCGGGCTATCCTTACGGCACGCTGATCGTGAACATCGTCGGATCGTTCCTGATGGGCTTTCTGGTGGTCATTCTCGCCCGAAAGGGTGGCAACCATCTTGCGCCCTTCCTGATGACCGGCGTGCTGGGCGGGTTCACCACCTTCTCGGCCTTTTCGCTGGATACGCTGACGATCTGGGAACGTGGCGAGCCGGTGAGCGCCTTCATCTATGTGGCAGTCTCGGTTCTGGTGTCGCTTGCGGCCATCGTGGCCGGGCTGTCCGTCGCACGGAGTTTCGCATGAGTGTCCAGACCCTGACCGTGACCGAAGACGAGGGCGAACAGCGCCTGGACAAGTGGCTGCGCCGCCGTTTTCCGCAGCTGAACCAGGTGGCAGTGGAAAAGCTGTGCCGCACGGGCCAGATCCGGGTGGACAGCGGGCGGGTCAAGGCTTCGGACCGGGTGCTGCCGGGCCAGACCGTGCGGGTGCCACCCTTGCCGGATCAAGTGGCAAGGACCGAGGCGCGCATTCAGGGCGTGTCGGCAGCCGATGCCCGGATGATCCAGGCCGCCGTCCTGTGGAAGGACGAACACATGATCGTCCTGAACAAGCCCGCAGGCCTGCCGTCGCAGGGCGGGTCAGGGCAGGGCGACCGGCATGTCGACGGGCTGAGTGAGGCGCTGAAGTTCGGTTACAAGGAGAAGCCGAAGCTGGTGCATCGGCTGGACAAGGACACGTCCGGCGTCCTGATGCTGGCGCGGACCGACCGGGTGGCGCGCGCGCTGTCCGAGGCGCTGCGGCATCGGGCGGCGCGCAAGATCTACTGGGCGGTCGTTGCGGGGGTTCCGCATCCGCGCCAGGGCTCGATCAAGTTCGCGCTGGAAAAGGCTCCGGGCCGGGGCAGGGGGGGCGAGGGCGAGAAGATGCTCTGCGTCCATCCCGCCAAGATGGCCGACCACCCCGATGCCAAGCGGGCGCATACCGATTACTTCACGCTGTGGTTCCTGGGCGCGCGCCTGTCCTGGATGGCGCTGGAGCCGGTCACTGGCCGCACGCACCAGCTGCGCGCACATATGGCCGAGATGGGCCATCCGATCCTGGGCGATGGCAAGTATGGCGGCGGAGAATCCGAAAACCTGGGCGATGGCTGGGGCGCAGGCGCCGGGGGCGATCTGTCGAAGAAGCTGCACCTGCACGCGCGGTCGCTGACCATCGAGCATCCGATCACCAAGAAGCAGATGACCTTCACCGCGCCTCTGCCGGAGCATATGGCCCGGACCTGGAAGCTGCTGGACTGGAAGGAGGATGATGTCCCCGCCGACCCGTTCGAGGTGATCCGGTGAGCGTCTGGTCGGCCCGCCGCTTCTGGACGACCGCGACCGCCGTTCCCGCTCCCGGCGGCTTTGCGGTGCAGCTTGACGCCCGTCCGGTCCGCACGCCGCTGAAGGCCCCGCTGGTCCTGCCGACGCAGGCGCTGGCCGAGGCCGTTGCGGCGGAATGGCAGGCGCAGGCGGGCAGGGTCGATCCCGAGACGATGCCCTTCACCCGCACGGCAAATTCGGCCATCGACAAGGTTGCGCCACAGCAGGATGCGGTGGCGGCGATGCTGGCCTCGTATGGGGGCAGCGACCTTTTGTGCTATCGCGCCGAAGGCCCCGACGACCTGGTGGCGCGGCAGGCCGAAGCCTGGGACCCGATCCTGGACTGGGCTGCGCAACGGCTGGGCGCGCGGCTTGTGGTCACGACCGGGGTGATGCATGTCGACCAGCCTGGCGAAAGCCTTGCCGGGCTATACCAATGGGTAAGCGGGCTTGATCCCTTCCAGCTCTCCGCGTTCCACGATCTTGTCGCCATCTCCGGCTCTCTGGTCCTGGCGCTTGCGGTGACGCAGAAGCGACTGACTGCGGACGCGGCCTGGGCCCTGTCGCGGATCGACGAAGACTGGCAGATTTCGCTCTGGGGCGAGGACGAGGAAGCCGCCGACATCACCGCCCGCAAGCGGGCTGCCTTCCTGCAAGCCGACCGATTCTTCGGATTGTGTGGGTGACATTTCCACCCAAGGGCCGGTCAACAGAGAACAGGACGGCTGTTTGTTCGAAGTAAGCCGACGAAAACAGGCATTTTTCCGGAAATCCTCAGTGCGCGCTTGACCTGCAAAAGCGCTTTCGCCGAAACTGGTTGCAGTGGGAGGCGAGCCTCCTGCAAAAACCCAAGGGTGCGGTCCGTTCGCACACCGACAAAAACATGGCCCGCAGAAGGGTCGTCTACTCAGGAAGAGGTAAGAATGAAAAAATCCGTATTCTTCGGCGCTCTCGCGGCCACCACTCTGGTCTCGGGCATGGCGCTGGCTGGTACGCTCGATGACGTCAAGGCGCGCGGTGAGCTGCTTTGCGGGTCGAACACCGGCCTCACCGGCTTTGGCAACCCCGATGCCAGCGGTAACTGGACCGGCTTCGACGTCGACCTGTGCCGCGCGGTGGCAGCCGCCGTGCTGGGCGATCCGAACAAGGTCAAGTTCATCCCGACCACCGGCGAAACCCGCTTTACCGCGCTGCAATCGGGCGAAGTCGACGTCCTGATCCGCAACTCGACCTGGACCGCCTCGCGCGATAGCGAGCTGGCGCTGGATTTCGTGGCGGTGAACTACTACGACGGTCAGGGCTTCATGGTGAAGAAGGACCTGGGCGTGTCCTCGGCGAAAGAGCTTGATGGCGCCACGGTCTGCATCCAGACCGGCACCACGACCGAGCTGAACCTCGCCGACTTCTTCAAGCAGAACAACATCACCTATCAGCCCGTTACCGTGGCCGACGATTCGGAAGCGCAGCGGCAATATCTGGCCGGTGCCTGCGACGCCTACACCACCGACGCTTCGGGTCTGGCCGCCAGCCGCGCGACCATGCCGGATGCCGACACCCACATCATCCTGCCGGAAATCATCTCGAAAGAGCCGCTGGGCCCGGTCGTTCGCCATGGCGACAACCAGTGGGGTGACGTGGTGCGCTGGACCTACTTCGCGCTGCTTGTCGCCGAAGAGAAGGGGATCACCAAGGACAACGTCGAGGAAGTGATGGCTTCGTCCACCGACGAAGAGGTCAAGCGTATCCTGGGCGTCTCGGGCGACATGGGCGTGAAGTTCGGTCTGGACAACGCGGCCTTCAAGAATGCCATCGCCGCCGTCGGCAACTATGGCGAGGTCTTCTCGCGCAACATCGGTGAAGGCACGACCATCAACCTGGCCCGCGGCCTGAACGCGCTGTGGACCCAGGGCGGCCTGCAATACGCACCGCCCTTCCGTTGATCGGGTCTTTGGGGGCGCCTTCGGGCGCCCCCGTTCTTTCTCAAGCAATACACCCGCAAGGCCAGAGGCCAGACCTCACCGCCACCGGAAACTCGGGGCCGCCTAAGGGAAACAGGGGGTAGCCATGGCAATGGCAACGGACGTGCCGAAAGACGGCTTTCGTCTTTCGATGCTTATCTACGATACGCGGTACCGATCATACACGATCCAGCTGGTCGTGCTGGTGCTGTTCGCGCTTGCGGTGGCATGGCTGCTGAACAACACGGTGCAGAACCTGGCCGCCCGAGGGAAAGAGTTCAACTTCGCCTTCCTCTGGCAGCGCGCGGGCTATGACATCGGCCAGCAGCTGATCCCCTACACCAACGACAGCACACATTTCCGCGCGCTTCTGGTCGGGCTGATCAACACGCTGGTGGTCGCCTTCTTCGGCTGCATCTTCGCGACGGTCCTGGGTGTCGTCGTCGGGGTCCTGCGCCTGTCGAACAACTGGCTGGTCAGCCGGTTGATGACGGTCTACGTCGAAACCTTCCGCAACGTGCCGCTGCTTTTGTGGATCCTGCTGTCCTATGTCATCCTGTCCGAAGTGACCCCCCTGCCGAAGGACTTCAAGGTCACGGACGAGATGATTGCTGCGGGTGAGGCACCGAAAGCCTCGATGGTGCTGTTCGATAGCGTCGCGATCACCAACCGGGGGACCAACATCCCCTCTATCTACTTCAGCCGGACGCCGGTGATAATTGCGACTGAAACAGTCGGCTCAGACGGCGTAAAGATCGTGGACTATGGTTTTGGGTTTGTCGACGGCGATCCCACACCGGACAAGAAAGCTGACGACGCAGCGGCGGCGGCACCTCCGGTCGACACTTCGATGAAAGTGGCGTTTCAATTTTCAACGATATTGGTCCTTATCGTGATCGCAGGGTCGCTCTGGGCCAACCGACGTCTGCTTGCCGCCGCCCGCGCACAGCAAGAGGCTACAGGCGTCCGCCCTGTGATCTGGTGGAAGTCGCTTCTGATCCTCTTCGCACCGATCATCCTAGTGTTGGTCGCAATGGGTTTACATCTGGACTACCCGTCGTTTCCGCTTGATGAAAACGGGAAGCAAAGTGGCTTCAACTTCCAGGGCGGAATCCTTGTGGCGCACAGCTTCACGGCGATGGTGATCGCGCTGACGCTTTACACCGCCGCCTTCATCGCCGAGATCGTGCGGGCCGGGATCATGGCGATCAGCCGGGGGCAATCCGAAGCCGCCTTCGCGCTGGGCCTGCGTCCGAACCGCACGATGAGCCTGATCATCCTGCCGCAGGCCTTGCGGGTGATCATCCCGCCGCTGATCAGCCAGTATCTGAACCTGACGAAGAACACTTCGCTGGGGATTGCGGTCAGCTATCTTGATCTGCGCGGCACGCTGGGCGGCATCACGCTGAACCAGACCGGGCGCGAGCTGGAGTGCATGTTGTTGATGATGCTGATCTATCTGGCGATCAGCCTGGCGATTTCGACGGTGATGAACATGTACAACAACTCCGTCCAGCTGAAGGTGCGCTAAGATGAGCGAGACCCACGCCGAGACTGTCACCTTCGTCCGCGACAGCATGCTGCCGCCCGTCACGCCCCCGGTGGGCGAGCGCGGCGCGGTGAAATGGCTGCGCGAAAACCTGTTCTCGACGCCGATGAACATCGCGCTGACCGTGGTCGGACTGGTGGTGATCTACTGGCTCGTCGCCTCGTCGCTGCCCTGGTGGCTGAATTCGGTCTGGCACGCCTCGTCGCTGGGTGAGTGCCGTCAGATCGTGGCCGCCAATGCCGGCGAGGGCGCGACCGGCGCCTGCTGGGCGATGATCCGCGAACGCTGGCACCAGTTCCTGTTCGGCTTCTACCCGCCGGCGGAATACTGGCGGCCCGTCCTGGCCTTCGGGCTTCTGTTCGCGGCCCTCGCGCCGGTGCTGTTTGCCGGGCAGAAGCGCAACCTGACGATCCTGCTGGGCGCTGTGCTGGTCTTCCTGCTGATCACGCTCACCCTGGCCAGTGCGCCGGTCCTGCCCTTCGTCCTTGCAATGGCGCTTGTCCTTGGGATGCTTGCCCTGGCGCAGGTGCAGCCGGGCAAGCTGTTGTGGCTCACGCTGCTCTATCCGGCGCTGTGCTTCTGGCTTCTCTGGGGAGGATCGGTCTGGTCGCCCATCGTGGCGATGGCGGGATTCGCAGTCCTTTACGGCGTCTTCCGCCTGGCCTCGCCGCTGATCGGACTTGCGCCCGCCGCCGGGGCCGGCATCATCGTCGCGGTGCTGTGGTGGCTTTACGCGGGCGATACCATCGCCGGTGTTCTGCACGGCGTGTTGCCATTGGGGCTGCAATCCATCAACTCCGACCAGTTCGGCGGCTTCCTGCTGGCCATTGTCATCGGCGTGACCGGCATCGCCTTCTCGTTGCCCATCGGCATCCTGCTCGCCTTGGGCCGTCAGTCGGACATGCTGATCGTCAAGTCGCTGTCGATCGGCTTCATCGAGTTCATCCGGGGCGTGCCGCTGATCACGCTCCTTTTCACCGCCTCGCTGCTGCTGCAATACTTCCTGCCGCCGGGGACGAACTTCGACATCATCCTGCGGGTGATCATCCTGGTCACGTTCTTCGCCGCCGCCTATCTGGCCGAGGTGATCCGGGGCGGCCTGGCGGCACTGCCGCGGGGCCAGTACGAGGCGGCGGATGCGCTGGGTCTCGACTACTGGCGCGCACAGCGGCTGATCATCCTGCCGCAGGCGCTGAAAGTGTCGATCCCGGCCATCGTTTCCACCTTCATCGGTCTTTTCAAGGACACCACGCTGGTGGCCTTCGTCGGCCTGATGGATCCGCTGAAAGGCGTCACCCAAATCGTCCGCGCCGACATCGCCTGGAAGGGCATCTACTGGGAGCCCTACATCTTCGTCGGCGTCATCTTCTTTATCATCTGCTTCGGCATGTCGCGGTACTCCATGTACCTCGAACGCAAGCTGAAGACCGATCATCGCTAAGGGCACATCATGGCAGAAGCAGCTACAATGCAGGTTTCGGACGAGGTTGCGATCCAGATCGCCGGAATGAACAAGTGGTACGGGCAGTTCCACGTCCTGCGCGACATCAACATGACCGTCCGACGCGGCGAGCGGATCGTGATCTGCGGGCCTTCGGGGTCGGGCAAGTCCACGCTGATCCGCTGCATCAACCGGCTGGAGGAACACCAGCAGGGGCAGATCGTGGTCGACGGGACCGAACTGACCAATGACCTGAAGAACATCGACAAGGTCCGGTCCGAAGTCGGGATGGTGTTCCAGCACTTCAACCTTTTCCCGCATCTCACGATCCTGGAGAACCTGACGCTGGCGCCGATCTGGGTGCGCAAGGTGCCGAAGAAGGAAGCCGAGGAAACGGCGATGTATTTCCTGTCGAAGGTGAAGATCCCGGAGCAGGCGCACAAGTACCCCGGCCAGCTTTCCGGCGGCCAGCAGCAGCGGGTGGCCATCGCGCGGTCCTTGTGCATGAAGCCGCGGATCATGCTCTTCGACGAGCCGACCAGCGCGCTTGACCCCGAGATGATCAAGGAAGTGCTCGACACGATGATCGAGCTGGCCAAGGAAGGCATGACGATGATCTGCGTCACGCACGAGATGGGCTTCGCCCAGGCCGTCGCGAACCGGGTGATCTTCATGGACCAGGGCCAGATCGTCGAGCAGAACGAACCGAAAGAGTTCTTTTCGAACCCGAAAAGCGAACGGACCAAGCTGTTCCTCAGCCAGATCCTCGGGCACTGACCGGGGTCAGACCGACTTCACGAACAGGATCCATTCCGACGCATCGACCTGCCAGTCGCCCTTGATCACGGGGCGGCGGGCGATCTCGTGGTATCCCTTGGAACGGTAGAGGCGGAGGGCGTCCTGATGGGTGTCCTCGGCGATCAGGCTGATGGTCTGGTGGCCCCCGTTCCGCGCGATGGTCTCGGCCTTTGCCAGCAGCGCGCCGCCCAGGCCCTTGCCGCGCTGCGCCGCATAGGTCGCCAGCACGTTCAGATACCAGGACCCCGGTGCCAGCGCCTCCAGCTCCAGCAGCGGCACGAAGATCGGTGGTGTGTCGGGGTCGATGGGCGCGGGTTCGGGGTCGGCGGCATAGCCCAGGAGGCAGGCGGCGACCTCGCCCTCCACCTCGGCCAGCCAGGCGTTGCGGAAGGAGAAACTCCCGGTCTCGCGCGCTGCCCGTTCGCGGCCATAGGCCCAGGGGTCGCCCTCGGGCCCGACCGTCCGCGTCCAGAAATGCAGCGGCAGGTCGTCAGCCGCCATGTTGATGAAACGTGTCAGGTGCCCGGCATCCGACGCCCTGGCTTCGCGGATCAACATGAGCGTTCCTTCCGTCTGATTCCGGTTTGGCCGACACATAGACCATTCGCCGCTGCAGGGGCAGTCTTTCCTGACAGGGAAATCAGTTTCCCTTCACGGCCTATGGACAGGCTGCCGGGCCCGGCCTACCAATCGAAGAGACCACAATGATCCCCGAAAGGACTGACATGAGCGACATGGTTTTCCGCTTTCCCGCCCCCGGCCCCGAGCCGATGCTGACCGACCTTGAAGGCTGGACCAAGATCGAGGGCACGCCCACGATGAAGACCTGGGTGCAGCACACTTCCATCGACGGCAGCGTGATCAGCGGCACCTGGGAAGCGACGCTTGGCACCTGGCATGCGGCTTACAAGTTCTACGAATTCGTCCATATGATCGAGGGCCAGATCACCATCACCCCCGACGGCGCCGCGCCGGTGACTTTGCGACCGGGCGATGCCTTCGTCGTAGAGCCGGGCTTCAAGGGAACCTGGAAGATCGAGAAGCCAGTCCGCAAGCATTTCTGCATCAAGCTGAAGTGACAGGCAACGGGCGGGCTTCTGCTGGTCCGCCCGGCACGGCCACAAGCCGCTGCTGTTCTGTGAAGAGGGGAAGTGGCGGACCCGGAGGCCGCCATTTTC
>JAGPEG010000136.1:0-1479 GCA_018057165.1 Tabrizicola sp.
CGCGAGGCCTTTCTTCCCACCATGCGCATACCGGGCCGGGCCCGTCTGATGCTGGTCGAGGCGCCGGCCGCCCTGCCGCCCGAAACCCTGGCGGACACTGATGCCGCAACGGGTGGCCGGACGCTGGAGGAAGGTCTTCGCGCTGCCGGGGTGAAACAGGCCCGGATACCTGCGACCCTGCTATCCGCCGCCTATGACCGCGCGGCCCTCGCCATCGACCGGGGCGATCCCCCCGAGCCATGGCATCAGGCGCTGCGCCAGCTTGTTCGCGGGGTCGTCGGCTGATCAGAAGATCGACCGCCGCCCCCGGACCTCCAGCATCCGCCGCGACCGCCCCACCTGTCCGTTCTGCACCGTGATCGCCACGGGCGGCTCCTTCAGCCGCTTCTCGATCACCACCAGCGAGTCGTAGAACCTGATCCCCCCGATCTCCCGCGCCAGCGGGTGCAGCGGGAACCCGGCGTCATCCTCGGTGTACCAGGAATGCATCCGGTCGATCAGGTCCTTGGCGAATTCGATGAAACTCGCGGGCTCGCGGAACCCGCCGCCGAAGCCCGGCCAGTAGCTCGTATGCACGTCCTCGACGATATACAGCCCCCGGTCCGCCAGCCGGGGCCAGAGGTGGCGGAAGCTGGTGATCTGCTGCTGCATCTTGTGCCCGCCGTCGTCCACGATCAGGTCGAACGGCCCATGCACCGCGCCCACCCGGTCCAGGAATGCCGGGTCCGCCTGATCGCCGATCTCCACCGTGGTCCCCGGCAAGGCCAGCGCCGCACAGGCCGGGTCGATGTCCAGGAACACCAGCCGCGAGCCCGCCCCCAGAAATCCCTGCCACATCGGCAAGGAGCCGCCCTTGTAGACCCCGATCTCCAGAAACGACACGTCGCGCCCCTGCCAGGTGGCCAGAAGCTCGTCGTAATGCTCCAGATAATGCTCCATCTTGAGAAGCATCCGGTCGCCGGTCCGGGCCGGATAGTCGCGGAAATAGCGGGTCATGTCAGTCCCTCGGCACCGGCAGACCCTACACGGCCCGCCCCGGCCCGCAATCCTACATCAACTGGGCTTCCGTGGTCTCGAACACCAGCTGAGGCAGCTCCCGCCGCCCGTCCAGCACCCGGCTTGCGATCAGCCTTTGACTCCACAGCGTCTTCTGGTTCGCCTTTGCCACCAGCCGCACCTTCAGATAGGCCCGGTCCTCGCTCCAGTCGCCTTCCAGCTGAAGGTCAAAGCCTCCCGGCAAGCGGTCGGTCGACAGCCCGCGCTGTCCCTCGCCCAGCAGATATTCCGCCGCCAGCCGGGCAACCGCCGCCGCCAGGTCTCGGGCAATCGCGGCCTCGATGCCCTCGGGCAGATCGGCCAGCCACAGGTTGAATCCGGGGTCCGGAATATCGATGCCCTCCAGGAACTCGCGGCCCTGCGCCAGCGCCCGACGCGCGGCAGTCGTATCCGCCAGATCCGTGCCGAACCCGGCCAAAGCCA
>JAGPEG010000136.1:1579-8522 GCA_018057165.1 Tabrizicola sp.
TCGGCCAGCCACAGGTTGAATCCGGGGTCCGGAATATCGATGCCCTCCAGGAACTCGCGGCCCTGCGCCAGCGCCCGACGCGCGGCAGTCGTATCCGCCAGATCCGTGCCGAACCCGGCCAAAGCCACGCAATCCCGGTCGCTCGCCAGCCGGTCGGCCAGCGGCCCCAGCGCCTTGCGCAATTCCGTCAGCGCCTGCCGCAAGCTGCCCGAGGCCTGTTCCTGCCCCCGGTCC
Source organism: Tabrizicola sp. (assembly GCA_018057165.1). Classification (GTDB taxonomy): domain Bacteria; phylum Pseudomonadota; class Alphaproteobacteria; order Rhodobacterales; family Rhodobacteraceae; genus Tabrizicola. The sequence continues at coordinate 1,814 of JAGPEG010000136.1, forward strand.
GACCAAAGCCGCGCTTCCAGCCAGCGGCGCGGGCGGCGATGGCCCGGCGTCCTTGCCAGCAGGGCCAGCAGCGCCCGCGCCTTCGCACCGCGCGGCGTGCGGTCCTGTCCCGCCTCGTCCCGCACCTCGAACACGCCTATCATCCGGATGAACATCTTTCGGCCCGCCTGTCCTTGCTTCGTCGTCATGGGGCACTCTCGGACGGGCAGCGTGAAATCAGCGTCAATCGCGCCGGGCGCAACGTGAATGCCGCAAGTAAATCGTGAAATCGCGTGAAAGACCGGGAGTGAAACCGGCCTGATTCGCTGCCTGAAAGCCTGCGGAACAAGGCCGCTGGCCGTTTCACGGGGAATTAACGCGCCATCTTCCCCCTAGTGAGCATCCAGACCACCCCCGGTCCGGTCGTCCGCCGTCGCGGGTCACACCAGAAAGGTTCCGCCATGCCCCGGCCCGCCCTCGACGCCCCGCTGGCTCTGGACAATACGCTCCTCCGGCTTCTCGATGCCGAAGCCAGCCCCGTTCCGGCGACCCAGCCCCGCCCTGGGCTGAACTTTGCCTTGCAGGATTATCTTGCCCTGGCCACCCATCCCGCTGTCCGCGCCGCCGCCCTGGCCGCGCTTGGCACCCACCGCCTTGTCGCCCCGCGCGATGGCCTGAGCGCGCCGGTCCTGGCGCTGGAGGACCGCCTCGCCGCTTTCCTCGGGCTTCCCGCTGCCGTCACCTTCCCCTCGGGCACCGAGGCGATCCGCCAGACGCTCGGCTCACTCTTCCGTCCCGGCGACCATGTCATCGTCGATTGCGCTGCCCATCCAGCCATGTTCGAGACTGTCTTGCTCGCCAAGGCCCATCTGCACCGCAGTCCCGCCGCCTCGGTCGAGGGGGTGGAGCGTCGCCTTGCCCGCCTGTCCCGCCAACCCCGGCGCGGGCGGCTGGCCATCGCCGTTTCAGCCGTCTCGGCGCATGGCTCGAAACTCGCCGACCTGGCCGAGCTTTCCGCCCTTGCCCGCCAGCACGGTGCGATCCTTGTCGTCGATGTCAGCCATGACCTTGGCGCGATGGGCGCGGCGGGCGGGGGCGTGATGGAGATCCAGGCCTGCCATGGCCGCATCGACATTCTGCTTGGAAGCCTGGCCAGGACATTCGGCGCGGCGGGCGGGTTCGCCGCCTTCCGCGATCCTGGCCTGAAAGCCGCCCTGCACCCGTCGCCCTGGCAGACCACGGCGCTGTCGCCGGTCAATGCCGCCGCGATCCTCGCCGCGCTCGACCTCGCCGCAGGGCCCGAGGGTCAGCGCCGCCGCCGCAATCTGCACGGGCTGTCGCTGCGCCTGCGCAATCACCTGATGGCCGACGGGATCAGACCGATGGGCAAGGCCTCGCCCTTCGTGCCGATCCTCCTGCCTCTGCTCACCGCGCTCCCCCGCACCGCCCTGCTGGAAAGCGCCGGTCCGCGTGTCGCATTGCTGCAAAGCCCGACCGTGCCCCTGCACGCCCCGCGCTGGCGCATCCAGCTGACCGCGGCCCACAGCCCCGCCGACATCGACGACCTGGCCGAGCTGATCCGCGACGTCACCCGCGCCTTCGACCGGCGCTTCGTCCACCCCCGCGTGCCCGCCTAGCCCTTGACCGAGGCCGTGACGTAATTGCAGCTCAGGTCGCGCTCCGACAGGCTCCAGCGCCATGTCACCGGGTTGAAGACCATTCCCTTGCGGTCCACCGGGCGCAGACCCGCCTTCTGGATCAGCGCATACAGCTCGTCCGGGGTGATGAATTTCGCCCAGTCATGCGTGCCCTTCGGCAACCAGCGCATCACCCATTCCGCCCCGATGATCGCCATCATGAACGACTTCGGGTTCCGGTTCAGCGTCGAGCAGATCATCAACCCGCCCGGTTTCAGCAGCTCCTGGCAAGCCACCATATAGGCCTGTGGGTCGGCCACATGCTCGACGACCTCCATGTTCAGCACCACGTCGAACCGCTCGCCCGCCGCCGCCAGCGCCTCGGCGGTGGTGTGGCGATAGTCGATCCCCAACCCCGACTGCCGGGCATGAGCTTCGGCCACCGGGATGTTCCGCTCTGCCGCATCCGCGCCCAGCACATCCGCCCCCAGCCGCGCCATCGGCTCGCTCAGAAGCCCCCCGCCGCAGCCGATATCCAGCAGCCGCAGCCCCTTGAACGGCAGTGCGTCCGCCAGATCGCGCCCGAACTCGGCGGCGATCTGCGATGTGATGTAATCCAGCCGGCAAGGGTTCAGCATGTGCAGCGGCTTGAACTTGCCCTCCGGGTCCCACCATTCCGCAGCCATCGCCTCGAACTTGGCCACTTCCGCCGGATCGACCGTATCCACCGCCATCGCTGCCTCCTGCCTGGCCCCGAAGTATTGGCTTTAGACTCCGGGCCGTCCCGGCGTATATAGGTCAATGATGGATCAAAGATCAGGTCAAAAGCGCGCAATCGAATACCTTTACCCGCTGATCGAGCCGTTCGATCAGCGGATGATCGACATGGGCGACGGCCACCGGGTCTATGTCGAACAATGCGGGCGCCCGAACGGCCAGCCGGTCTTTGTCTTCCACGGCGGCCCCGGCGGCGGCTGTTCCCCCGCGATGCGCCGCTACTTCGACCCCCGGCATTACCGCATCATCCTGTTCGACCAGCGCGGCTGCGGGCGGTCCGGCCCCCATGCCAGCGTTATCGCCAATACCACCTGGCACCTCGTGCAGGACATCGAGACGATCCGCACCGCCCTTGGCATTGACCGCTTCATCGCATTTGGCGGCAGCTGGGGCGCGACCCTCGCGCTTATCTACGCCCTGACCCACCCAGACCGCGTGGCCCATCTGGTGTTGCGCGGCGTCTTCCTGATGACCCGCGCCGAACTTCAGTGGTTCTACGGCGGCGGCGCCGGGGCCTTCTTTCCTGACCTCTGGTCCCGCTTCGTCGAGGTGATCCCCCCCGAGGAACGCGCCGACCTCATCGCCGCCTATCACCGCCGCCTCTTCTCCGGCAACCTGGTCGAGGAAACCCGCTTCGGCCGGATCTGGGCCAACTGGGAGAACGCCCTCGCCTCGATCCAGAACGAAGGCGCCCTGGGCGAAAGCCCCTCGGACTATGCCCGCGCCTTCGCCCGGCTGGAGAACCACTATTTCCAGAACGCGGGCTTTCTTGACTGCGACGACTGGATTCTCCGCGAACGGGCCCGGATCGAACATATCCCCGCCACCATCATCCAGGGCCGCTACGACATGATCTGCCCGCCCCAGGCCGCCTGGTCCCTGGCCCAGGGCTGGTCAAACTGCGAGCTGAAGATGGTCCCGCTGGCCGGTCACGCCCTGTCCGAACCGGGCATCAGCGAGGCCCTCGTCCGCGTGATGGACGGGTTAAGGTAGAGGTCGGGGTTCACCCCGACTCCGCCCTCACGCCCGCTTCCCCACCACCGCGACGCCCAGCGCCTCCAGCACCTTGGCCTCGATATGCCCGGCATCCAGCCCTGCCACCCGGTACATCGCTTCCGGCGAGGCCTGGTCGATGAACACATCCGGCAGCACCAGCGAGCGGAACTTCAGCCCCCGGTCGAACACGCCTTCCTCGGCCAGCAACTGCGCGACATGTGACCCGAACCCCCCGACCGCACCTTCCTCGACCGTGATCAGCGCCTCATGCCCCCGCGCCAGCCGCAGGACCAGCTCCCGGTCCAGCGGCTTCGCGAACCGCGCATCCGCCACCGTCACCGACACGCCCCGACCGGCCAAAGCCTCTGCCGCCTTCAAACTCTCGCCCAGCCGGGTGCCAAACGACAGCACCGCCACCCGTGACCCCTCGCGGATCACCCGGCCCCGGCCAATCTCCAGCGGCACCCCGCGCGTAGGCATTTCCACCCCGACGCCCTCGCCCCTGGGATAGCGGAACGCAATCGGCCCGGCATCATGCGCCGCCGCCGTCGCCACCATATGCACCAGCTCGGCCTCGTCGGCTGCCGCCATCACCACGAACCCCGGCAGGTTCGCAAGAAAGCCGATGTCGAACGCCCCCGCATGGGTTGCGCCGTCCGCCCCGACCAGCCCCGCCCGGTCGATGGCGAACCGCACCGGCAACCGCTGGATCGCCACATCGTGCACGACCTGATCGTACCCGCGCTGCAGGAAGGTGGAATAGATCGCGCAGAACGGCTTCATCCCCCCCGCCGCCAGCCCCGCGCTGAAGGTCACAGCATGCTGTTCCGCAATCCCCACATCGAAACACCGCTTCGGGAACCGCCCCACGAACAGGTCCAGCCCCGTCCCGTCCGGCATCGCCGCCGTCACCGCGACGATCTTCTCATCCCGCTCGGCTTCCGCAATCAGGCTTTGCGCGAAGACCTTGGTATAGGACGGCGCATTCGACGCCGCCTTCACCTGCACCCCGGTCAGCACATCGAACTTGCCCGTCGCATGCCCCTTGTCGCGCGCTGCCTCGGCGGGGGCATAGCCCTTGCCCTTCTGCGTCAGCACATGAATCAGCACCGGCCCGGTCGCCCGCGCCTTCACCGTCCGCAACACCGGCAAAAGCTGGTCCAGGTCATGCCCGTCGATCGGCCCGACATAGTCGAACCCCAGGGATTCAAACAACGTCCCGCCCACCGCCATGCCTTTCAGCATGTCCTTGGCCCGCCGCGCCCCCTCCTGCAAGGGTCCGGGCAGCAGACTGACAAACCCCTTCGCCACCTGCTTCAGATCCTGCATCGGCGCTTCGGCATAAAGCTTCGAGAGGTAAGCCGACAACGCCCCCACCGGCGGGGCAATCGACATCTCGTTGTCGTTCAGCACCACGAACAGCCGCTGCCCCAGATGGCCCGCGTTGTTCATCGCCTCGAAGGCCATGCCTGCCGACATCGCCCCGTCACCGATGACCGCAATCGCATCGCCGGGATCGCCCCCCAGCTCTGCCGCCATCGCAAAACCCAGCGCCGCTGAGATCGAGGTGGAAGAATGCGCCGCCCCGAACGGGTCATAGGGGCTTTCGGACCGCTTGGTGAAACCGGACAGCCCGCCTTCCGTCCGCAATGTCCGAATCCGGTCCCGCCGCCCGGTCAGGATCTTGTGCGGATAGCACTGATGCCCCACGTCCCAGATCAGCTTGTCGCGCGGGGCATCGAAGACGGCATGCAGCGCCACCGTCAGCTCCACCACGCCAAGACCCGCGCCCAGATGCCCCCCCGTCACCGAGACAGCCGAGATCGTCTCCGCCCGCAACTCGCCGGCCAGCTGGTGCAGCTCACGGTCCGAAAGGGCCTTCAGGTCCGAGGGCACAGTCACCCGGTCAAGCAAAGGGGTAGCGGGTCGGTCGGTCATCATGCCTGCCTTTGGCGCATCATTTGTCCCGCGCGATAACGAACCGCGCCGCCGCAATCAAGTTGGCCGCGCCTTTTCCATACCCGGACAGCGCGGCCTCGGCTTCCGCAACCAACGCCGCCGCCCGCGCCCTGGCTCCCTCCAGCCCCAGAAGCGAGACGAAGGTGGCCTTGCCCGCCTCGGCGTCCTTGCCGACCCTCTTGCCGGTGCGGACCTCGTCGCCGGTCACATCAAGGATGTCATCGGCAATCTGGAAAGCAAGCCCCAGCGCGGCGGCATAGCGGCATAGAGGCGCGGGATCAGCCCCCGCGATCACCGCACCCGCCTCCGCCGCAAAGCCGATCAGCACCCCGGTCTTGCCCGCCTGCAACGCGGTGATCTCCTCCAGCGTCAGGCTCCGCCCCGCCGTTTCCGCCGCGATGTCCAGCGCCTGCCCCAGCACCATCCCGTCGATCCCCGAGGCCCGCGCCAACCCGCCGACCAGCGCGATCCGCACCTCTGCCGAGCCCAGCGCCGGATCGGTCAGCAGCTCGAAAGCCAGCGTCTGCAAGGCATCCCCGGCCAGAACCGCCACCGCCTCGTCCCATTGCCGATGCACCGTGGGCTGGCCCCGCCGCAGATCGTCATCGTCCATGCAGGGCAGGTCGTCATGCACCAGGCTATAGGCGTGCAGGGCCTCGACCGCCGCCGCCGCACTCAGCGCACGGCCTTCGGCAACTCCCAGCATCCGCGCGCCTTCCAGCACCAGGAACCCGCGCAGCCGCTTGCCGCCCTTGACCGCATAACGCATCGCCTGCGTCACCGGCTGGTCCGCGCGTCCCTCCAGGGCAACCAGCAGCCGGGCCTCGCAGAAGGCCGCATCCGCCGCCAGCCGGTCGGGGAAATTCACATCCCCTCCGCCGGGGTCGTGCCCACCGCACGTCCCTCCTGCGCCCGGATCAGCTCGACCTTCTCTTCGGCCTCCGCCAGCTTCTTCGCGCAATAGGTCTTCAGTGCGGCCCCGCGCTCATACAGCGCAATCGACTGCTCCAGCGGCACTTCCCCGCGCTCCAGCGCCCCCACGACCTGCTCCAGGGCGGCCATCGCCTCCTCAAAGCTCATCGTCTCCACCGCTTTCTCGCTCATCGGCCCCGCTCCTGCAACACGCCCACATGCGCCGCGACCGAAGCCGCAAGCGCGTCCAGATCATAGCCACCCTCCAGCGAGGACACCACCCGCCCCCCGGCGAAATCGCAAAGCCGGTCGGTCAGCCAGCGATAGTCCTCCGCCTGCCACTCCAACCCCGCCAAAGGATCATCGGCATGGGCATCGAATCCCGCCGAGATGAGCAACAACTCAGGTTCCCACGCGGCCAGCGCCGGGAACACCACGCCTTCATACGC
>JAGPEG010000009.1 GCA_018057165.1 Tabrizicola sp.
GAGGCCGACCGCGCCGGGGCCATCGCCGGGGTGACGGCGAACAACGATCCGGTCTCGCCGCTGGCCGCGCCAGAGATCGAACGCAAGCTCACCGGCCTCCAGGACAAGGCCAAGCGCAGCGGCACCCGCAACCGGCTGACCCGCTGGATCTGGCGCGAAATCTTCCTGATGGACACGCTGCGGCTGTTCGTGCCCTACGATTCCCGCCGCCAGACCACCTCCACCGAAGATGTCGCCCGTCTTGGCCAGCCCGACCTCACTCCGGCGCTGACGATGATCGGCTTCGCGATGACCGTGCGGCGCAATGTTGCGCTGGCCGAACCCTTCGATCCCTGGCTGCTGTCCTATTCCCCCTGCGAGGATACCGACGCCACCTACCGCTTTTCGCGCCATGGCCTGCTGGTGCTGTCCGGCAAGGCGCGGTTGCATCATTACGAGGTGGCCGCCGCCCGGCTGAACCGGCACCGGGTCGCCGCGCTGTTCCTTCTGAACGTGGCCTTCTTCACCCGGCAGCATTCCGACGACCTGCCACGCCACCGGCGGCGCTATTTCGCACTCGCCCGGCGCCGGGTGTTCGCCGAATTCCTGAAGGACGGGCTTGGCCTGCGCTTCCGTTTCCCGCAGGTGCGGGGCACGCTCTATGCCCTGCGCCGCGCGCCCGAGATCTTCGATCACCCCGACACCCGGCTGGGCGAGGACTACCAGGCCATCCAGCGCGAGGTGCTGACATGGTCCTGACCTCCCCAACCCCGCCGTTCACCTTCCTCCCCGTTCGAAAGGGCACCCGATGACCGACCAATCCCCGAACGCCCAGTTTCACGCCTCGTCCTTCCTTGACGGCGCCAATGCCGGTTATGTCGACCAGCTTCAGGCCCGCTACGCCGCCGACCCGAATTCGGTCGATGCCGCCTGGGCCGAGTTCTTCCGCGCCCTTGGCGACAGCGAGATCGACGCCAAGCGCGCCGCCGCCGGTCCGTCCTGGGCCCGTGCCGACTGGCCGCTGCAACCCGCCGACGACATGACCGCCGCGCTGACCGGCGAATGGGCCGCCCCTCCGCCCGCGAAAGAGGTGAAGGCTGCGGGCGAGAAGATCGCCGCAAAGGCGGCTGAAACGGGCGTCCAGCTCTCCGATGACCAGATCCAGCGTGCGGTCCTTGACAGCATCCGCGCCCTGATGATCATCCGCGCCTACCGGATCCGCGGCCACCTTGCCGCCGATCTTGATCCGCTGGGGATGACCGACCGCGGCAACCACCCCGAGCTTGACCCGGCCTCCTACGGCTTTGCCGAAGCCGACATGGACCGTCCGATCTTCATCGACAACGTGCTGGGCCTGACCCACGCCTCGATGCGCGAGATCCTCGACATCCTGAAACGCACCTACTGCGGCACCTTCGCGCTGCAATACATGCATATCTCCGACCCCGAACAGGCCTCCTGGCTCAAGGAACGGATCGAAGGCTACGGCAAGGAAATCCAGTTCACCCGCGAGGGCCGCAAGGCGATCCTGAACAAGCTGGTCGAGGCCGAGGGCTACGAGAAGTTCCTTCACGTCAAGTACATGGGTACCAAACGCTTCGGCCTGGATGGCGGCGAAAGCCTGATCCCGGCAATGGAGCAGATCGTCAAGCGCGGCGGGGCGCTTGGCGTGCAGGATGTCATCATCGGCATGCCGCACCGGGGCCGGTTGTCCGTCCTCGCCAACGTGATGATGAAGCCCTACCGGGCGATCTTCCACGAATTCCAGGGCGGCAGCTACAAGCCCGAGGATGTGGATGGCTCCGGCGACGTGAAATACCACCTCGGCGCGTCCAGCGACCGTGAGTTCGACGGCAACAAGGTCCACCTCAGCCTGACTGCCAACCCCTCGCATCTCGAAGCCGTCAACCCAGTGGTGCTGGGCAAGGTCCGCGCCAAGCAGGACCAGCTGAACGACACCGCCGAACGCATCGCCAGCCTGCCGATCCTGCTGCACGGCGACGCGGCCTTTGCCGGTCAGGGCGTGGTGGCCGAATGCCTGCAGCTTTCCGGCATCAAGGGCCACCGCACCGGCGGCTGCATCCATATCATCGTCAACAACCAGATCGGCTTCACCACCGCCCCCGCCTTCAGCCGCACCTCGCCCTATCCCACCGACATCGCGCTGATGGTCGAGGCGCCGATCTTCCACGTCAACGGCGACGACCCCGAGGCCGTGGTCCATGCCGCCAAGGTCGCCACGGAATTCCGCCAGAAGTTCCACAAGGACGTGGTCATCGACATCTTCTGCTACCGCCGCTTCGGTCACAACGAAGGCGACGAGCCGATGTTCACCAACCCGGCGATGTACAACCGCATCCGCAAGCAGAAGACCACGTTGCAGCTTTACACCGACCGCCTCGTCGCCGACGGGCTGATCCCCGAAGGCGAGATCGAGGACATGAAGGCCGCCTTCCAGGCCCGGCTGAACGAGGAGTTCGAGGCCGGGAAGGCCTTCCTGCCGAACAAGGCCGACTGGCTCGATGGCCGCTGGAAGAACCTGCATACCAAGGATCTGAACAACTACCAGCGCGGGGAAACCTGGATCAAGGCCGAGACGCTGGCCGAGGTCGGCGCGGCCCTGACCCGCGTCCCCGACGGGTTCGACATGCACAAGACCGTGGCCCGCCAGCTTGAGGCGAAGCGCGAGATGTTCGCCAAAGGCCAGGGCTTCGACTGGGCGACCGCCGAGGCACTGGCCTTCGGCTCGCTCCAGACCGAAGGCTTCGCTGTCCGCCTGTCCGGTCAGGACTGCACCCGTGGCACCTTCTCCCAACGCCATTCCGGCTGGGTCAACCAGACCACCGAAGAACGCCACTACCCGCTGAACCACATCCGCGCGGGGCAAGCGCGGTATGAGGTCATCGATTCCATGCTTTCGGAATATGCCGTCCTCGGCTTCGAATATGGCTATTCGCTGGCCGAGCCGAACGCGCTCACCCTCTGGGAAGCCCAGTTCGGCGATTTCGCCAATGGCGCGCAGATCATGATCGACCAGTTCATCAACTCGGGCGAATCGAAATGGCTGCGGATGTCGGGCCTGGTGATGCTGCTGCCGCACGGCTATGAAGGCCAGGGCCCGGAACATTCCTCCGCCCGCCTGGAACGCTTCCTGCAACTCTCTGCGGAAGACAACTGGATCGTCGCCAACTGCACGACCCCCGCCAACTACTTCCACATCCTGCGTCGCCAACTGCACCGGACCTACCGGAAACCGCTGATCCTGATGACGCCGAAGTCGCTGCTGCGCCATCCGATGTGCATCAGCCGGGCCGAGGATTTCACCGATGGTTCCACCTTCCACCGCGTCCTCTGGGACGATGCACAGAAGGGCAACTCAACCCAGAAGCTGAAAGCCGACGACAAGATCAAGCGCGTCGTCCTCTGTTCCGGCAAGGTCTACTACGACCTCCTCGCCGAACGCGACGCGCAGGGGCTGGAGGACACCTATCTTCTCCGCGTCGAACAGCTGTATCCGCTGCCGACCATCTCGCTGAACCAGGAGCTCAGCCGCTTCCCTAAGGCGGACTTCGTCTGGTGCCAGGAAGAGCCCCGGAACCAGGGCGCGTGGTCGGCCATTGAACCGGACATGGAAGTGATCCTGACCAAGATCCGCGGCAAGCCCACCCGCATGACCTATGCCGGGCGCACTGCCAGCGCCTCGCCCGCCACGGGCCTTGCCTCGCGCCACAAATACGAACAGCAAACCCTCGTCGCCCAGGCCCTCGGCCTGAAGTGACCCTCGAAGACCGGAGATTAGACATGACTGACGTGATGGTTCCCGCCCTTGGCGAATCCGTGTCCGAGGCCACCGTTTCGACCTGGTTCAAAAAGCCCGGCGACGCCGTGAAGCAGGACGAAATGCTGTGCGAGTTGGAAACCGACAAGGTTTCCGTCGAAGTGCCCTCGCCCGTTGCCGGGGTTCTCGCCGAAATCCTCGCGCCGGAAGGCACGACCGTGGCCGCCAATGCCCGCCTTGCCATCGTGACCGAAGGCGCGGTTGCACCGAAGACCGACCCCTCGGCCCAGAAGCCCAAGACCGAGGATCCGAAGATCGAGGCCGCCGCCGCCATCGGTTCCCCCGGTGCGGGGCATGAGGAAGTCACCCCCCGCGCCGACGTGGAAAACGCCCCTTCGGCGAAGAAGGCGCTGGCCGAGGCCGGCCTCTCCGCCGATGAGGTCAAGGGCAGCGGTCGCGATGGAAGGGTGATGAAGGAAGATGTGGCGCGCACGGTCGCGGGTGCCTCCGGCGCACAGGCCGCTGCCGCCGCCCCCGCGCCCGCCCCGGCCGCGCTGCCCCGCGCGCCGATCCCGGCGGAAGACGCCGCCCGCGAAGAGCGCGTCAAGATGACCCGGCTGCGGGCCACCATCGCCCGCCGCCTGAAAGAAGCCCAGAACACCGCCGCGATGCTGACGACCTACAACGAGGTCGACATGTCCGGCATCATGGGCCTTCGCAACGACTACAAGGACGCCTTCGAGAAGAAGCACGGCGTCAAGCTTGGCTTCATGTCCTTCTTCGTGAAGGCCTGCTGCCACGCCCTGAAGGAAGTGCCGGAGGTCAACGCCGAGATTGACGGCGGTGACGTCGTCTACAAGAACTACGTCCACATGGGCGTCGCCGTCGGCACCCCCTCGGGTCTTGTGGTGCCGGTGGTGCGCGATGCTGACCAGATGTCCTTCGCCGCCATCGAGAAGAAGATCGCCGAACTTGGCCTCCGCGCCCGCGACGGGAAACTGTCGATGGCCGAAATGCAGGGCGGCAGCTTCACCATCTCGAACGGCGGCGTCTACGGCTCGCTGATGTCCTCCCCCATCCTCAACCCCCCGCAGTCCGGCATCCTCGGCATGCACAAGATCCAGGACCGCCCGGTTGTCGTGAACGGCCAGATCGTCATCCGCCCGATGATGTACCTCGCGCTGAGCTACGACCACCGGATCGTCGACGGGAAAGGGGCGGTGACGTTCCTCGTCCGCGTGAAAGAGGCGCTGGAGGACCCGCGTCGGTTGTTGATGGATTTGTGATGCGTTTGGCCGCTTTCGGAGGCTGGTGTCTGATAGTCATGCTCTTGGCGCGGATACTTGCGCCAATAGCCATCGTCTACATTCTTCCCAACACCGCAGCGGCGGATGAGGCCACAAGACTGATCCAGTACACGGCAGACTTTTCTGTTGTGATGCTCTTGATCGCCGTATTGCTGCTCTGGGCAATCAAGCGCCAATGGCGACCCGGAATATGGCTCGGCATGGCGCTTTCTTTCGCGCTGCTAGTCTGGTGCGGCGATGCCCTCTTTGGCCTTCTATTGTCTCTGGGGGAGAGGCCGTTATCTCGTGGAAACGTGCTCTTGCCACCACTGCCGCAGCCCACGACGTTTCTTGAAGGCTTGGCGAGCCTAGTCACAGCGGCAAACACGACCTCATTGATGATGATACTTTCGCTGCTCTTCCCATCCGTGCTCCTCGTCTTCGGACTGGGGAAGAACCTGTTTGGACGCAACGGGTCCAATCCATGACCCACCACACCCCCACCGCCGCGACAAGCGCCTCCCCTCCTCCTCGTGGGGAGGGGCCGGGGGTGGGGGCCGCCCGCGCAACCCTAATGCCCCGCCACCACGGCTTGGCCGAACCCACCCCGAGGCCTTGACATGACCCGCATCACCCTCGACCACTCTGTCATCCACGTCAGCGACTGGGACCGCGCCATCGCCTTCTACCGCGATGTCCTCGGGGCAAAGGTCATCCCCTTCGGCAAGGGCGCCCAGTTCCGCTTTGGCCCCGTGCAGCTCAACGTCCACGGGCCAGGCCAGATTGGCACCCCCCGCGCGCGCGCACCCGTCATGCCCGGCAACAGCGATCTCTGCTTTGAATGGCATGGCACCCTGGCTGAGGCCGAGGCCCACCTCAAGGCTCACAACGTCGCAGTCGAGATCGGCCCCGTCCCCCGCTCCGGCGCGAAGGGGCAGGGCACCAGCCTCTACTTCCGCGACCCCGACGGCTCGCTGATGGAGTTCATCTGTTATGCGTAACTTCCTCCTCCTCGCCTTCCTCACCACCCCCGCCCTCGCCCAGATCATCCCCACCGGCACCCCCGCCGCCGACATCCTGCTCTCCCAGGCCATCGCCGAGCATCGCGTCTTCCTCACCTGCTCCGCCCTCGACCCGCTGACCCACAGCCAGATCCTGACCAACTGGCAGCGCGACACCGCCGCCGCCACCGCCATCCTGAAAGCCCACAACACCCCGCCCGAGGCCATCACCGCCTTCACCACCGCCGCCGATCCCAAGGCCCTGATGCCGTCGGACGACACCCCCTGGGCCGAGGTCACGGGCCTCTGTGCCACCCACCCGGACTGGCAGCAGAGCTACACCGAATTCAACCTGACCCTCCTCGACCTCAAACTCCCCATGGCTTTCCCGTGACCCGCCCCTGCACCCGGCCCTTGACAAGCCGCGCCGCCCCGGCCTCCGGTAGCCCCGCTTGCCAGTGATCAGGAGCCGCTGAATGTTCATCCCCGCCAAGGGCCTCGACTACCGCGATTTCCTTGCCGCCCTGCACCAGCAGCTGCGCTTCGGCTGGTATCTGGAGGTCGGCTCGCAGACCGGGCGCTCGCTGGCGAAATCCCGCAGCCCCTCCATTGCCGTCGATCCGGCCTTCCGCATCAAATACGACGTGGCCGGCAACAAGCCGCAGCTGCATCTCTTCCAGCAGACCAGCGACGATTTCTTCGCCGCCGGCCAGCTGAAGACGCTGAAGGCCAAGCCGGACTTCAGTTTCCTCGACGGGATGCATCTCTTCGAATACCTCCTGCGGGACTTCATCAACACCGAACGCGCGGGCAGTGCGACCTCGGTCATCGCCCTGCATGATTGCTGCCCCTTCGGCCATGCGATGACCACCCGCGATCTGGACAACCTCCCGCGCGGCGCCTGGACCGGCGATGTCTGGAAGCTGATCCCGATCCTGCAGGAATATCGCCCCGACCTCACCATTCAGGTGCTGGACTGCGCCCCCACCGGCCTGGTCGTCGTTTCGAACCTGAAACCGCGGAACCGGGTGCTCGCCGACAGTTACGACCGGATCGTCAGCCAGTATCGCGACGTTTCGCTTGCCGAGTTCGGGGTGGAACGGTTCTACCAGAGCTTCGCCTATGTCGACGCATCTGCACTTGCGAAGGACGGCTTCCAGCCATTCCGCGTCGCCTGCCACGAATATCTGCCGGCCGATCCGCCACAGCCGCAGGTCGCCCCGCCCCCGTCAGCCCCCCCGGCCGAGCCGATACAGCTGCGGAAGATCACCGCGCATGGCGTCGATCTCTACTCTGGCCATCGCGTGTTGCGGGACTTCTCGCATGACCTTGCCCGCTGCCTCTCCGGCTCCCTGTCGCAGCCGGTCGATGTCTATGTCGGCGTCCACGCCGTCGACCGGCCCCTCGATACCGGCCGCTTCCGCATCGGCATCCAGACCGAGCAGTTCCTCGACAGCGCCGGCAAGCCCCTGTGGCGGATGCCGCGGGAACGCTTCCGCAAGCGTTTCGCCAGTCACTACGACATCCTGCTCGATCTCAGCCCGCTCAATGCCCCGGCCTATGATTTCCTGGCCCCGGACCTGCGCGCGAAGCTGCGCTTTGGCCCGCATGTCTTCCCCGCCACGCCCGTCGCGCCCGATTTTCAGCCCACCCCGCCGGTCTTCTTCGGTTCCCTGAACGACCGGCGTCGTGGCCTTCTGGCCCAACTCCAGGCCGACCGTCCGATCGAAGTTGCTCCGCACGGCACCTTCGGACGATCCCTCGACGCGCTGATCGCCCGGCAGGGCGCGGTCCTGAACCTGCATTTCAGCGATGGCGTCTATGCCGAATATCCCCGCATCCTGAAAGCCTATCAGCGCGGGAAACCCCTCCTCTCCGAGCCGCTCTCGCCGCCGCTGCAACAGGGCCGGCACTATTTCGATCTTGCGGCGGAACCGACCCCTGCCACGACCGAAGCCCTGTTCCGGAACCTCGCCGATCTTGCGGCAAACCACAGCTTCCAGGCCTTTCTCGAAACCTCCCTGGCCGAGAGCGGCCTGCGCAGGGCAGGCTGACCCCATGCCCGCCGCTGCCAGACCTGACCCGGCCCCCGTCGCGCTCATGTCCTGCATGAAGAACGAAGGCATCCATCTTCTCGAATGGCTCGCCTACCACCGGGTGATCGGCTTCGGCCCCGTCGTGATCTGCTCCAACGACTGCACCGACGGCTCCGGCCACCTGCTCGACACGCTCGCCGCCTGGGGCGAGATCGACCACCTGCCCAACCCCGTCTCGCCCGGCACGCCGCCCCAGGCCTCCGGCATCGCCCGCGCGCTTGCCCATCTGCGCCACAGCCCCGCCGACTGGCTCGCCCATCTCGACAGCGATGAATTCCTCAACATCGCCCCCGGTGCAGGCCCCGTGCAGGACCTCGTGGCAAAGGCCGGGGACGCCCATAGTATCGCCCTGCCCTGGCGCCTGTTCGGCGACAACGGCCACGCCACCTGGCCTGGCGAGACCCTGCCCGCCTTCACCGCCTGCGAAGCAACCCCGAATCCCGCCAGCGTCAAGTTCAAGTCGCTCTTTCGCCACCGCGCCTTTGCCTCGGCCTCCGACCACATGCCCACCCTGCCCCGGATCGCCGCGCCCCAGGCGGTGAACGCCGCCGGAGACCCGCTCTCCTCCGCCGTCCTGCACGGCCCGCCCCGCGCCCGATACCATCCGGTCGAAACCGCCCTGCGGGGTGGCGCGACCGTCAACCACTACGCCATCCGCTCCACCGACCTGTTCCTCCTGAAGAACGACCGCGGCCGCGGCATGGGCCCGCCCTCCGACAAGTATCACCTCGGCTCGAAATGGCACCGCCTCGCCAACCGCAACGCCGTGCAGGACCGCAGCATCCTCCGCCGCTGGCCCGAAGTCGAAACCGAACTCGCCCGCCTCCGCGCCCTTCCCGGCGTCACCGAGGCCGAAACCTCCTGCCGCGCCTGGTTCACCGAAACCCGCGCCAACCGTCTCACCCCCGTCACCCGTGCCCGCTGGACCAAGGGAACCGCCGCATGACCCCCGAACTTACCGCCCTCGCCCTTTCGGGCCTGCTGCAAGCCCTGCAATTCTTCCTTTTCTCGATCCCCGCCAATGTCGAGCTTGGCACCGCCTACACCTCCTCGCCCCGCGACATGCCGCAGCCGCGCCCGCTCTCGATCCTGACCGGACGCCTGCATCGCGCGATGAACAATCATTTCGAAGGGCTGATCCTCTTCACCCTCGCGGTTGTCGTCGTCACCCTTGGCAACCAGTCCACCGAAGTCACCCGATATGCCGCCTGGACCTACCTTGCCGCTCGCCTCCTCTACATCCCCGCCTATGCTTTCGGCTGGCGCCCTTGGCGCTCGGCGATCTGGGCGGTAGGCTTCTTCGCAACTCTGACGATGATCGTGGCCGCGCTCCTCTGACCCTTTCATCTTTGCTCAATATCCCACGGGTGCGACATTGGTTGCGCCGGTGGTCCAAGTAACCAATGTCGCGCGGGGGTGTGAAACCCCCGGTTCCCGGCCCAACCAAAGGACCCGACCCATGGCAGATTTCGACACCATCATCATCGGCGCCGGCCCCGGCGGCTATGTCGCCGCGATCCGCGCCGCGCAGCTTGGCCAGAAGGTCGCCGTCGTCGAGGGGCGCGAGACGCTGGGCGGCACCTGCCTGAACGTCGGCTGCATCCCGTCGAAGGCGCTCCTCCACGCCACCCACATGCTGCACGAGACGCATGAGAATTTCGAAAAGATGGGCCTGATGGGCGCAACCCCCACCGTCGACTGGGCGAAGATGCAGGCCTACAAGGCCGATGTCGTCAGCGGCAACACCAAGGGGATCGAGTTCCTGTTCAAGAAGAACAAGATCACCTGGATCAAGGGCTGGGCCAGCATTCCTGCCCCCGGCCAGGTCAAGGTCGGCGACGACACCCACAGCGCGAAGGCCGTCGTCATCGCCACCGGATCCGAGGCTTCCTCCCTCCCCGGCGTCACCGTGGACGAGGAAACCATCGTCACCTCCACCGGCGCCCTGGTGCTTGCCAATCCGCCGAAGTCGATGGTCGTGATCGGCGCGGGCGTGATCGGGCTGGAGATGGGCTCGGTCTACGCCCGCCTCGGCACGCAAGTCACCGTGGTGGAATACCTCGACGCCATCACCCCCGGCATGGATGCCGAGGTCGCCAAGACCTTCCAGCGCATCCTTGGCAAGCAGGGCCTGAAATTCGTCCTCGGCGCCGCCGTCCAGTCGGTGACGAAAACGAAAACCGGCGCGACCGTCAGCTACAAGCTGAAGAAGAACGACAGCGAAGCAAGCCTCGACGCCGAGATCGTCCTCGTCGCCACCGGGCGCAAACCCTACACCCAGGGCCTCGGCCTCGAAGCCCTCGGCGTGGAAATGGGCCCACGCGGCACCATCAAGACCGACGCGCATTTCCAGACCAGCATCCCCGGCCTCTACGCCATCGGCGACGCCATCGCCGGCCCCATGCTCGCCCACAAGGCCGAGGATGAGGGCATGGCCGTGGCCGAAATCCTCTCCGGCAAGCATGGTCATGTGAACTACGGCGTGATCCCCGGCGTGATCTACACCACGCCCGAGGTTGCGAATGTCGGCCAGACCGAGGAACAGCTGAAAGCCGAAGGTCGCGCCTACAAGACCGGCAAGTTCCCCTTCATGGGCAACGCCCGCGCCAAGGCGGTCTTCCAGGCCGAGGGCTTCGTCAAGCTGATCGCCGACGCGCAGACCGACCGCATCCTCGGCTGCCACATCATCGGCCCGGCGGCAGGCGACCTGATCCACGAAGTCTGCGTCGCGATGGAATTCGGCGCCTCCGCCCAGGACCTCGCGCTCACCTGCCACGCGCACCCGACCTGGTCCGAGGCCGTCCGCGAAGCCGCGCTGGCCTGCGGCGACGGCGCAATCCACGCCTGACCGGGCCGCCCGTCGTTCGACTTCGTCTTCTCCTCGCCAACGCAGCGAGGAGGGACGAAGGTCCCGACGGGCCGTCCGCCTAGCCCCGCAACCGCCGCAGCGTCAGCCCCACCGCCCGCAACTCCCGGCTCCCCGGCCGCAGCACCGCCAACCCCGCCGCGACCCAGCCCACCGGCCCCAGCCACCGCACCAGCCGCCGGACCGAGGCCATCGCTTCTTCGGGCGCCGACAGCTCATAAGCCCCCAGCGCCGCCTCCAGCCAGCGCGCATCTTCGGGCCACAGGGTGAACGCCGTCTGCGCGAACATCACCACATCCGCCGCCTGCCAGACCCCCGCCCGCTTCGCCCGCCGGAACCGCTCCAGATCGATGAACCGCGCCTCGGCCCCATCCCAGCAGACATCCCGTACCGCCGGACGCCCATGCGCCATCCCGGCCCAGTGCAGCCGCCCCAACGCCCGTCCCGCCTCCGCAAATGCCCGCAGCTTCTCGGCCTCGCCGCGGCCCGGATCGCGCACCACCTCCGGCAGCACCGGCCCGGCGTCAGGCATCAGCACCCAGCCATCGCCCTCGGCCACAACGCCCGCCACCGGCAGCCCCGCCTCCGCCAGCACCCGCAACCCCTCGCGCTCCGCCGCAAAAGCCCGCCCCGGATCGCCCTTCTGCAGCCGCAGCCGCCCCGACAACTGTTCCACCCGCTTCAGCCAGAAGCGCCGACCGTCCGGCAGCACAAGCGCCCGCACCCGCTGCGGCGGTTCGGCCAGCGCCCTGGCCAGGGCCTCGTCCAGATCAGCGTCGGTCACGCGCCTGTCTCCAAAGCTTCGCCCTGCGGCACCCGCCCCCATCCCGTCTGCTCTTTTCAAAATACTCCCGCCGGAGGCATGCAACCTCTCCGCTTGCACCGCGGTTGATCGCCGCACTTCGGGGGTCAGTCGAAGAACCCCGGCCCCGCGCGGCCCAGCAGCTCCTCCGCCAGCGCCAGACCGATCTCCGCGCCCTCGCCCACCGGCCCACGCCGCTCTCCGGCGACCGATTCCGAGCCATCGGGCCGCAGGATTTCCCCGCGCAGCCAGACCTGATCCGCCTCGATCACCGCAAGCCCGGCAATCGGCGTCTGGCACGATCCGTCCAGCCGCAGCAGGAACGCCCGCTCCGCCGCCAGCCGCAGGCCCGTCTCCCGGTCATGCACCGCCGCCAGCATCGCGCCGACACGCGCATCGTCCGACCGACGCTCCACTCCGATCGCCCCCTGCGCCACGGCGGGCAGCATCTCCTCCGGCGCGATGGGCCCGCGCGCCACCGACAGCATCCCCAGCCGCGTCAGCCCCGCCATCGCCAGGAACGTGGCCTCCGCCACGCCCTCCTCCAGCTTGCGCATCCGCGTCTGCACGTTGCCCCGGAACTCCACCAGCTTCAGGTCCGGCCGCCGCAGCGCCAGTTGCGCCCGCCGCCGCAAGGACGACGACCCGACCGTGGCCCCCAAAGGCAGCTCCGCAATCGACCCGTGGCGCGGCGAGACAAAGGCATCCCGCACATCCGCCCGTTTCAGATGGCAGTCCAGCACCAGCCCCTCGGGCTGCAGGGTCGGCATGTCCTTCATCGAATGCACCGCGATGTCGATGCCCCCGTCCAGAAGCGCCTCCTCGATCTCGCGGGTGAACAGACCCTTCCCCCCGATATCGCGCAAAGCCTTGTCCTGGACCTGGTCGCCCATGACCTTGATCACCACCACCTCGAAGGCGGCTTCCGGCAGTGCGAACGCCTCCATCAGGCATCGCCGCGCCTCATGCGCCTGCCACAGGGCCAAAAGCGAGCCACGGGTGCCAATCTTCAGGGGTCGGGCGGGGGTCGGCAGATCATCGCGCATGGCCCCACGCTTACCCCTGTCCGTCCGGGGTGACAACTCTTGACAACACCGCCCCCGCAGCCGAGGCATGGGCCCGTCACCGAAAGGGCCGAAAATGACCAAGACCATCCTGCGCGCGCTCAAGGGCGAGGTGCTGCCCACCCCGCCGATCTGGATGATGCGCCAGGCGGGCCGCTACCTGCCGGAATACCGCGAGACCCGCGCCAAGGCGGGCGGTTTCCTGACGCTTTGCTACACGCCCGACCTTGCCGCCGAAGTCACCCTGCAACCGATCCGCCGCTACGGCTTTGACGCGGCGATTCTTTTCGCCGACATCCTGCTTTTGCCGCAAGCCCTTGGCCCGAAGCTCTGGTTCGAAACCGGCGAAGGCCCGCGGATGGAAACGACGGACACCCCCGGCCAGATCGCGAACCTTCGCCCCGTGGACGCCATCCACGACACCCTGTCGCCGGTCTATGAGACCATCCGCATCCTCGCCCGCGAACTCCCGCCCGAGACCACCCTGATCGGCTTCGCCGGGGCCCCCTGGACCGTTGCCACCTACATGATTGCGGGCAAGGGATCGAAGGACCAGGCCGCCGCCCATGCGCTCAAAGCGCACGACCGCCCCAGCTTCCAGGCCCTGATCGACCGCATCACCGAGGCGACCGTGGAATATCTCTCCGCCCAGATCGAAGCCGGGGCCGAGGTCATCAAACTTTTCGACAGCTGGGCCGGCAGCCTGAAAGGCCAGGATTTCCGCGATTTCGCCGAGGCCCCCACTGCGAAAATCATCGCCGCCCTGAAAGCCCGCCATCCCGGCATCCCCGTCATCGCCTTCCCGCGCGAGGCGGGTCAGGGCTATATCGGCTTCGCCCACCGCACCGGGGCCGATTGCGTGGCGATCGACAATTCCGTCAGCCCGGAATGGGCCGCCGCCAATGTCCAGGTCGACGGCTGCGTGCAGGGCAACCTTGCGCCGGAACACATGGTGACCGGCGGCCAGGCCCTGATCGCCGCCACCCGGCATGTGGTGAAGGCCTTCTCCAAAGGCCCGCATATCTTCAACCTCGGCCACGGCATCACCCCCGAGGCGCATCCCGACAACGTGCAGTTGATGATCGACACCATCCGGGGGACGTGAACCACCCGTAGGTCGGGGTTCACCCCGACTCTGTGATCGGCCTTCTCAGTCCTGCAAGAACGGGACTTCGCCCTCTCGCTCCGCTCCCGTCCCCCAACCAGGCCGCCATGGACCACCTCTGGATCCCCGTCACCCTCGCCGCCGCCCTCGCCCAGACCGGGCGCAACGCCACCCAGCGCGGGCTGACCGAACGCCTTGGCACCCTTGGCGCGACCAATGTCCGCTTTCTCTTCGGCCTGCCCTTCGCCTGCGCCTTCCTCGTCCTCGCCCTCTGGCTTACCAACGCCACGATCCCGACTCTCACCCCCCGCGCCCTGATCTTCACCGCGCTGGGTGCCGCCGCCCAGATCGCCGCCACCGCGCTGATGCTTCAGGCCATGCGCAACCAGGGCTTCGGTCTTGTCACCGCCTGGCTGAAGGTCGAGCCCGTCCTCGTCGCACTCATCGGCTGGGCCGTGCTGGGCGAGGCCCTGACGCTCCCCATGCTGGCCGCCATCGCCGTCGCGGTGGGTGGGGTTCTGGTGATGACCCTGAAACCCGGTCAGGGCCGCAGCATGCTGTCAGGCCTCGCCCCTTCCGCCCTGGGCCTCGCCGCCGGCCTTGCCTTCGGCCTCTCCGCCATCGGCTTTCGCGGCGCGATCACCGCGCTGCCCGAGGGCAGCTTCCTGATCCGCGCCCTCACCATCCTCGCCCTGACGCTCGCGCTCCAGACCCTCGCCCTTGGCCTCTGGCTTGCCGTCCGCGACCGCCCGGCCCTCACCGGCAGTCTCCGGGCCTTCGCCCCTTCCCTCGCCGCAGGCTTTCTCGGCGCGCTGGCCTCGGCGGGCTGGTTCACCGGCTTCGCGCTGACCACTGCAGCCAATGTCCGCACCCTGGCGCTGGTCGAGGTGATCTTCGCCCTCCTCGTCGCCCGTCTCGCCTTCGGCCAGCGCGCCAGCCCCCGTCAGCTCGCGGGCATCGGCATCCTGCTCCTCGGCGTGGTCCTCCTCCTCCGCGCATAGGGCGGCGGGAGGTCCAGACCAGCGGGCATCATGGTTCAGGCCGCCCTAACGCGCCAGACCAAACCCTTGATTTCGCAAGAGACGCAAAGTTTGTCCACTGTGGACAGACGTCAGGCTACGATCTCGCGCGGGATGACGAAATCCACCGCCACCCCCTGCCCGAGGACCACGTCGGACCAATCCTCCACGTCAAAATCCGCCACCAGCGTCGCCCCGGTCGGATAACGGGCGAACTCCGGGTTGGCGGGGGGATGGGCGATCAGCCGGGCCGCGAATTCCGCGATGCCGGGGTTGTGGCCGATCATCATCACCACCTCGGCCTTGGCATGGCGCAGCACCGCCATCATCACATCCGGCCCGGCATGATAGAGCGCGGGTTTCAACTCCAGCACCGGCGTCCCCGGCAGGGCGGGCGCGATGCCGGAAAAGGTTTTCCGGGTCCGCAGCGCGTCGGAACACAGAACCTCGCCCGGAATGTAGTCGCGGCTGGCAAGCCACTGCCCCAGATCCGCCGCCGCAGCCTTGCCGCGCTCGTTCAGGGGCCGGTCATGGTCGGGGGTCAGCGGATCGTCCCAGGAGGATTTTGCGTGCCGCGTCAGGATCAACCGCTTCATCTGTGGAATTGCCCCATGTGATAGGCCGACTGTTCCGGCAGTCTTGCATAGCTTTGCGACAGCGGGCAAGCGCGGCGCACAAGGCAGCCGCCGGACAGGCAGTCGGCCCCCTCTGGCCGGTCAAGAAAGCCGTGGCAGCGCGGCACGTCATAGCCTGCCTCGGTGATCGCGCCCGCCGGGCAGGCGACAAGACAAGGCGCCGCGCAGGTCTCGCAGGGCTTCGCTGCCGGAGGTGGCACCCCCACCGCCTCTTTCAAGGCCAGCGCGCCCCGGAAACTGACCATCAGCCCCTGCCCGGCATGAACCAGCAGCCTGACCGGGCTGTCCCAGACCCGCCCGGTCCGCAGCGCCCATTGGTAATAGGGGTGATACGGCGGACCACCGAAGGGAAACAGCGCCTTGGCCCCCAGATCGCAGGCGATCCGCCCGATCACCCGCCGCGACCAGCGATCCACCGGGTCGGGCGCGCCGTCCCATTCCGGCTGGGACTTCAGGTGCGCCCAGAACCCCGGCTCTTTCGGGCCAAGCAGCAGCAGCGTTCGCGTCCCCGCCGGGAAGCCCGCCTCGCCCTCGGCCACGGCAAAGCCGCCCAGCACCTCCAGCCGGTTTTCGGCCAACTGCTTGGCTAGCGCCGGAAGGGGAGCCTCAGCGTCCATCCCAGCTTCGCCGGTTTCTCGTCCTGCCATTCCAGCCCCACGGTCATCGCACCATGCCCTGCCTTCGGTTCTGGCACATAGGTGCGGAAAAGCCGGTCCCAAAGCGACAGGGCAAAGCCGTAATTGCTGTCATGCTCGTCGCGGTGGATCGAATGATGCACGCGGTGCATGTCCGGCGTCACCAGCACCAGCCGCAGCATCCGGTCCAGCGACCCCGGCAGGGCAAGGTTCGCGTGATTGAACAGCGCCGTGCCGCTGAGCAGGATCTCGAACACCAGCACCGCCAGCGCCGAAGGGCCAAGCAGATAGACCAGGGCGATCTTCAGCCCCATCGAGGCAAGGATTTCGACCGGGTGAAACCGGAACCCCGTGGTCACATCCATGTCGCGGTCGGCATGGTGGACCCGGTGAAAGCGCCAGAACAGGGGCACCTTGTGCGTCACCCAATGCTGCATCCAGATCGCAAGGTCCAGGATCAGGACGGCCAGCGCAAGCTCCACCCATCCGGGCCAGTCCAGCCGGTTCAGCAGCCCCCAGCCCTGCGACCTGGCGTCCAGTGCGGCCCCGATGGCGAGCAGCGGCGCGAGGACCGCGAGGCCACGCAGCGCGACCGTGTTCAACAGCGTGATCGCCAGATTCGTCGGCCAGCGACGACTGCGCGAGAGGCTGCGGCTTCGACGCGGCGCCAGCGCCTCCAGCCCCGCGAAAAGCGCAAAGAGCGTCAGGAACACGCCCATGCGCCAGAGAAGTTCATGCTCCATGCGCCGACCTTACACCCGATTCGCGGGGAAAGGTTAACAGGGCGGCGGCTGGGTGTTGCCAGACGGAAAGCCATACCAAAGCCAGACAGAAGCCAGACGCTTTCCAGACAGGGAAAACCAAGCCGGTTCAGCCCGTTACCTCACCAAGCGCCAGCCCCCGCGGTTCAGCCCCGGACATGCGGCTTCACTCGCGGCGCGGTGGCGCGAATCTGGCTCCCCGCCCCGTGGTCGGTGAACAACTCCAGGAGGCAGGCGTTCGGCACCTTGCCGTCCATGATCGTCACCGCCCGCGTCCCCTCACTGATCGCCATCAGCGCGGTTTCCGTCTTCGGGATCATCCCGCCCGAGATCACGCCTTCCGCCGTCATCCGGCGGATTTCCTCGGGCGTGATGTTGGTCATCACCTGACCGCTGGCATCCTTCACCCCCGGCACATCGGTCAGGAGAAGCAGCCGGTCCGCCTGCAAAGCCCCGGCAATCGCCCCCGCCGCCGTGTCACCGTTCACGTTGAAGGTCTCGTTGTCCTTCATCCCCGTCGCGACCGGGGCCACCACCGGGATGATCCCGGCGTTGTAGAGGTCGCGCAGCACCTGGACGTTCATCTCGACCGGGCGGCCGACATAGCCCAGTTCCGGGTCGTCGGCCTCGCAGACCATCAGGTCGTCGTCCTTGCCGGAAATGCCCACGGCCCGACCGCCCGCATCCATGATCGCCTGCACGATCCGCTTGTTCACAAGGCCCGAGAGGATCATCTCGACCACTTGCACGGTCGCCTTGTCGGTCACCCGCTTGCCACGGACGAATTCCGACTTGATTCCAAGCTTTTGCAGCATCTCGTTGATCATCGGTCCGCCGCCGTGGACCACCACCGGATGCACGCCGACCTGCTTCATCAGCACGATGTCGCGGGCGAATTCGGCCATCGCGGCGTCGTCGCCCATGGCATTGCCGCCGAACTTGACCACCACCACCGCGCCCTCGAAGCGCTGGAGATAGGGCAGCGCCTCGGACAGCATCTTCGCAGTGGTTATGGCGTCTTGCATGGTCAGGGTCTGCTGTTTCATGGAGGCCTCCGTCACTCAGGCCGCATAAGGCTTTTCTCCCCCCCTGCCAAGCCTTGCCTTCCCCGTCGGCAAGCGTAGCTTGTGCCGCAAAGGAGACCCAGATGTCCGAGCAGAAAACCCTTGTCCTCACCGGCGCAAGCCGCGGGATCGGCCATGCCACCGTCAAGCGGTTTTCGGCCGAAGGCTGGCGGGTGCTGACCTGCTCGCGCCAGCCTTTCGACCCGCGCTGCCCCTGGCCGGGGGGCGAGGCGAACCATATCGAGATCGACCTGGCCGACCCGAACAAGACCATCGCCGCGATCGATACGATCAAGGAGAAGGTCGGCGGGCGCATCGATGCCCTGGTGAACAATGCCGGAATCAGCCCCAAGGGTGCGGGCGGCGCACGGCTGAACACGCTCGAGACCGACCTTCGGACCTGGGGCCATGTCTTCCACGTCAATTTCTTTTCCAGCGTGATCCTGGCGCGCGGGCTGAAAGATGAGCTGACCGCCGCGAAGGGCAGCATCGTCAACGTCACCTCCATCGCCGGGGCGCGGGTCCACCCGTTTGCCGGGGCGGCCTATGCGACATCGAAGGCCGCACTGGCGGCGCTGACCCGGGAAATGGCGCATGATTTCGGGCCCTTGGGGGTACGGGTCAACGCCATTGCTCCGGGAGAGGTGGAGACCTCGATCCTGTCGCCCGGCACCGACAAGATCGTGGAAAAGCTGCCGATGCAGCGCCTGGGCCAGCCGAAGGAAGTGGCCGATGTGATCTGGTTCCTGTGCTCGGACCAGTCGAGCTACATTTCCGGCGCCGAGATCGAGGTCAACGGCGCGCAGCACGTCTAGCGCCGCCGGTCCCAAGGACTTTGCCTTGCCGTCCCCCTCTGGCATAAGGGCGCATCCGAAAGGGCTGCCCATGCTTGACGACACTGACGACATCCACCCGCTCTTCCACGGCGCGCCGAAGGGGCTGGAGTTCCGCAAGCTGCGCAAGCGCCTCGTTGGGCAGGTGCGCGAGGCGATCGACACCTATGGCATGGCAAAGGCCGGGGACCGCTGGCTGGTCTGCCTGTCGGGCGGCAAGGACAGCTATACCCTGCTCGCCATCCTGCATGAGCTGAAGTGGCGCGGCCTTCTGCCGGTGGAGCTTCTGGCCTGCAACCTGGATCAGGGTCAGCCGGGCTTTCCGGCGACCGTCCTGCCGGACTTCCTGACGAAAATGGGCGTCCCGCACCGGATCGAGTATCAGGACACCTATTCGGTGGTCATCGACAAGATCAAGCCGGGCGGCACGATGTGTTCGCTGTGTTCTCGGCTGCGGCGGGGCAACCTTTACCGCGTCGCGCGCGAGGAAGGCTGTTCCACCGTGATCCTCGGCCATCACCGCGACGACATTCTGGAAACCTTCTTCATGAACCTCTTTCACGGCGGGCGTCTGGCCTCGATGCCGCCGCGGCTTCTGAACGAGGACGGCGATCTTTTCGTCGCCCGTCCGCTGGCCTTCGTCTCCGAGGAAGACTGCGGCAAGTTCGCGCAGGGCATGGGCTACCCGATCATCCCCTGCGACCTCTGCGGCAGCCAGGAGGGCTTGCAGCGCGCCCAGGTGAAGAAGCTTCTGGACGACTGGGAAGCGCGGGTGCCGGGGCGGCGGCAGGTGATGTTCCGGTCGTTGATGAACGTCCGGCCCTCGCATCTGGCCGATCCGACGCTGTTCGACTTTGCCGGGCTTGCTGCCGCCATGGCAGAAGCCGAAAATTCTATGCAACTTTCGGATGAGCATTAAGGAACTGATCATGAACGTCCGCCTAGCCTGACCCTGAACTGCGGGCCTGACGCCCGCTGACAGGGGGACGGCAGCCATGACCTTCGCGCTTCCACGCTTGCCGGGGCAGTCCCGGCAGATTGCGGCGCTGGTGCCGGTGGCGGGGCTTCTGGCCTATTGGCTGGGGGGTGAGCTTCTGCTGACCGCTCTGGCGGTGGCGCTGCCGCTGCTGGTCCTCGCCCTGGGTCGGACGGTGCGGCCAAGCCTGCCCGAGGCGATGTCGGATCAGGTCACGGCCCGGCTTGACGCCGCCTTGGTCGAGATTGGCACAAAGGGCGGGGCGACGGCCTGCCTCGTCATCCATTTCGACGAACCTGCCACCCTTTGCAACCGGCTGGGCCGCACCCGCCAGTCCGAGCTGCTGGCCGCCTGCATCGCCCGGCTCCGGGGGGCCCTGCGCCCTGGCGACATGCTCTTCACGCTGGAAGATGGCAGCCTTGCCGTCACCCTGGCCCAGACCCCCCGGCTTGACCTTGAAATCATGGTGCGGATCGCCGCGCGGCTGCATCTGGTGGTGCAGCAGCCGATGACGCTGACGAAAGGGCCGGTGCAGGTGACATGTTCCATCGGCTTTTGCCAGTCGCAGCAACTGCCGCGTCCGACAGGCCGTGCCCTTCTCGACGCCGCTCAGGTCGCCGGGGACGAGGCGGCGCGGTATCGCCCCGGTGCAATCCGCGGCTATTCGGCGGATCTTGCCCGCGCCCGCGCCGACCGTGACGCGCTGCGGGCCGGTTTCGCCGCTGCCATCGACCGTGGCGAGATTCGTGCCTGGTTCCAGCCGCAGCTTTCGACCGACAGTGGCGCGGTGACGGGGATCGAGGCGCTGGCGCGCTGGCATCACCCGGATCGCGGGGTGCTTGCCCCTGCCGCCTTCCTGCCCGCCATCGAAGGGTCCGAGCTGATGGAGCTTCTGGGTCAGTCCATGCTGACGCAATCGCTGGTCGCCCTGGCCGAATTCGACCGCAAGGGCCTGCGGGTCCCCACCGTCGCGGTGAATTTCTCGGCGCAGGAATTGCAGGACCCCCAGCTTCCCGAACGCCTGCGCTGGACGCTGGACCGCTTCCAGCTTGCCCCCGCGCGCCTGACGGTCGAGGTGCTGGAATCCGTCGTTGCAGGCGAGGGGGACGAGTTGATCGCCTCGAACATCGGTCGAATCGCGGCGATGGGCTGCGGGGTCGATCTGGACGATTTCGGCACCGGCAACGCCTCGATCACCGCGATCCGGCGCTTTGCCCTGAACCGGCTGAAGATCGACCGCAGCTTCATCCGCGAGGTCGACCAGAACCGCGACCAGCAGAAGCTGGTGACGGCGATCCTGTCGCTGGCCGAACGGCTGGGGCTGGAGACCTTGGCCGAGGGGGTCGAAACCCAGGGCGAGCACGCCCTGCTGGCACAGCTTGGCTGCGGTCACGTCCAGGGCTATGTCATTGCCAGACCGATGCCGGTGGAAGACCTGTCAGGCTGGTTGGCCAGCCATCGCGACAGCTATGCCCAGGCCCTGAAGATCGGGGTGAAGACCAGGTGATCGGCGGCCGCTTCCGGCCTGCCATCCGGGTCGAAGCACAAGGCCCAGCCCGCCGAAATCGCCAGCCCGCGCTTTGCGCGAATTGATCGACCGGCCTGCCGGACAAGGCCGAAACCGCTTGACCTTTGCCCGCCCCTGTCGTTGAAGCACCGCTGATCCGATGGTCCTCAGGGTGGTTGCCGATGGAAGAGCAGAACAACAAGAACCTGATCCTGGCTATGGTCCTCAGCGCCGTGGTGATGATCGTCTGGTTCATTTTCTTCCCGCCGCCGGAGACGCCGGTCGACCAGAGCACCACCGCGACGACAGCCGAGGTCGCCGGTCCCGCCGTCACCCCTGCCGACACGACGGCCGGGACCGTGACCGGCACGACCACCGGCGCTGTCACTGCCGAAACCCAGTCTGTTGCCGATGCCCCCCGCGTGCAGATCGACACGCCCGAACTTTCCGGTTCCATCTCGCTGGTCGGCGCGCGCATCGACGACCTGTCGCTGAAAACCTATCGCGAGACGCTGGACCCTGGCTCCCCCGAAGTCCGCCTCCTGTCGCCCGTCGGGCAGGAACACCCCTATTACGCGCTGATGGGCTGGGCCCCCGGCGCGGGCACTGCCGCCACCGACCTGCCCGATGCAAGCACGCTCTGGGCGGCCGAAAGCGCCGGGCCGCTCGCTCCCGGCAAGCCCGTCGTCCTGACCTGGACCAATGCGAAGGGGCTGACCTTCCGGCGCGAGATCGCGGTCGACGAGAAGTTCCTGTTCACCGTCACCGACACCGTCAAGAACGCAGGCACCGCTGCCGCCTCGGTCTACCCCTATGGCGTCATCGCCCGCCACAGCCTGCCGCCGATGCAAAGCATCTTCGTCGTGCACGAAGGCATGGTCCGCAGCGCCGACGGGACGCTGGAGGAAACGCGCTACAAGGACATCGTGAAGCTGGACGAAGTCGCTGCCGAAAAGGCCGCCGCCGAACTGGTCGATGCGCAAGCTGCCGGCTGGATCGGCTTCACCGACCATTACTGGATGACGGTGCTGGTTCCGGACCAGGGCAAGCCGTTCAAGGAAGTGACCAAGCACGTCGCGGGCGCCGACATCTACCAGACCGAAATCCGCCAGCCGGTGCAGACCGTCGCGCCGGGGGCCGAGATCAGCAACACCATCCAGCTTTTCGCCGGTGCGAAAGAGTGGAGCACGATCCGCGCCTATGACAATGACGGCGTGATCCCCGGCTTCATCGACTCGATCGACTGGGGCTGGTTCTTCTTCCTGACAAAGCCGATCTTCGCCGTTCTGCACTGGCTGCACGGCTTCATCGGCAACATGGGTCTGTCGATCATCGCGCTGACCTTCATCCTCAAGTTCCTGGTGCTGCCGCTCGCCTACAAGTCCTACGTCTCGATGGCGCGGATGAAGGAATTGCAGCCCGAGATGGAGGCGCTGAAAGAGCGCGTGGGCGAGGACAAGCAGAAGCTGCAACGCGAGATGATGCAGCTTTACAAGGACAAGAAGGTGAACCCCGCCGCGGGCTGCCTGCCGATCCTGATCCAGATCCCGATCTTCTTCAGTCTCTACAAGGTGATCTTCGTCACCATCGAACTGCGGCACGCGCCGTTCTTCGGCTGGCTGAAGGACCTCTCGGCCCCTGATCCCTCGTCGCTTTTCAACTTCTTCGGGCTTCTGCCCTGGGACGCGCCGGTACAGGGCACCCTGCTGCACCTGATCTTCATCGGCGTGCTGCCGATCCTTCTGGGCATCACCATGTGGCTGCAGCAGAAGCTGAACCCGGCCCCCGCCGATCCGGTGCAGCAACAAATCTTCGCCTGGATGCCCTGGGTCTTCATGTTCATGCTCGGCGGATTTGCCAGCGGGCTGGTGGTCTACTGGATCACCAACAATACGATCACCTTCGTGCAGCAATACCTGATCATGTGGAGCCACGGGAAACGGCCCGACATCTTCGGCAACATCCGTTCGGCCAAGCTGGCCAAGGCCGAGGCGAAAGCGGCACCGACCCCGGCGAATTCGGCGGCGGCTCCGACGAAGAAGACCGGCAAGAAATGACGGTCCGGCTGGCCCATATCTGCCGGCACCCGATCAAGGCCTACGGACGCGAAATGCTCGCGTCCGTTCGTCTTTCTGCCGGCAAGGGCCTGCCGTTCGACCGGGAATGGGCCATCGCGCATGAGGCGGCAAAGCTGGCGCCGGGCTGGAACCCCTGCATGAACTTCACCCGCGGAGCCAAGGCGCCTGCCCTGATGGCAGTGACGGCATCGCTGGACGAGGCCACACGGCGCGTGACGCTGGCGCATCCCGTGGCGGGCGAGATCACGGTGGCCCCCGACGAGCCCGACGAGCAGACGCGGCTGCTGACCTGGGCCGATCCGCTGATTCCGCCGGGACGCGCGCGGCCCGCAGCCGTCGTCCGGGGCGGAGTGGCGATGACCGACAGCGACTTTCCTTCGGTGTCAGTGCTGTCCCTCGCGTCGCTTGCGGCGCTGTCAAAGCAGATGGGGACGGACCTCTCGATCCATCGCTGGCGGGCAAACCTCTGGCTCGAGGGGGCAAGCCCTTGGGCGGAATGGGACTGGATCGGCCAGCGGTTCCGGCTGGGCGATGCGGTTCTGGAGGTCGTCGAGCGGATCACCCGCTGCACAGCGACCACGGTCGATCCCGAAACGGGCATGGTGCAGGGCAATACCTTGGCGGCGCTGGAAACCGGCTATGGCCACCAGGATTTCGGCATCTACGCCCGGGTGATCGAAGGGGGCGAGATCGCCCTGGGCCAGGACTGGAGAGCGGCATGACAATGACCTTCACCCTGGCTCCCGAGCCCGAGGACGACCCGCGCGAGGCCGGGCGGCTTCTGTTCGCGGGGCCCGTGACCTTCGTGAAAGGCGTAGTCGCGATGTCCGGCCTGCCCCCTGCCGACCGGCTGGAGGTTTGCTTCGCCGGGCGGTCGAACGTCGGAAAATCCAGTCTGATCAACGCGCTGACCGGGCGTAAGACGCTGGCGCGGGCCTCGAACACGCCGGGACGGACGCAAGAGATCAACTATTTCGCGCTGGGTGAAGAGCGGTATCTGGTCGACCTTCCGGGCTATGGCTATGCCGAGGCGCCCGTGGCGGTGGTGGCGAAGTGGCAGGCACTTCTCAAGCAGTATCTCTCGGGCCGCGTCACGCTGCGGCGGGCCTTCGTGCTGATTGATTCGCGGCATGGGGTGAAAGCGGTGGATGAGGATATCCTGAAGCTTCTCGACCGCAGCGCCGTGACCTTTCAGGCGGTGCTGACCAAGGTCGACAAGATCAACCGCACCGAACGGGAGGCGGTGATCGAACAGGTGAAAGGCGCGCTCGGGAAGCACCCGGCGGCCTACCCGGAGATCGTGGTGACAAGCTCCGAGAAAGGCGAGGGGATCGAGACCCTGCGCGCACTGATCGCCACGATGGAGTAAGAAACAAAATCCTTGAGCAAGGATTTTGACAAGTTTCTTGCTCAAGAAACTTGGCCCGGCCCTACCGTCCCGCGTCATGCTCCGGGTCCGCTCCCGGCACCGGGTCATAGCCATGGCCACCCCAGGGATGACAGCGGCAGATGCGGTGGGCGGTCAGATAGCCCCCCCTCAGCGCGCCATGCCGCTCCAGCGCCTCCAGCGCATAGGCCGAGCAGGTGGGCTGAAAGCGGCAGCCATGGCCGACCCAGGGGGACAGGAGCAGTCGATACGCCCGGACCGGCAGCGCGACCAGATACGCCAGCGGGGTCATGGGCGGCCCCGATGCACCGAGGCCAGCGCCTGTTCCAGATCCGTGCAAAGCTCGGCATAGGACCGGGAGACCGTCGCCACGGGCCGGGCGACCAGCACATAGTCCCAGCCGGGCAATGCACGGGGGGCCAGCACCTCACGCGCCAGGGCCCGCAGGCGACGCTTGGCGCGGTTTCTCAGGACGGCATTGCCGATCTTCTTCGACGCGGTGAAACCGACGCGCATCTGCGCATCGCCGTCGCCCCGGTTGCGGGCCTGAAGGAGGAACCCCCCCGTCCCCTGCCGCCGGGCCGAAGCCGCCTTCAGGAAATCGGCGCGCTTTTGCAGCACGCAAAGCGAAACCGCCGGAGAGCCAGCGGGCACTTCGGCGGCATTGCCTTGGCCCTGAGTCTCCGGCGGTGTCATTCGCGAACCCTGACGCCCTGACGGGCGGAAGATCAGGCGGTCAGCTTGTGACGGCCCTTGGCGCGGCGGGCGGCCAGGACCAGGCGGCCGTTCTTGGTGGCCATGCGCGCACGAAAGCCGTGACGGCGCTTGCGAACCAGGTTCGACGGTTGAAAGGTGCGCTTCATCGCGGCTCTCCATCAGACGTGACCCGAACCCCAGGCGGATTCGAGGGCCGGTAACTTGAAGACCGTCCTTTACGGGCGGTCGCGGCCTAAGTCAACAAGCGGAGGCGCGGATTTCCTGCATCATTTCCGCCTGTCCGGGACAGAAGCGCCGCCGACCCGCAGGGAAGGCGTCCCACCCGATCAAGGCCGCGTGAGACCCCTGTCGCGCTCCCCGGTTCTGCGCCATGGTCATCCCCCATGCAAGATGCCCGGATGCCCCCGCCCCTTCCAACCCAGGCCTGGCTGCGGCGCCTGCCGATCCTGCTGATTCTGGGCGCGGCCATCCTTGGTGCGGTCGCCCTTCGTGACGAGTTGAGCTTCGAGGCCCTCGCCCGCCACCGTGAGGCGCTGCTGGCTTTCCGTGACGCGCAATACCTCTGGTCGGTGCTGATTTTCCTTTTGGCCTATGTCGCCCTCGTTGCGCTTAGCCTGCCGGGCGGAACGGTCGCCACGCTGACCGGCGGGTTCCTGTTCGGGCTGTTCCCCGGCGTGCTCTACAATGTGGCGGCAGCGGGAACCGGAGCAATCCTGGTGTTTCTTGCTGCCCGGATCGGATTCGGCGCAGCCCTCGCGCGGAAACTGGACGCGGCAGGCGGCAAGGCGGCGCGGCTGCAGGAGAGCTTGCGCGCGAACGAATGGTCGATCCTCTTTCTCATGCGCCTCGTGCCGCTGGTGCCGTTCTTCATCGCCAATCTGATCCCGGCTTTCGTCGGCACCAGCCTGCCCCGCTTTGCCGTCTCGACCTACATCGGCATCATCCCCGGCGCGCTGGTCTTCACCTCGGTCGGCGCGGGGCTGGGCGAGGTCTTCGCCCGGGGCGCGGCTCCGGATCTCGGGGTGATCTTCACCCCGCCCGTGCTTTTGCCGCTTCTGGGGCTTGCCGCGCTCGCCGCGCTGCCGATGCTGCTCCGGGCCGTCAGGGGAGGCCGCCAATGAAGAGGATCGACACCGACATCTGCGTGATCGGCGCGGGTTCCGGCGGTCTGTCGGTCGCCGCCGGGGCGGTGCAGATGGGCGCGCGCATCGTGCTGATCGAAGCCGGAGAGATGGGGGGCGACTGCCTGAATACGGGCTGCGTGCCGTCAAAGGCGCTGATCGCGGCGGCCAAGGCAGCCGAGGCGCAGCGGCGCGGCTTCCGGGGGGTAAGTCCCGTCGATCCGCAGGTCGACTTCGGCGCGGTCAAGGACCATGTGGCCGCCGTGATCGCCCGGATCGCCCCCGTCGACAGCCAGCAGCGGTTCGAGGACCTAGGCTGCACCGTGATCCGCGCCTTCGCCCGCTTCACCGGCCCGCGCGAGGTGCAGGCCGGGGATACGACAATCCGTGCCCGACGCTTCGTCATCGCCACCGGATCGCGCCCGCTGGTGCCGCAGATCCAGGGCATCGACTCCGTCCCCTACCTCACGAACGAGACGATCTTCGGCCTGCGCGAAAGGCCCCGGCATCTGATCATCATCGGCGGCGGGCCCATCGGCATAGAACTGGCGCAGGCGCACCGGCGCCTTGGCTGCGCGGTCACGGTGGTCGAAGGCGCGCAGGTGCTGGGCCGCGAAGACCCCGAGCTTGCCGCGATGGTGATCGAAGCTTTGCGCGCCGAGGGGACTGCCCTCTTCGAAGGCCAGCCCGTCGTGCGGCTGGCGGGAGAGGCCGGGGCGGTGGAGGTGACGCTGGGCGACGGGCGGCAGATCGCAGGCACGCATCTCCTGATCGCAGTGGGGCGCAAGGTCGCGCTGGAGGGGATGAACCTGGACTCCGCCGGGGTTGCGCATACGCCGAAGGGCGTGACGGTCGATGCCAGGCTCCGCAGCTCCAATCGCCGGGTTTATGCGGTGGGCGACGCGGCTGGTGGCCCGCAGTTCACCCATGTCGCCGGCTGGCACGCGGGGATCGTGGTCCGGCAGGCCGTGCTGGGGCTGCCCGCGAAAGCCGATCCGCGCGCCCTGCCCCGCGTGACCTACACCGACCCTGAACTGGCCCAGGTCGGCCTGACCGAAGCCGAAGCGCGGGCAGCCCATGGCGCGGCCCTGACCGTCGTCCGCGCGGACTTCTCCCACAACGACCGGGCGCAAGCCGAGGGCAAGACCAGCGGCCTGGCGAAGGTCATGGTGGTCAGGGGCCGCCCCGTCGGTGCCAGCATTGTCGGCCCCCAGGCGGGCGAGTTGATCGGGCTTTGGGCCCTTGCAATCTCGGCCCGGCTGAAGATGTCGGCCATCGCCGGGATGGTCGCGCCCTATCCGACGCTGGGAGAGGTTTCCAAACGCACGGCATCGGCCTATTTTAGCCCGAAGTTGTTTGAGAATCCGACGTTGAAGCACCTGGTGCGGTTCGTGCAACGCTGGGTTCCCTGAAACCGGACAAGGAAGGTTCGGGTGGCCGAAAGACGCAAGAGCTTCTTCAAGACGCTTTCGGGGCGCTTCCTGATCCTGACCGTGATCTTCGTCATGCTGGCCGAAGTGCTGATCTTCGTGCCCTCCATCGCCCGTTTCCGGGCCGATTTCATGCTGACCCGGCTGAAGCAGGCGCAGATCGCCGCGCTGACCCAGCTTGCGGCCGAAGACATGGTCGCCCCGGACCTGGAAAAGGAACTGCTGGCCAACGCCGAGGTCTACAACGTCGTCCTGCGCCGCAACGAGGTGCGGCAGCTGGTGCTGTCCTCGCCAATTCCCCACAACATCCACGAAACCTATGACCTGCGGATGGCGGGGCCGTG
Source organism: Tabrizicola sp. (assembly GCA_018057165.1). Taxonomy (GTDB): domain Bacteria; phylum Pseudomonadota; class Alphaproteobacteria; order Rhodobacterales; family Rhodobacteraceae; genus Tabrizicola. Next base: position 28,485 of record JAGPEG010000009.1, read on the forward strand.
GGAACTCATCCGCGATGCCTTCGCCTGTCTCATCGACCCGGTGGATCGGGTGGTCCGCGTGATCGGCTATCCGGTGCAGGACGCGGGCACGTTGATCGAAGTGACGATGGACAGCAAGCCGATGCGCGAGGCGATGCTCGACTACGGGTTGCGCATCCTGGCTTTGTCGGCGCTGATCTCGGTCGTCACCGCGTTCCTGCTGTTTCTCGCGGTGCGGCGGCTCATCGTCCTGCCGATCCGCCGCGTGGTGCGCCATATGCAGACCTATGCCGAGGCGCCCGAGGATGCGCGGCGGGTCATCGAACCCACCGCCGATGTCGAGGAATTGCGGATCGCCGAAGAGGCGCTGCAATCGATGCAGACCCAGCTGACCGGCAACCTGCGGCAGAAGGAACGGCTCGCCCAGCTTGGCAGCGCGGTGGCAAAGATCAGCCATGACCTGCGCAACATCCTGACCACGGCCCAGCTTTTCGCCGACCGGCTGGAAGGCAGCGCCGATCCTGTTGTGGCCCGCGCGGCGCCCAAGCTGATCGGCTCGATCAGCCGAGCAGTCAGCTTGTGCGAATCGACCCTGGCCTTCGGCAAGGCCGAGGAACCCCCGCCCCAGCTTCGCCGCGTCAACCTGGCGCAGCTTGCCGGCGAGGTGGCCGAGGGTGAGGGGCTGGGCTCCGAGACGACGATCACCTGCCTGATCGACGTGCCGCCCGGCCTGATGA
>JAGPEG010000010.1 GCA_018057165.1 Tabrizicola sp.
AAGTAGAATAGCAAACATAGCACATTTATGGGAAGGGGACCGGTATGGGAAAGACGCGGCGGATTGTGCTCACTACTCGAGAATTTATGAAAGTTGGCGAGGCTACAGATTTTTTCGCGGCCATACTAAATCGCTATCAGATCGGTGAACTAGTCAGCCCCGAAGACGCGGCTCATTTGTCTGCACTTCTTGATCGCCACGATGAGCGGGAGGAGAAAATTGGAACTGGCATAGTTGGATTTAAGGTTAATTATCCACCAAAAGACGCTCCACCTTTTTCAAAGAGGTGCTTTTGGGTAGTTAGGACAGATGGCAGTGAAATCGACTTTTCAATCGGTCACTGCCTTAAACCAAACCCATCTGACTGATTATCCCCGGGTTTTCTAGACGCGTCATCCTCCCGCCTTTAGCCTGATTTTTGCATTGGATGTTTGTGATGATCCGGAGGGAGTTTCTCCATGGAGGCCACATTGGAGGTTTTCGTGTCTGGCGGTTGCGACCATTGGAGCCGGAAGTGGCCAGATGAGTGAAGGTGCCGAGTACGGCTATTGTTGTCCATAAATCGACAGTAGCTGAGTAGGCACGCTGCAGGTCGCGCGACCGCCAGACTGGCTTCTGCCCTCGGTAGAAAGTGACTGGCGTGGCATGTTTCTGCGGGTACCACGCGGCTGTGTCGCACTCTATTACGCTTCGGGCGCACCTACTGAGGTGTGCACGAACGGTAGCATGTTTGGTTATGCAAGTCATTGGCCAAGCTGTTTGTTGGAAGGCATGACGTTCTGAACGACTTTGAGCACGCAGTGGTGTGTCATCGAAGCGCTACAACTGGTTCGGAACTCGCGCTGCCGTTCATCAATTGTTGAGAGCCCACTCAGAGAGCATGAGATCTAGGTAAGAAACTCTCTGCCTTCGCAAGTTCCTCCCCGATAATCGCTATCATACCTGCAGCGCCAGTTGCCCCATCGGCTGCCAGCGCATAGAGCATCGCACGACCGAGCAGGACCGCATCTGCGCCCGCCAGCAGCAGCTTGAGCACATCGCTGCCCGAGCGCACCCCACTATCTGCGAGCAGCGGAAAATTCGGACCGACCGCCGCACGGATCGCAGGCAGCATCGTGATCGGCGCGACCGTGCTGTCGAAATTCCGCGCGCCATGGCTGGAGACGACGACCCCATCCGCCCCCATTTCCTGAGCGAGCACCGCGTCATCGGGATGCAGGATCCCCTTGAGTAACAGCCTGCCGGGCCAATAATCGCGCACCGCCTTTGCATGATCCCAGGAAAGCCCCGCCTGATGCGGCAGCGACGCGCCGCCGCGCCCAAGGATCGACTTGCGCGCGGCAGGCGGGTAATGCGCGAAACGCGGCAGGCCGCCCTGCAGCAGCGCACGCCCGAGCACATCGGCGGCCCAACGCGGATGGGTTCCGACATCGACGATATTGCGCCAGCCGAATTTCATCGGCAGGCCAAAGCCATTGCGGATATTGAAGACCTTCTTGGGGAAAACCGGCGTGTCAACGGTGAAAAACAGTGTGTCGATACCGCAAGCCCGGGCGCGATCCAGCAGGCGCTGCCAGTTTTCCAGCCCTTCCCACATGTAAAGCTGAAACCACAGCTCACCCCCCGCCTCGCGGGCAATTTCCTCAACCGCGACCACCGCTTCGGTTGCGACGGAGAAGGGTATGCCTGCGGCCCGCGCCGCTTTTGCCAGCAGTATGTCGCCCCGATGGCGCACCAGTCCGGCAAAGGCGGTTGGGGCCATGATCAGCGGCAGTGGCAGTTGCCGGCCAAACAGGGTCACCTTCGGATCTGGCGGGGGGCCGGTCAGCACCCTTTGGATCAGTGTCGCATCATCCAGCGCGGCGCGCCCGCGCGCGAGTGCGGTCTCGGCCTCTGTGCCCCGGTCGATGTACTCAAAGATGCCGCGCGGCAGGCGGCGGCGCGCCATAGTGCGGGCCTCGGAGAAATCCAGAAAGGTCATCACCCAACCTCTGTGCTGCGCAGCCTGCCTGCCATGTCTGTCATTCGGGCAGGAACAGCTTGCCTGGATTCATGATGCCGGCCGGATCGAACGCCGCTTTGATGCCGCGCATCAGTCGCAACTCCGCCGGATCAGCGCTGCGGACAAGGCGTTTCCGATAGCTCAGCCCGATGCCGTGCTCGGCGGTGATGCTTCCGCCCAGTTCGATCACCACATCATCGATGATCAGGTCCAGCTCGGCCGATACGGCAAGGAAGGCCGCGCGGTCCGCAAATGTGCCGGGGTCAAACAGCACCACAAGGTGCATGTTGCCATCCCCCATATGGCCTACGAACAGCGTCCGCGCCTCCGGGAAGCGGGCGGTGATCCGCTCGCGCGTCAGCCTTGCGTATTCGCTCTGCTTGAGCAGCGGGACTGAGCTGTCATGCGACATGTTCGGCAGGCCTCGAATGGCTTCGGACACGCCATGGCGCAGGTGCCAGAAGCATTCGGCCTGGGCCTCGTTCTGAGCGATCACGGCATCGGAGACGAGACCGTCCTCGAAGGCCTGTGCCAACACGGCCTCCAGCGGCTCGCGCAGATCCTGCCCGGCGCGGCTGTCTGCCACCTCCAGGAGCAGCGACCAGACCGGCAGCTCGGCGAAGGGCAGACGGGTGCCGACGCAGCGCTCCAGCACCAGCCGCATGTAATCCGCCTCGGTGATCTCGGCAGAGCTGACCCTTTCGCCGAAAGTGTCGTGCATCCGGCGCAGCAGCTCCAGCGCGTCTTCAACAGAGGTCATGGCCACCATGGCGGTCGCAGTCGAGCGCGGGGCGGGCACCACGCGCATCACGGCGGCGGTGATCACGCCCAGCGTGCCTTCGGCCCCGATGAAGAGCTGACGGATATCATAGCCCGTATTGTCCTTGCGCAGGGGGGTGAGGCCATTGAGCACTTCGCCGCTCGGCAAAACCACTTCAAGTCCCATGACCAGCTGGCGCGTCACACCATAGCGCAGCGCTGCGGTGCCGCCCGCATTGGTCGCGATATTGCCACCGATCTGGCAGCTGCCCTCGGCGCTGAGGCTGAGCGGGAAGAAGAGCCCCTCGGCTTTTGCCGCCTCCTGAATGGTTTGCAGCACGCAACCGGCCTCGACTGTGATGGTGCCCTCAAGCGCCGAGATCTCGCGAATGCGGTTCATCCGCCGCAACGAGAGGCCAAGACCAGGCGTCTCCTGGCCGTCAGGACCGGGACGCCCACGCACGCAGGCACCACCGACAAGGCCGGTATTGCCGCCAATCGGTGTGACCGGTTGGTCAAGCTCAGAGCAAAGCCGCATGATCGCTGCGACCTCTTCGGTAGAGCCCGGCTCGACGATGCAGATCGCCTGGCCCTCGTAGCTGCGGCGCACATCGATCAGAAGGCCTGCGATCCGGTCCTGTTCGACCAGAACATGTTTTTCACCGACAATATCGGCAAGGCGGGACTGCAGGGTGGACGCTTGGGTCATGATTGCGATCGGGCTGAGGAGTGTCATTGTCCCTGCGCGCCACAGAAGGAGCACAGGCAGGCGTGATAAAATCTCCTGACCGGAGACCGCGCCCGGGAGCATGAGGGCTGCAGCCTCCGATCAGGAAGTGTTGACCGGCATGGCCGGTCATACAATTACCCGTCAGACTTTCACCAGTCTGACGGGCGGGATCAGGAGATCATCCATTCCGAATAGCGGCGCTGCACCTCGGTCAGATTGTCGCCCCACCAGGCCGGATCGATGATAGCATTCTTGCCGTTTTCGAGGTCGGGCAGGAAGCTACCTTCGGGGCTGGCGCGCAGCGTATTCAGCGTTTCGGCGTGGTTCGGCATGTAGAAACCGGCCAGAGCCCAAGCTTTCTGCTGCTCGGGACGCAGGCAGAATTCGATGAAGCGCTGCGCGGCTTCCTTGTTCTTCGATCCTTTCGGGATGGCGAAGAAATCAAGCGCATTGTTGGTCTGCTCGAACGAGAAGTCGAGCGGGGTGCCGCTGTCCTGGGTCGCCTTGACGCGGTTGTAGTAGCTGTAGGAGAAATCTGCCTCATTCTGGGCGACCGAGCTGACCTGCTCAGGTGTCGAGCCTGCGAATTTCGACACGAAGGGCTTCAGCTGGTCGAGCTTCGCAAAGGCGCGCTCGACATCAAGCGGGTAGAGATCCTTTGGTGCCACGCCATCGGCGATCAGCGCCATCTCCAGCGTCTCCTGCGCCAGCGCGCGCATGCAGCGACGACCCGGGAATTTCTCGATATCGAAGAAGCCCGCGAAATCAACCGGATGCGCATCACCCGGGGTGCGCTCATTGTGCCAGAGGATGCCGCCGCTGTAGAGATACATTGGCATGTAGTACTCATTTGGCGCCTGCAGAAGGCCGCTCATGCCCGAAAGGGACGGGTCCAGCGACTCCCAGAGCCCCTCTTTCGCGCCCGAAGTCGCAAAGCCCGCCGGGGCATCGATCACATCCCACGTGACGGAGTTGCTCAGGACCTGCGCCTTGACCTTGGCCATATCGCCATTGTCTACCAGCTGCACCGCAATGCCGGTTTCGGCGGTGAAAGGTTCAACGAAGATCTTTTTCACCATCTCATGATAGGTGCCGCCCCAGGAGGTGACGGTGATGGTCGTATCGGCGGCCTGGGCGCGGCCGGTGAATACGGCTGGCGCGGCCAGCGCGAGACTCGTCAGGCCGAGACCTTTCGCAAAGTTGCGACGGCTCATTGCCAGTTTGTTGGTCATTGTCAGCGTCTCCCTGTTATAGTGTCGGTGTCAGAGTGAGGAAAAATCGGGATCGGTCGGCAGCAGTCGTGACGTTTCCGGCTTCCAGGACAGGCCCACTTCGGTGCCGCGCGCCGGGCGCGAATTGGCAAGACTGCTCGGCTCCTGTGCGATGGCGCGTTTGCCGCCGGGCAGATTGATGAAGTGACGCACGAAGCTGCCCAGAACGGTGCTGTCGGCCACCGTGCCCGTCAGACCGCCGGTTGCCTCGGATGGCGCGACAAGATGCAGCGATTCCGGGCGTAGCATCAGAACCGCCTGGCCCGAGGCGGGGGCACCGTCGCGGGTAAGCGGCAGCGGCAACCGGCCCTGGGGTGTCACAAGCAAGCCCGCCGCCGCATCCAGCTCACCCTGGAACAGGTTGGAGCTGCCAAGGAAGTCGGCAGTGAAAAGCGTGTCAGGGCGGAAATACATCTCTTCCGGCGCGCCCTGCTGCTCGACCCTGCCCTTGCGCATCAGGACGATGCGATCCGACATCGCCAGCGCCTCTTCCTGATCATGGGTCACATAGATCATCGTGACGCCCAGCTCGGCATGCAGGCGTTTGATCTCCAGCTGCATGTCCTCGCGCAGCTTTTTATCCAGCGCGCCAAGCGGTTCATCCATCAGGATGATCGAGGGGCGATAGACGATGCAGCGTGCCAGCGAGATCCGCTGCTGCTGCCCGCCGGAAAGCTGCTTCGGCTTGCGGTCGGCGACATGTTCCAGCTGGATGAGTTTGAGCACCTCGCGCACGCGTGTCTCGATCTCGGGCTTCGGCACTTTGCGCACCTGCAGCGGAAAGGCGATGTTTTCAAACACCGTCATATGCGGCATCAGGGCGTAGTTCTGAAACACCATGCCCAAGCCTCGCTGATTGGTCGGCAGATGTGTAGCATCGCGCCCATCAATCGCGATTGTGCCCTCTGAAGCCTCGGTCATGCCCGAAATCAGATTGAGCAGCGTCGATTTTCCCGAACCCGATGGCCCCAGAAGCGTGACGAATTCGCCCCGTTTCACGTCAAGATCAAGCGCATCCAGAGCGGTGAACGTGCCGTAGCGGCGGCTCAAGCCACGGACGCTGATCATCGATTCTGCGGGTTCGGAGGTCTGGGTCATTTGTGCGTCAACCTGGGCTCGTGTCTTTGAGGGGAGTATGGCTGGCCCGCTCATTTGTTTCTGTCCTTGCGCTCAAGCCACATCACGCCAAGCGCGAAAGCGAGCGAGATCACGGTCAGAAGGGTGGATACTGCAGCGATCACCGGCGAGACTTCCCATCTGAGTGCGCTGTACATCTTGACGGGCAGTGTCTCGGTCTCGGGGCCGGTGATGAAGTAGGAAACGATCACTTCATCCAGCGAGATCAGAAAGGCGAAAAGCGCGCCCGCCATGATGCCGGACCGCAACTGCGGCAGCACCACGCGAAAGAAGATGCGCAGTTTGCCTGCCCCCATGATCAGCGCGACCTGTTCATAGGCGGGATCGATATGGCGCAAAGCCGCGCCGACCGAGATCAGCATGAACGGCATTGCCAGCATTGTATGGGCAAGCACAATCGTCAGGCTGTTGTTGAGAAAGCCACGCGGCGCCATCTGCAGATAGAGCCCAAGCGCCAGCACGATCACCGGCACCAGCAGAGGCCCCATTGCAAGCCCGCTGAACAGCAGCCGTCCCGGCACCCGGCTGCGTTGCAGCACATAGGCGGCCGGTACCCCGATCACCGCCGTCAGCACCATTACGCAGGCGGCCACTTTGAGGCTTTGTGTCAGGGATCCCCACCAGCTCGCATCGGTGAAGAACTGGCGGTAAAGCTCAAGCGTCCACTGGCGCGGCGGGAACTCCATCTCACCCGGGCCACCAAATGAGATCGGGATCACGATCAGCGAGGGCACTAGCAGGAAGAGATATGTGATCCAGGCGATCAGTGGCACCAGAAGCGGGCCGAGCCCATATTTGAAACGGCTCATTTTGCCATCTCCTTCATGCCGCCACCGCCACGCACCCGGCCCAGCATGGCCACAAGCACACCCGATATGGCGAGAAGCACCACCGAGATTGCCGAGGCCAGCGGCCAGTCAAGCGTCTGGCGGGTGTAGAAGTCGATCAGGTTGGCGACCATCATATCCTGGCGGCCTCCAAGCAGCGCGGGCGTGATATACATGCCGATCGACAGGGTGAAATTGATCAGGACACCGGCCAGAACACCAGGCATGCTCAAAGGCAGCGTGATGCGGCGGAAAACGGTGAAGCGCGACGCACCCATCACTTCGGCTGCGCGGCCCAGGTTCGTATCCTGCGCCAGGAGGCTGCTCAGGATCGAAAGGATCATGAAGGGCAGCAGATAGTTGATCATCCCGAGGATCGCGCCCACGCGGTTGAACACCATCGGGATATGAACCGGCGCGGCCCAGATCCAGGACAGAAGATTGTTGATCACCCCGTCATAGCCTAGCAGCACGGTCAGCGCGAAGCTCTTGACCAGCACCGATGTCCAGAAGGGCAGCATTACCATCACGAGATAGGGCACCCGCCGCGCCGGATCGAGCCGCGAGAGGTGCAGCGCAACAGGGTAGCCCGCGAGCAGGCTGACCAGCGTTGCGGTCGCGCTGATCGCAAAGGTGTTCTGCAACACCTTGAGAAACAGCGAACTGCTGAACAGATCCCGGTAAGCACGCAATGTATATGTGCCGTCATGGATGCTCTGCCAGATCGTCTGCGCCAGCGGCCAGACGAAAAAGACGACAAGCAGCAAAGCCATAGGAATGAGCAAGGCCAGCCCGGCCATGCGGCCGAGGTATGGGGTATCTTCTGCCATATAATCCCGTTGAGTTTTGGTTTCGCGCGCGCTTTTGGGGCGCGCCTATGTCGAAGCCTTACACCGATTTCATCATCTGACAAGCAGTATTCTGAAATCTGAAATGGGAAGATCCCGTCAGATGGTCGCGTTCACCCAGAAGACCACACATTGCGTGGTGCCGACATTCAAGAATCTGTGCGGAATGACGCTGGGAAAAGAAAAGCAGTCGCCCTCACGCAGGATTCGCGACCGACCGTCGATCACCAGCTCCAGAATTCCCGAGATGACGAGGCCAATTTCCTCGCCCGCATGGACGTAAGGCGTGGTGCCTGACCCGGACCCTGGTTCGATCACAAGGTAGAAGCCCTTGAGGCGCTGGCTTCCCAGGGGTGAGATCAGATCTTTGCGCAGACCCTCAGAGTGAACAAAGGGCTGGCGGCGATCTGCGGTCACAACATAGGGGTCGTCTTTTGCATGTTCGCCCGATGGGTCAATCAGACGAGCGGGCGAGACGCCAAGAGATTCTCCCAATGTAAACAAGGTTCTGACCGTTGGGGAGACCAGGTTTCGCTCGATTTGCGACAGGGTTCCGATTGAGATGCCCGAGCTTGCCGCCAGATCTGCGAGCGTCAGGCGCTTGGCCTGCCGCAGGTCGCGGATTCTTGCGCCCAGCTCGGGTGATTCGATCTGGGCGCTGGTCGTGCGCCGTTTCGGAGTGGTTGCCTGATCTTCCATGGGTGCCCGGATTTGTTCCTGAAACCCCCTCGCCCGTGCGGGGTTGGGGTGATGTGACCAGAATAAGTGGCGCTCCGGTATGTGGCAACAAAATTCAGAATACGAAAAAGCTTGCGGCTGAATTTTATTTTTCTAAAGTCCGCCTATCTGAGAACAGGAACCACCCCATGACAACATCTCTCGACAAGGCGCAGTGGCAGGCGCTTGCGGCGCAGCTTTCCCCGGAGGGGCGCTGCTTCATCAACGGCGCCTATGTCGATTCGGCCTCGGGGGCGACGCTTGAGTCAGTTGATCCGGCAACTGGCAGGGTTCTGGGCCTGATCGCTGATGGCGGCGTCGAGGATGTCGACCTGGCCGTAAAGGCCGCACGGCAAGCGTTTGACAGCGGTGTCTGGTCGCAGATGAGCCCGAGCGATCGCGGTCGCTGCCTGATCCGGTTTGCCGATCTTGTCGAAAAGCACGCTCAGGAGCTGGCGCTGCTGGAAACGCTTGATGTCGGAAAACCGATCTCTGACAGCCTGGCGATTGACCTGCCGCTCTCGATCACCTGTCTGCGCTGGTACGGCGAGGCGGTCGACAAGATCTATGATGAAATCGCGCCGACCCCCGGCACGGCAGTCGCCATGATGCGCCGCGCGCCTTTGGGTGTGGTGGCGGCCGTCGTGCCGTGGAACTTCCCGCTGATGATGGCCTGCTGGAAGATCGCGCCGATCCTCGCGGCCGGGAATACGGTTGTGCTGAAACCCGCCGAGCAATCCTCGCTGACCGCGATCCGTATCGCGGGCCTCGCGTTTGAGGCCGGGATCCCGCCGGGGGTTCTCAATGTCGTGCCGGGCTGCGGCGAGATTGCGGGTCGCGCGCTTGGCCTGCATATGGATGTGGATTGCATCGCCTTTACCGGCTCGACCGAGGTGGGCAAATATTTCATGCAATATTCCGGCCAGTCGAACCTGAAGCGGGTCGGGCTGGAATGCGGTGGCAAATCCCCGAACATTATCTTTGCCGATGCCCCCGATATCAAGGCGGCAGCTGTCGCAGCAGCCTGGGGGCTTTTCTATAACCAGGGCGAGGTCTGTAATGCAGGCTCGCGCGTGCTGGTGGAGGAATCGGTGCGCGAAGAGGTGGTCGAGATCATCATCGAAACCGGCCGCGCCATGCGCCAGGGCGACCCCCTGGATCCCGAGACCCAGATCGGGGCGATGGTTGATCAGGGTCAGGCCAATCGCGTGATGGATTACATCGCCATCGGCCAGCAGGAGGGCGCGCGGCTCGCCTCGGGCGGCAAGCGCCTTGCCGAGGGCTCCTGCTTCATCGAGCCGACCGTCTTTGACGGCGTGCGCAATGACATGCGGATCGCGCAGGAAGAGATTTTTGGTCCTGTCCTGTCCGTGCTACCGTTCAAAGACGAGGCCGAGGCCGTCTCTGTTGCCAATGACACGATTTATGGTCTGGCGGCGGGCGTCTGGACACGCGATCTGAACCGCAGTTTCCGCGTTTCGCAAAAGCTGACGGCTGGTGTGGTCTGGGTCAACTGCTTTGACCATGGCCATATTTCCTCGCCCTTCGGCGGGTTCAAGCAATCGGGCTTCGGGCGTGACAAATCCCTGCATGCGCTTGATAAATATACCGACATCCGCACCACCTGGATTAACCTTGGCTGAGAGGATTTCCCCTATGACCACGACCCCTCGCGGCCTGATGCCCGCGCCGCCCACCGCCATTGATGCCGATGGCAATCTGACGAAACCGGCAATGCAAAAGGTGGTGCGCCATATGCTTGACGGCGGTGCCAGTGGTCTTGTGCCGCTTGGTGGCACCGGCGAATTCACCGCGCTTTCGCCCCGGACCCGCATCGCCTGCGTCGAGGCCTGCGTTGAGGCGGCAGACGGAGCCGCAGTCTATGCCGGGGTGCTGGCACCGGGCCTCGGCGAGGCCCTGCCGACCGCGCGGGATTTCAAGGCCGCCGGGGCCGATGGGATCATGCTGATCGTGCCCTATTATGCGCGAGCAACCCAGGGCACGGTGATCGACTACTTCCGCAAGGTGCGCGAGACGGTCGATCTGCCGATCATGCTTTACGACAATCCGGCGCGGTCGCATTTCATCATAGATCCCGACTCGATCGCCACACTGGCGAGCGAGGGCACGATCAACAGCATGAAGGCCTCGAACACCGATCTTTATCATTTCGACCAGATCATGCGGCGTGTAGGGCCGGAATTTGCGGCGCTAAGCGGCTATGACACGCTCTTTGCGCAGCAGGTCTCGATGGGGGCCTGTGGCGGCGTGCTGACCTCGGCGGTGCTGGTGCCGGAGGCTTGGGTCAAGGTACAGGCGCTGGCCGATGCGGGTGATTTCGCCGCAGCCCTTGCCGCTCAGCGCCAGCTGATCCCGCTGATGGATGCGCTCTTTGCCGAGGAGAACCCCGGGCCCACCCGTGAGGCCCTGCGTCAGATCGGGATCGAGACCGGCCAGGCGCTTTTGCCGATCCCGCCGGTTTCGGCTGATCTTTCTGCGCGCATTGCGACCGTTCTGGCCGATCTGCGTGCGGCGGGCCACACCCTGCCAGCAAAGGCCTGAGTTTTGCGATGGATGAAACTGCCAGCCAGTCGATTTATGCGCAGGATCTGAGGGGGCCACCACACTGGCCCGCCCTGACCCGCGAGCGGCGCACTGCCGTTGCCGTGATCGGCGGCGGCATCACCGGGCTTTCGACCGCGCTTCACCTGGCGGAAGGGGGCACGGATGTCGTGCTGCTGGAGGCGCATCAGCCTGGCTGGGGCGCGTCAGGGCGCAATGGCGGGCAGCTCAATCCGGGCTTGAAATATGACCCCTCGCAGACGATCGCAAAACTGGGGGCAGGGGCCGGTGAGCGGTTCGTGGACTTTGCCTGGTCAAGTGTTCAGCAGACCGCGCATCTGATCAACCGCCTGGGGATTGAGTGCGATCTGCGGCTCAACGGCACCTTGCGGGCGGCGGCACGGGCGGCAGATGTGGCGGGCGTGCGGGCCAGTCAGCAGGATATGGCGGGCCATGGTATGCCCGTCAAATGGCTTGATCCCGGTGAAATCGCGCGCCTGACCGGCCATAACCTTTATCACGGTGGTTTTCTGGATCGGCGTGGCGGCGATCTGGAGCCTTTGCGCTATTCCTACGGGCTTGCAAAGGCGGCCGTCTCGGCAGGGGCAGAAATTTTCGGCGACAGTCGGGCGCGACAGATGGCCCGCGAGGGCGCGCAATGGCGCATCACCACCGCAGGCGGCACTTTGATCGCGGATCGGGTGCTGGTCTGCTGCAACGGCTATGCTGACGAGCTGGTTCCGGGGCTGAAACAGTCGGTGGTGCCGGTCTTCAGCTCTGCGCTCGCAACCGCCCCTCTGCCTGCGGCTCTGGCCGAAAAGATCATGCCGGGGCGTCAGGTTCTCTACGAATCCGGGCTGGTGACCGTCTATTACCGGGTGGATGCGCAGAACCGGCTTATCCTGGGCGGGCGTGGTCCGATGCGCCCGATCTCGCAGCCCTCTGCTCTGCGCCCGATTGCAAAACATGCGCACAGGCTGTGGCCGGATCTGTCCTCTGTCGGCTGGCAGGCGGCCTGGAACGGGCGCGTGGCTGTCACGACCGACCATCTGCCGCATCTGCAACAGCCCGCCGAGGGCCTTGTTACGATGGGTGGCTATAATGGTCGCGGCGTGGCTTTGGCCACCTCGATGGGGCGGGCACTTGCACCCTTCCTTGCGGGCGGGATCGACGCAATCGATCTGCCTTTGCCGGTCTCGCCTTTGCGGCCGATCAGGTTCCACAGTTTCTGGCCAATAGGTGCCCATGCGACCATTGCATGGTCCCGGCTGAAAGCATCGCTCGCGCGCTAGACCTTTCGCGCAACCCGCAGAAAACTAATGCGCTCTCTGGGGCGTGACGGATGATATTCAGGATCTGAGGACCAATACCGTGAACATTCCGCTGAACATTGGCACGGACGCCACCCTTTCGGCCACACTGCCGGAGGTGCTCCTGAATCCCGCGCGCCATCTGGCGACCGGCACCGACCCCGATCTTGGCCTCGGGCGGCTTTTGCCGCGCGGCACCGGCAGGGCCGTGACAGGGGCGGCCTTTGTCATCCTCCTTGTGAAGGGCCGGCTCACCCTGGCAGGGGCGGGCGAAGATGCCGGGCTGATCGCAGGACAGGTGGCGGTGCGGGTCAATGCCGGTGTCGCTCTTTCCTGGGAGGCAGATGATGCCTGTGAGATCGTCGTGATCTCGCATCTCGCCATCGCCGGGGAGGACGCGCTTTCGCGGGTTGACCTGCGCAGCGCCATGAGCCCCTCTGTGAGCCCGCAGGCTTCGGTGCTGCTGTCCGAAGCGCCACAGTGCCGGAATGCGGTGTTGCGCGATGCCTCCGGCCTGACCTACGGGCTGTGGGAGGCTACGCCCTATGCGCGCCGGGGCGTCGTGATGGCCTTCAGTGAAGTGATGTATCTGCTGGAGGGGAGTGTCACGCTTTCCACCCCCGATGGTCGTGCCTTTACCTTCGCTGCGGGCGATGTGCTTCTCGCGCCCGAAGGCGCTGAACTGGCTTGGGAAAGCCCGAAAACAGTGCAGAAGTTTTACCTATCTGTAAGTCGTTGAAAGCGGGGCATGCCAAACGACTCTGACGGCATCAGAACCCTCGCAGATGTCGAAAATATCGAAAGGTGAGTCGTGGTGACCGTAACGGTGGTTAGAGGCAAAATTGTCCTGAAATGCGCTGCATAAGGTTGGAGATGACGAAGCTCTCGCTAGCAACTTCTGTGGTTGCCGCCCATTGTGCAAGGGCGGCACTGCTTGACCTGGTTCGGATGAACTTCGAAATCCAGCGCAAGTTCGATCATGTCTTGTCCGCCCAGCAGCTCCTCAGCCGTGCATCACGCCACGTGACTGATTGATCAATCAGATTTGTTGACAGCCTGTCAGGCTGTGATAATCTGGATCTCACGGCCTGCTGTCAGTGTGGTGCGCGAAGCAGGGGCCAGAGAACGGGTACCGAGAGCATGGCCGTTCCCTGGAGCCGTGGCATCCGCATGGCGCGGGAAGGCCGGACGACGGCGGCGGTCGCAACAATCTAGGGGGAAGAAATCGATGCAAATTTTACGCACCAACCAACGCTCGCGGATCTACGGATCGGCGTCGGCCCTGGCGCTCAGCCGGAGGGGCTTTCTCGGCGCCGCCGGTCTGACCTTGGGCACGATGGCGCTGCCGAGCGCCGTCCTTGCGCAGGGCGCAGCGCTCCAAGGGGGTCGGCTTCGCTATGGCGTCCATGACGGCTCGCAGCAGGATTCGCTGGAACCTGGAAGCTGGACCACAGTGATGTCCGGCGCGGCCTTCAATGGCGCTTTGTGCAATAATCTGGTGGAGCTACTGCCGGATGGCACGCTGGCAGGCGATCTGGCCGAAAGCTGGGAAGCGGACGAGGGCGCGATCCGATGGACCTTCACTCTGCGCAAGGGCGTCACATTCCATGATGGCCGTCCGTTCACCCCGGAAGATGCCCGCCAGTCCCTGCTGCACCATATGGGGGAAGGCAGCACTTCGGGCGCCTTGGGCATTGTCAGCCAGATCGCAGATATCGCGGTCGAGGGCGAAGACCGCTTGATTGTCACCCTGGCCAAGGGCAATGTTGACTTCCCCTATCTTCTTTCCGACTTCCATCTCTCGGTCTTCCCGGCCAAAGAGGGCGGTGGCATCGAATGGGAAAGCGGCATCGGCACCGGCGCCTTCAAGCTTGTTAGTTTCGAGCCGGGCGTCGCAGTCAGCATGGTCCGCAACCCCGAATACCACAAACCGGGTCTGCCGCATTTCGATGAGGTCGAGTTCATCGTGATCTCGGACCGGTCGGCGAGGCTTAACGCGCTTCTGACCGACGAAGTAGATGTGATCGAGGATGTCGACATCCGCAATGTCGGCCTGATCGAGTCGAACCCGGAGCTGGCGATCCTTCGCACCCCCAGCCTGCGCCATCTTACCTTCGACATGAACTGCCAGGTTGCGCCTTTCGACAATCCGGCAGTGCGCAAGGCGCTGAAGCTCAGCATCGACCGCGAGGATATCATCGCCAAGGTCTTCCTTGGCGAGGCCGAGGCCGGCAATGACAATCCTGTCGCCCGCATCATGCCTTACTGGGTCGAGACCCCACCGGAATACAACTATGATCCCGAGGCCGCCAAGGCGCTGCTGGCCGAGGCGGGGATCGAAAGGCTGGTCGTCGATCTTTCCGTGGCGGATTCTGCCTTTCCCGGTGCGGTCGAAGCCGCGGTCCTGTTCCAGGAACATGCGGCGAAGGCCGGGATCACCATCAATCTGGTCCAGGAGGCCGATGACGGCTATTGGGACAATGTCTGGCTGGTCAAGCCCTTCAATGCCTCGGACTGGTATGGGCGGGTGACGCAAGACTTGCTGTTCTCGACCTCCTACACATCCGAAGCGCCCTGGAACAATACCGGCTTCAAGAACGCCCATTTCGACGCATTGCACGCGGCCGCGCAGTCCGAGACGGATGAGGCGACACGGGCCGGGCAATATGCCGAGATGCAGCAGATCCTGCACGATGAGGGCGGCGTCATCACCATTGCCTTCGTTAGCTGGCGCCTGGCCATGACCCGCAACATCGGCCATGGCGCGGTCGGAGGAATTCTGCCCGCCGACAACCACCGCTGCGCCGAACGCTGGTGGCGGACGGACGTGTAAGTCCCTCCTCGACGCTTGCGCGCCCGGAGAGCCTCGCCCGAAGCGAAGCTTTCCGGGACGAGGTTGGCGCATGACGATGGGATAAGTTCACTTCGATCCGGTGGTATCCCGCCCGCGCGCTCTGAGGGTATCACGCGTCGGCGGGGGATCTGACCGGGCCGGGCATCACGCGCAGTCCCAGGGCAGCGCGGTTGGCCTCCAATGTGCGGAACTCCTTCAGCAGCCAGTCATTCACCCGTTGCACCGCCGGGCGGCGCAGCGCCGTGCGGCGGGCGACGAGGTGGTAGGAGGATCCGGTCTCTAGCAGGCTGCCCCCGGCGGGCACCAGGCCGCCTGTCAGCATCTCCTCCGCGACGACATGCCACCAGCCGAGCGCTACCCCTTGGCCCTTGATCGCCCCCTGGATCACCAGCGCGTAATCCGTGAAGCCAAGCTCCGTGGTCTCGCGCACCGATCCCAGATCCAGCGTCGCAAGGAAATTCGGCCAGGGAATCCTCATCTTGCCCATCAGGCTGGCCAGCACCTGACCGTGCAGTCCCTTTGGCCCGTCGATCGGCCCATGCGCGGCCAGATAGGCGGGGCTGCAGACCGGGATCACCGCCTCGGCCGCTAGGGGCCAATGCTCCACCTCCTCGCCTTCGCCCATGGAATAGCGCACGCCGATGTCGGCGGAGCCCAACCTGCCGTAGGGTTCGCCATGGATCAGGTCCAGCCGCATGGTCACGCCGGGCACATCCCCCCGGAACCGGTCGAAGCGTGGCATCAGCCAGTGGATCGCGAAGGCTGAGGTGACGGAAAGCGTCACCACATCCGCCTCGTGCTGGCGGTTCTGGATCTCGTTCACCGCATCCTCGATTCGGTCGAAGCCTTCGCGGACGGCGCGCTGCAACAGCCGACCGTCCTCGGTCAGCTCCAGCCCGGTGGATTTGCGCTGGAACAACGCGGTGCCCAGATGCTGCTCCAGCCGCCGCACCATTCGGCTGATCGCGGGCTGGGTCACGTTGAACTCACGAGCGGCGAGGGTGAAGTTCAGATGGCGGGCCGAAGCCTCGAACATGAACAGCGATCCCGAGGAGGGCAGTCTGGTACGCAGGGGCATGGGATATCCGGTTCATACTTCAGTTTATGTCGATACTACAATTACTGACCGATACAACAGATAATCCGCTGATATGCTGACCTGAGATATGGCCGTATCCCGGCCCAGCCAGAAGGACATGTCGCGATGTCTACCAGCTTTCGCCTCCTCTTTTCGCCGCAGCGCCTGCGGAATTGCGAGATCCGCAACCGCATCCTTTCGACCGGGCATCAGACCTATCTGGCCAAGGGGAACATGCCGCAGGACGATTTCATCGCCTATCACGAGGCGCGGGCGCGCGGCGGGGTGGGGCTGATCGTGAACGAGTCGGCGCGGTTCCATGAAAGTTCGGTGGGCGAGGCGCCGGATCTGACGATCCTGACCGATGATGCGATCCCGCATTACGCAAGGCTGGCCGCTGCGGTGCAGCGCCATGGCGCGAAGATCTTCGGTCAGCTGTCGCATTCCGGTCGGGTCTCGCGGCGGATGAGGGACGGGATGCGCGGGGTGGTCTATGCGCCTTCCCCGCTGCCTGAAAACCGTTTTCAGACCATCCCGCGCGAGATGCCGACCGATATGGTGGCCGAGGTGATCGAGGCCACCGCCCAAGGCGCGCGCCGCTATGCCGAGGCGGGCTATGACGGGATCGAGCTGATGGCCAGCCATGGCTTGCTCTTCGCCCAGTTTCTGAACCCTAGTTCCAACCGGCGCGAGGACATCTATGGCGGCTCGCCGGAGAACCGCCTGCGTCCCCTCCGTGAGGCGTTGCTGGGCGTGCGCCGCGCGGTCGGGCCGGATCTAGTGGTGGGGCTGCGGATCTCGGCCGATGAAGATGACACCGGCGGGATGGACCGGGATCTGGTGCTGGAGATCTGCCGCAACCTGACCGGCGAAGGGTTGGTCGATTACATCAACACCACCTTTGGGACCATGGCGGCGATGGGCGGGTCGATCCATGTCGTGCCGCCGATGGAGATCGCTCCTGGCTATGTCGCCCCCAATGCGGCGGCGATCAAGGCCGTGGTGCCGGTGCCGGTCTTCGTGGCCGGGCGGATCAACCAGCCGCAGATCGCCGAGGGGATCCTTGCCGCCGGGCAGGCAGATATGTGTGGCATGACCCGCGCGCTGATCGCCGATCCGGAGATGCCGAACAAGGCGCGTGAGGGGCGCTTGGACGTGATCCGAGCCTGCATTGGCTGCAATCAGGGCTGCATCGGGCATTTCCACGCCGGGAATTCGATCAGCTGCATTCAGAACCCCTCGACCGGGCGCGAGCTGCGCCTGCCTCCGGTCCAGCCCACGGACCGGTCGCTGCGGGTGCTGGTGGCGGGGGGTGGGCCTGCCGGGTTGACGGCGGCGGTGACGGCATCCGAGATGGGCCATCAGGTCGTGCTGGCCGAGGCCGGGCCGCAGCTGGGCGGGCAGGCGCTTCTGGCACAGATGCTGCCGGACCGGGCGGAGTTCGGCGGGCTGGTGACCAACCTGACCCAACGCCTTTCGCACCTGCAGGTGGAAGTGCGGTTGAACAGCCAAGTCACCGCCGCCATGGTGGCCGAGATTGCCCCGGATACGGTGCTGGTCGCCACCGGCTCCGCCCCGGTCGATATGGAGGTTGTGGGGGCCGAACCCGCCAATCCCGTCGATGCGCAGGACGTCCTGACCGGCACGGCCACCCCGGGCGCCCGAGTGATCGTTGCCGATTGGCGCGGCGACTGGATCGGGATCGGTCTGGCGATGCTGTTGCAACGGCGCGGCCATCACGTCCGGCTGGCGGTCAACGGCATCTGCGCCGGGATGAACCTGCAGCAATATGTCCGCGACCATTGGGCCGGACAACTCCACGCCGCGGGCATTCAGGTCATCCCCTATGCCCGGATCTACGGCGTCGACGGCGACACCGCCTATTTCCTGCATGCTGCCAGCGCCGAGCCGATGGTACTGTCCGATGTCGACACCGTCGTCCTTGCCTCGGGCCACGCGCCCGACACCGCGCTGGAGCGCGAGTTGCGCGCGACGGGCCTGCCTTTCACCACCTTGGGCGACGCGACCATCGCCCGCAGCGCCGAGGAGGCGGTTTATGACGGCCATAGCATAACGCGCGCGTTCCTCTCTGGCCTCGCCTCCGCATCAACAGGGATCTGACATGACCGATCTTTCCGCCTTGCTGCGCCCCGGCAGCATCGCCCTTGTCGGCGCCAGCCCCAAGCCGGACAGCTTCGGCGCTAACCTGCTGCGCTCGATCCGCTCCTTGGGATATGAGGGCGGGGTGCATCTGGTGAACCCGCGCTACGATTCGATCGACGGCCAGCCCTCCCATGCGGCGATCCCCGACGGCACCGATTGCGCAGCCTTCGTTCTGGGCGATGCGCTACTGGTCGATGCGGTTGAGGCAGCGGCGCAGCGGGGCGTGAAGGGCGCGGTTCTTTTTGGGCGCGCGCATGGCGAGACGGCCGAG
Organism: Tabrizicola sp.; assembly: GCA_018057165.1. GTDB lineage: Bacteria > Pseudomonadota > Alphaproteobacteria > Rhodobacterales > Rhodobacteraceae > Tabrizicola. The sequence goes on from JAGPEG010000010.1 coordinate 18,530, forward strand.
GGTCTGCCCCGGGCCGAGGCGATCCGGGGCATCGCGGCCCGCGCCGGGATGGCGATCTGTGGTGCGAATTGCATGGGCTTCGTCAACCTGCGTGACCGGCTGCAAGTGACCGGCATGCCTTTCAAGGCGCTGCACGCCCCCTCGGGCGTGGCACTGATCTCGCATTCCGGCTCCACCTGGTCTGGATTGGTGGGCAACCGGCGCCAGATGGGTTTTGACGTCGCCGTCTCGGCCGGGCAGGAGCTGGCGACGACGGTGGTGGATTACATCCGCTATTTCCTGACCCAGCCCGAGATCCGCGTCATCGCCTGCGTACTGGAGACGGTCCGCGACCCGGAGGGCTTCATTGCGGTCACCCGGCAGGCGCGCGAGCAGGGCGTGGCGATCATCGCTCTGAAACTGGGCCGCAGCGCCGCGGGCAAGCATTTCGCCATCTCGCATTCCGGCGCGCTTTCCGGCGCAAACGCCGCCTATGACGCGATCTTCGCGCGGCAGGGCGTGCTGCAGGTCTACACGCTGGACGAACTCTTGGACACCGCCGAGCTGCTGGCCCTGCCGCGCCGGATGGTGGCGCCCGGTATCGCCCTGGGCACCGACTCGGGCGGAGAGCGGCAGCTGATCACCGATCTGGCCGCCGACCAGGGCCTTGGCTTTGCGGAAATGGCGCCGGAGACCCTGGCCAAGGTGCAGGATATGCTGGACCCCGGCATGGAGGCAGCCAACCCGCTGGATTACTGGGGCGATGGCGGGGACATCATGGCCCCGGTACTGACCGCTATGGCCGAAGACCCGGGCGTCGGCATCGTGGTCATGGCGACCAACCTGCCGCCCAATCGAAATTTCTCGGAAATGTCGGCAGCGGCGATCCGCAAGGTCCATGCGGCGACCGACAAGCCCGTGGCGCTGATGGGCAATATCTCCACCACAATCTCGCCCGAACTCGCGGCCGAGCTGCGGGGCAGGGGGATCGCCGTGCTGATGGGCAGCGCCAGCGGCCTTGCGGCACTGGCGCATCTGCAGGCCTGGCACCTTGGCCCTCTGGCCGACAATGCCACAGCCCTGCCTTTGCCCGCCGCAGCGGAAGCGATCCTCGACGGCGGCGGTATGGACAGCCTGCGCAGCGCCGAAGGCTTCCAGATCCTGGAAAGCGCCGGCATCCCCTGCGCCCCCTTCGCCGAGATCCGCACCCCCGGCGACCTGGCCACTTTCGCCGCCCGCCATTGCCTGCCGATCGTGCTGAAGATCGACGATGCCGCCATCGCCCACAAATCCGAGCTCGGCGGCGTGATCCTGGGCCTGCGCACCCTGGCTGAGGCGAACTCGGCCCTTGGCACCCTGCGCTGCCGCCACCCCAAGGCGCCGATCATCGCCCAGACCATGGCCGAAGGCACCGAGCTGATCCTGGGCATGACCACCGATCCCGACTTCGGCCCGCTGATCACGCTCGGCCTTGGCGGCGTCTTCACCGAGGTTTTTCGCGATACCGTCTCGCTGATCCCACCTATCTCCCCGGGGGCGGCGCTCAAAGCCTTGCAAGGCCTGAAAGGCTACCCGCTTCTGACCGGAGCGCGGGGCCGCAAGCCTGCCGATCTGGACGCCCTTACCACTCTTATCGCCCGCTTCAGCGCCTTCGCGGTGGGGGCGAAGGACCGGATCGCCGAGATCGAGATCAACCCGGTTCTGGCCGGTCCCGATGGGGCCGTCGCCGTGGACTGCATCGCCCTGAAGAAAGCCGCCAAGAATGCCTGACTATGAAACAATCCGCGTCGAGATCACCGAGACCGGGATCGCCCATATCATCCTGAATCGCCCCCGGGTGCTGAACGCCATCAACTCGGTCCTGATGCGCGAAGTGACCGATGTGCTTCGGGGCTTGCAACACGACTCCCAGATCCGCTGCTTCATCCTGTCGGGCGAGGGACGGTCCTTCTCGGCCGGGTTCGACCTGAAGGAATCCGCCGCGGCCGGGGACCGCACCGTCAGCGACTGGCGCCGCGTGCTGGAGGCGGATTTCGATTTCGTCATGCAGTTCTGGGACTGCCCCAAGCCCACGATCTCGGCCATCCACGGCCATTGCATCGGTGGCGGGCTGGAGCTGGCCGTGGCCTGTGACATCGCCATCGCCGACGAGACCGCGATCTTCGGCGAACCGGAAGTGCGCTTCGGATCGGGCATCGTGGCGATGGTCCTGCCTTGGGTGGTGGGGCCGAAACACGCCAAGGACATGCTGCTGACCGGCAACGACCAGACCACCGCCGCCCGCGCCGCCGAGATTGGCCTTGTCACCGAAACGGTCGCCACAGGCCGCCATGTCGCACGGGCCTTCGAGAAGGCACAGGAGATCGCCTTGGCCGCGCCTCTTTCGGTCGAACTCACCAAACGCGCCATCAACCGCAGCTTCGACATGCGCGGCATGCGGATGGCCTTGCTGGCGGCAGTGGAGACTGACATCGTGATCGAAACCTCCGGCGGGCCGGAACGGTCGGAGTTCAACCGCATCCGCAAGGAACAGGGCCTGAAGGCGGCGATCGACTGGCGCAACAGCCGCTGATCTATCGGTGAAACCGGCAGCAGCCTTGCCATCCCAGATCCGGGGCTGCAGCGCGATGTGAATGCGCGCCGCTACTCCGGGCAACGTGCCGTCCGGTGGCATTGCTGCCAGGTCCCGATGCAATCGTGCTGCTTTCACGACGGAGGGTGCGGGGGCTGTCAGAGGCATCTCAATGCACGACGCCCCCTCAGGGTCAGATGTTCATCCCCTGGGGTGGCTGTTGAACAGCAGGCCGCCACGCGCACGCGGGAATCCGTACCCGTGGACCATCACGAGGTCGATAGCATCCGGCCCGTCAGCGAAGCCCTCTTCCACGATCTGCCGTCCTTCATCTGCCATGGCTTCGATGAGCTGTTTCGCGATGGCCTGCGGATCGGCAGGGTTTTCCCCTCCAGCCCCCAGCAGCTCGGCGACTACGGGAGAGATCTTCGGATGCCGATCACCCGACGCATAGTCAAACCAACCGGCGCCGGTCTTTTGGCCCAGCCGCCCAGCCCGGACCAGACGGTCGGCCAGCATCTCGGGCACCGGCTCGCCCCGCGCGCGCGCCGCCTCGCGGATGCGGAAGGCGATGTCGAGCCCGGCCATGTCCTGCATCTCGAACGGACCCATGGCGAAGCCGAAGCCGCGCATGGCGGCGTCGATCCCGGCGGGCGCCTGGCCCTCGCGCAGCAGCGTCTCGGCCTCGGCCCGATAGCGTTTGATGATCCGGTTGCCGATGAACCCTTCGCAATTGCCCGCCCGCACCGGAATCTTGCCAAGTTGCCGGGCCAGAGTGAAGGCGGTGGCAAGCGTTTCCGGCGAAGTTGCAGTCAGCGGCACAATCTCCAGCAGTTTCATCACTTGAGCCGGGCTGAAGAAATGCAACCCGATGCAGCGTTCGGGGTGGGCCAAGCCGTCGCAGATCGCTTCGGGGTCCAGGTATGAGGTGTTGGTCGCAAGGATCGCGTCGCGGCGGCAGATCTGTGCCAGGCCGGCGAAGACCTCGCGCTTGACTGCCAGATCCTCGAACACCGCCTCGATCACCAGATCGCAGCTCGCCATGCCTTCCAGCCCGACCGAGGGCATGACGCGGGCCAGTTGCTCCGCCGCCTCGGCCGCGCTGTGCATCCCGCGCTTCACCTGAGCCGCGAGGACCCCTTCCAGCAGGTCCATCGCGCGCGTCAGGCTGTCACCGTCGCGTTCGGACAGCGCCACGCGCAGCCCGGCATTGGTCAGCGCCGCCGCGATGCCCACGCCCATGGTGCCGCCCCCGACGACACCCACCTCTAGCACCGGGCGACGGATCACATCCTTCAGCCGCCCCGGGCTGGTGGCCGCGCGTTCGGCGAAGAACAGATGACGCAGGGCGGCGGCCTCGGGCGAGGCGCGCAGTTCAAGGAAGATCACGCGCTCGCGCCGCAGCCCTTCGGTCCGGCCATTCTCGATCCCGTGCCGCACAGCCTCAAACGCGCGGAGAGGGGCGGTGGTGCCCTTGGCCTCGCGCGTGATGCGGGCCTGGGAGTCGTCCCAGAAAGTGGCATCCGGGCGGCCCGGCTCTGCCGGGGGGCGCAGGGGGGGCAGGGAGCGGGCGAAGTTCATGGCTTCCTCGATCAGCGCGCCGCGCAGGATCGCGTCGACGAGGCCCAGTTGCAGCGCCTCATGCGCCGCGATCCGCCGCTTGCCGGTGACGACGGGAAGTGCGGCCTCGACCCCGATCAGCCGGGGCAGGCGTTGCGTCCCGCCCGCGCCGGGGATCAGGCCCAGTGTCACCTCGGGCAGGCCGAATTGCGCGGCGGGGGCGGCAAGGCGCCAGGCGCAGCCGAGGGCAAGCTCCGCCCCTCCGCCCAGGGCCAGACCGTTCACCACCGCGATCCAGGGCTTCTTTGCAGCTTCGATCCGGGCAATTACGTCGGGAAGATGGGGCGGTGCGGGGGGCGCGTCGAACTCGGTGATATCGGCGCCGCCGACGAACAGCTTTCCGGCGCCGGTCAGAAGAACGGCACGTATCTGCGGATCGGCGTCGAGTTCCTCCGCCAGCGCCAGCAGGCGGCTGCGCACCGTCGCGCCGAGGGCGTTCACCGGCGGGTTGTCGATGGTGACCAGCGCGAGGTCGCCGTGGCGGGTCAGGGTGACGGTCATCGCGCGCTCTCCAGGATCAGGGCTATGCCCTGTCCGACGCCGATGCACATGGTGCAAAGTGCGTAGCGTCCCCCGCGCCGTTCCAGCTCATGCAAAGCGGTCAGGCCCAGCCGGGCGCCCGATGCCCCCAGCGGATGGCCGATGGCGATGGCACCGCCGTTGGGGTTCACATGGGGGGCATCGTCGGGCAGGCCCAACTCGCGCAAAACGGCCAGGCCCTGCGCCGCGAAAGCCTCGTTCAGCTCGATCACATCCATGTCCTGAAGTGTCAGCCCGGTGCGGGCCAGCAGGCGGCGCACGGCAGGGACGGGGCCGATGCCCATCACCCGTGGCGCCACGCCTGCCGCGACCATCCCCACGACCCGCGCGCGGGGGTTCAGGCCATGGGCCTTCACCGCCGCATCAGAGGCAAGCAGCAGCGCCGCGGCCCCGTCGTTCACGCCCGAGGCATTGCCTGCCGTCACCGATTTCCCTGCGTCGTTCAGGGGCTTCAGCTTGGCCAGCTGATCGGCCTGCGTCTCGGGCCTCGGGTGCTCATCGCGGTCGAAGACCAGCGGATCGCCCCGGCGCTGCGGCAGGGTGACCGGCACGATCTCCTGATCAAACCGCCCGGCGGCCTGCGCCGCGCCCCAGCGTTGCTGGCTGCGCAGGGCGAAGGCGTCCTGATCCTCTCGCGACACTCCCAAATCCTGCGCCACGTTGTCCGCCGTCTCAGGCATCGAATCGGTGCCGTAGCGCGCCTGCATCGCCGGGTTGACGAAGCGCCAGCCGATGGTCGTGTCCTCGATCACCGCTTTGCGGCTGAAGGCGGCATCTGCCTTGGGCATCACGAAGGGCGAGCGGGTCATGTGCTCCACCCCGCCCGCGATGACTAGATCGGACTCGCCGGTGCGCAGCGCGCGGGCGGCCTGGCCGATCGCCTCCAACCCCGAACCGCAGAGGCGGTTGACCGTCACGCCGGGAACGGTTTCCGGTAGGCCCGCGAGCAACAAAGCCATGCGTGCGACGTTGCGATTGTCCTCGCCCGCTTGGTTGACGCAGCCATAGATCACGTCGTCCAAGAGGGCAGGGTCCAGGCCCGGATGCCGTGCCATCAGCGCGGCTAGGGGAATCGCCGCCAGATCGTCGGCCCGCACCTGGGCTAGCGCGCCACCATGACGGCCGAAGGCCGTGCGCAACCCATCCACGATCCATGCATTCGCCATCCCGCACTCTCCTTCGTATCCTGTCCTCAGCCTATAACCGCTCCGAGGGCCTATGCAACATTCCTGATTGATCGGGCAATCAGAAATGTTGACAAGCCGGGAGCGCCGCTTTACTAAATGGGGGGCGCCGATCGGTGCGACGGATGACAGACAGGGCGCACGGCGCGCCCGGAGGAGGCTTCGATGGCGGATGGAACGACGGCTGCGGTTCGGGATCATGTGCTGCTTCCAGCACAAGAGATGGCGAAGCTAGGCCGGTCGGAGCAGCCGGTACTGATCCATGCCGAAGGGATATATGTCTACGCAGAAGGCGGGCGGCGGCTTATCGACGGCCCGGCGGGCATGTGGTGCGCGCAGGTGGGTTACGGTCGGCGCGAGATCGTGGATGCCATGGCGGAGCAGGCGATGACGTTGCCCTATGCCTCGCCTTGGTACATGGCGACCAGCCCCTCGGCCCGGCTGGCCAAGAAAATCGCTTCGCTGACACCGGGCGACCTGAATCGGGTGTTCTTCACCACTGGGGGAAGTACCGCCGTGGACTCGGCCCTGCGGTTCTCCGAGTTTTACAATAACGTGCTGGGGCGGCCGCAGAAGAAGCGGGTCATCGTGCGCTTCGACGGCTATCACGGGTCCACCGCTCTGACCGCCGCCTGCACCGGCCGCATCGGCAACTGGCCGAATTTCGACATTGAACAGGACCGGATCTCCTTCCTGTCCAGCCCCAACCCCCGCCACGCGGGCAACCGCACGCAGGAAGCCTTCCTCGACGATCTGGTCCAGGAGTTCGAAGACCGGATTGAGGCCTTGGGCCCCGACACTATCGCCGCCTTCCTAGCCGAGCCGGTGCTAGCCTCGGGCGGGGTGATCATTCCGCCCGCAGGCTACCACGCGCGATTCAAGGCCATCTGCGAGAAACATGACATCCTATATATTTCGGATGAGGTGGTGACGGGCTTCGGGCGCTGTGGCGAATGGTTCGCCTCGGAGAAAGTCTTCGGAGTCACACCGGACATCATCACCTTCGCCAAGGGCGTGACCTCGGGCTATGTGCCGCTGGGGGGGCTTGCGATCTCGGAAAAGGTCCTAGCGCGAGTCTCGGGCGACAACGCCAAGGGCAGCTGGTTTACCAACGGCTACACCTACACCAACCACCCCGTCGCCTGCGCCGCCGCCTTGGCGAATATCGAACTGATGGAGCGCGAGGGTGTCTTGGAAAACGCCCGCACCATGGCCGAGCATTTCGTGGCCGGCCTGCGTTCGCTGACCGATCTGCCGGGCGTGGCAGATGTGCGCTCGGTCGGGCTGGTGGGGTGCGTGCAATGCATGCTGGACCCGTCCAATGCCGATGGCACCGCGGCGGACAAGGCCTTCACGCTGGAGATCGACGAGCGCTGCTTCGAACTTGGCCTGATCGTGCGGCCCTTGGGCGATCTCTGCGTCGTCTCGCCTCCCTTGGTGATCACCAAGGAACAGATCGACGACATCATCGCCATCATGCGCCAAGCAATCACCGAGGTCAGCGCGAAACATGGCCTCGGCGCCAAAGTGGACGCGTAAGCGCCGGATCACAAAAACCAACAGGAAAAGACATGTTGCAAACCATCGACTGGCAGGCCCGAGCCAAATCGGCGCATTTTCCGAACCGCCCCTTCATCGACGGGGCCTATGTCGACAGCCTCTCCGGCGAGACCTTCCCCTGCATCTACCCGGGCGACGGGCGCCTCCTGATCGACGTGGCGTCGTGCAATGACGCGGATGTGGACGTGGCGGTGAAATCGGCGCGCAAGGCGTTCAACTCCGGTGTCTGGTCCCGCATGGCCCCGGCGGACCGCCGCCGCATCCTGCTGAAATTCTCGGAACTGATCCTGACGAACCGCGAAGAGCTGGCGCTACTGGAAACCCTGAACGTCGGCAAGCCGATCACCAATGCCTACAATGGCGACGCGGTCAGCGCTGCAGCCTGCATCGCCTGGTATGCCGAGGCCATCGACAAGATCTATGGCGAGGTCGCGGCCACCGCGCATGACATGACCACGCTGGTGGTGCGCGAGCCGCTGGGGATCGTGGCGGCGGTGGTGCCGTGGAACTACCCGATGTCCATGGCCGCCTGGAAACTCGGCCCCGCTTTGGCGACCGGCAATTCGGTCATCCTGAAGCCCGCCGAACAGTCGCCGTTCACCGCGCTGAAATTCGGCGAGCTGGCGATCGAGGCAGGTATCCCGCCGGGCGTGCTGAACGTCGTCCCCGGTCTGGGCCATATCGCGGGCAAGGCCCTGGGTCTGCACATGGATGTGGATTGCGTGGGCTTCACCGGCTCGACCGAGGTCGGCAAGTATTTCATGCAATACTCCGGCCAGTCGAACATCAAGCGCATCGGGCTGGAGCTGGGCGGCAAGTCGCCCCAGGTCGTGCTGGCCGATTGCGACGATCTGGACGCCGCCGCAACCGGCATTGCGGCGGGGATCTTCGCCAACACCGGGCAGGTCTGCAACGCGGGCAGCCGGTTGATCGTGGATGAGAAGATCCGCGACGAGCTGCTGTCGAAGATCGCTGAGAAGGCGAAGGCCTATCTGCCGGGCGATCCGCTGGATCCGGCGACCAAGATGGGCTCGATGGTCAGCGAAGAGCAGATGGACCGCGTACTGGGTTACATCGATGCGGGTCTGGCCGAGGGGGCCAAGCCGATGATCGGTGGCGGTCGGGTGAAGACCGAGACGGGCGGCTTCTTCATCGAGCCGACGATCTTCGAAGGCGTCCGCAACGACATGAAGATCGCCCAGGAAGAGATCTTCGGGCCGGTTCTGTCCGCCATCACCGTCAAGGGTTTTGACGAAGCGATGGAAGTGGCGAATGACACGATATACGGCCTTGCTGGCGCCGTCTGGACCGGGTCGATGAAGAACGCCCATCGCGCGGCCAAGGCGCTGCGCGCGGGCGTGGTCTGGGTCAACTGCTTCGACAAGGGCTCGATGGCCGTGCCCTTCGGCGGCTTCAAGCAATCCGGCTTCGGGCGGGACAAGTCCTTGCACGCGATGGATAAATACACCGACCTCAAGGCCGTGTGGTTCCAGCACTAAAGCCAACTCCGGTGCCGCTCTGGGGGCGGCACCGGCCCCTCTTTCCGCGGAGAAAGCCCATGTGGAAGGACCAGGTCCTGTCCGAACCCGTTGTTCCCTACGAGGAACGCCGCCGCCGGATCGAGGCCGATCCTTTGCCGGAAAACATCGGCGCCCTGATCGACAAGGCGGCCGAGGCGGCGGGCGATCAGCTTCTCTGGAATTTCTTCGACAGCGGCGAGACGATCACCTACGCGCAGATGCGGCGGCAGGTGAACGGGCTGGCGGCGGCCTTCGTCGCTTTGGGCATCCGCAAGGGCACCCATGTCGGCGTGATGCTGCCGAACATCGCGGCCTTCCCGCTGACCTGGCTGGCTTTGGGCCGCATCGGCGCCGTCATGCTGCCGATCAACCCCGGCTACCGCCCGCGCGAGATCGAGCATGTGACCAAGGTGGCCGAGGCGGAATGGATCGTCACCCATGCCGACACCCGCGCCACGCTGGACCAGGCCCATACCGAGGGGCTGGTGAACTTCCCGCCCGAGAAGATGCTCGTGGTCGGTGGCGAGGTGCCGAAGGGTGCGCATGACTGGCAAGTCTTGACCTCCAGCCCTGCGGACAGCTTCACCGCGCCGGACCCCGTGGGACATGACGACCTGCTGAACATCCAGTTCACCTCGGGCACCACGGGCTTCCCCAAGGGCTGCATGTTGTCGCAGCGCTACTGGATCTCCGCCGGCAAGGTGAACGCTTTTCGCGATGGTCGGCGCTACCGCCGCCTCCTCGCCTCGACCCCGTTCTTCTACATGGACCCGCAATGGCTGCTGCTGATGACGCTGTTCCAACGCGGCACGCTGTTCGTTGCGGCCAAGCAATCCACCAGCCGCTTCTCGGGTTGGCTGAAAGAGTTCGACATCGAGTTCTGCCTGCTCCCCTGGGTGCTGCACGGGATGGAGCCGCAGGCGCATGATGCCGACAACCGCATCATCCGCGCGAACATCTACGGCTGCCCCAAGGGTCTGCATGAGGGCCTTGAACAGCGCTTCGATCTGAACGCACGTGAGGCCTTCGGGATGACCGAGCTAGGCCCCTCCATGTTCGTCCCCATCGAGCGCGCGGACAAGGTCGGCTCCGGCTCCTGCGGCGTCCCATGCCCGTTCCGCGAATGCCGGATCGTGGGAGAGGACGGCCAGCCGGTCCCGCCGGGCGAAGTCGGAGAGCTGCAACTGCGCGGACCCGGGATCATGCTGGGCTATTACAACAACCCCAAGGCCACGGCCGAGGTCCTGAAGGATGGCTGGTTCTCGACCGGGGATCTGTTCCGGCAGGACGGGGACGGATTCTACTACATCGTCGGCCGCAAGAAGGACATGATTCGCCGCTCCGCCGAGAACATCGCCGCGCGCGAGGTGGAGACTGTCCTTGCCGCCGCGATGGGCGTGCCGGGCATGGCCCGCGCGCAAGGCGCGCCTGTCCAAGGAGGGGTACTGC
>JAGPEG010000137.1 GCA_018057165.1 Tabrizicola sp.
CCGCGCGGCTTCGCGAAAGGAATGCCGGGACCCGAGTTCCGCATGGAGCCGCTGCAGCTCCGGGGTAGCCCGGTCAGGAAAGAAATAGGCCAGCGGAGAAATAGGTCCGCCGGGCATCGCCGCTGACCTGGCATCACACGAACAGCGGCGCAAGCGCGCGGCTTTGACCCGAACCCGCCCAAAGAGCGTGTCGAGATCGCGCGTGCGATAGTCATGAATGGCACGAACCGAGGCGCAATCCGGGCATACGCGGCTTTCTCGGATGATTTCCTCAACCTGATCGCAAAGAATTGCCCGCTGAATCTGTTCGACAACCCTCTTCCCATCCTCGAGGCGCAACCCGATCCCGTCTGGACAGGTCACCCGGTAGGGTCGTGAAATGCCGTCAAGCTGATGAGTGCGCTTCTCCCCGTTGTCGAAGGTAGTTTCGATTGTAATCCGTACGTCCATGGCAGCCCCACACGCAAAGAACTCACCTTAGCACGGGCCGCAACGACGAAGATGACCCCCATGTTTTGTCCACTCCCGCGACAGGTGCAGGGTAAAGCCGTGCGAGAGGCTGAAGCCGCCATCCGGGCGGGCGTCGATCTTCATAGGCGCCACATGGTAATGCACCGTCGGCAGACCGGAATCCTGCATTGCCTTGGCGAAGCCCCCGATCTCCCAGATGTTCGAAGCGCCGGGGCCGGAGCGGTTCAGCAGCCATTCCGTCCCCACCCGCGCCTTGCCAAGGGTCGATCCCATCCAAGCGTGGGAAATCGGCTCGCTGCAGCTATAGCTCATCCCCATGTCCAGATGGTCCTGCAGATTGCCTCCGACATTGGGCTGATCTAATGCGACGCGGATGCCCTGCTGGCGCAATTCATCCGCCGGGCCGATGCCGGACAACATCAGCAATTGCGGCGTGTTGATCGCGCCGCCGGAAAGGATGATCTCGCGGCTCGCCATGGCGGTGTGGCTCTGGCCGCCGGCGCGGTATTCAACGCCCACCGCCTTGGCCCCCTGCAGGATCACCCGCTGCGTCAGCGCTCCTGTCCGCAGTGTCAGGTTCGTGCGCCCCAACGCCGGGCGCAGATAGCCGACCGAGGCGCTGCAACGGCGCCCGTTGCGCTTGTTGCTGTCCAACCGACCGATCCCCACCGCATCCGGTCCGTTCAGGTCGTCGACCAGCCGGTGGCCCGTCGCGACCGAGCTTGCCTCGAAGGCGTCGAAGATCGGCGATTTCAGGCTGGCCCGGCTGACATGGATCGGGCCGTCGCCACCGTGATAGTCGGATGCGCCCCGGTCCGAGGTTTCGGAGCGTTTGAAATAGGGCAAGCAATGCGCGAAGCTCCAGTCGCTCAGCCCCTGCGCCGCCCAGGCATCGTAATCCGCCGGATGCGCGCGTAGCCAGACCATCGAGTTGATCGAGGAGGATCCCCCCAGCGTCCGCCCGCGCGGCACGGGGATGCGGCGATTCATCAGCTCGGGTTGCGGCTCGGAGTCATAGTTCCAGTTGAAGCGGGGGTTGTGGAAGACTTTGTAGACCGCCGCCGGGATCATCATCATCAGCGAGCGGTCGTGATGGCCGGCCTCCAGCAGAAGGACTTTGCAGCCGGGATCCTCGGTCAGTCGGGCGGCCAGAACGCTGCCCGCGGAGCCCGCGCCCACGATGATGTAGTCATATTCGTCGGCGCGCATGGGCATGATCAGACCTGTCTTGGGGTGGGATGGGGTGACCGAAGACTAGCTGTCCGCGGGCATCGCGAAAGGTGAAAATTCTTGGGTCGATATAACTTCATATTATGGCATGCTACACCGCGACGGGGGGACATCCGCGCGGCATCCCGGTTTCCCTTTGCCGGGCAAGGACCTAGGGCGAATTTCTGGGGCAGGACGACCTTTGCCAGAGATCCATGCGCGGCGCTCCACCGCCGCCGCGCGAGGGGGATGGCTGCAGCGGGCTTGATCTGACCCGCCATCCGCGCCAGCACTGTAGGCGCCATCCGACCGTACACAGAAAGCGGAGACCCGAAATGACCGATGCCTTCGAAGCCATGCTGATCCAAGATGTGGACGGAAAACCCAAGGCTGGACTGGCCGATCTGACGCTTGCGGACCTGCCCGACAACGAAGTGCTGGTCAAGATCAGCCATTCCAGTCTGAACTACAAGGACGGGCTGGCGATCACCGGAAAGGGCCGCATCGCGCGGCGGTTGCCCATGGTGGCGGGGATCGATCTGGCCGGGGTGGTGGTGGAATCGCGCTCCCTGGATTGGAGGGCGGGCGATCGGGTTCTGGTCAACGGCTGGGGCCTATCCGAGACGGAATGGGGCGCCTATTCCCACTTCCAGCGGCTGAAGCCGCAGCACCTGACCACCATGCCCACAGATTTCAGCGCCGAGGAGGCGATGGCCATCGGCACCGCCGGGTATACGGCGGCGCTCTGCGTGCTGGCGCTGGAGCGGCACGGGGTGCTGAAGGGCGACGGAGAGTTTCTCGTGACCGGGGCGGCGGGAGGGGTCGGCACGGTGGCGATTTCACTGCTGGCCGCGCGGGGGGTAAAGGTAATCGCCTCGACCGGACGGGTGTCGGAGGAAGAGTTCCTCATGGGGCTGGGCGCGAGCGGGATCATCGACAGGGGCACGTTGTCCACGCAGGGCAAGATGCTGCAGGCGGAGCGCTGGTCGGGTGGCGTCGACTCGGTCGGCAGCCATACGCTGGTGAATGCGCTGGCGCAGACGGTTTATGGCGGTGCTATCGCGGCCTGCGGGCTGGCGGGTGGGGCGGATTTGCCGGGCTCGGTCATGCCGCATATCCTGCGTAGCGTGGCGCTGCTGGGCGTCGATTCTGTCATGTGCCCGCAGGCGCGCCGGGCCGAGGCGTGGGCATTGCTGAACCGCGATCTCGACCGCAAGAAGTTGGCGGCGCTGACCACGGTGGCGCCGATGGCGGATCTGCCGAAGCTGGCCGAGGAGATCGTGGCCGGCAGGATCCGGGGCCGCACGGTGATCGAGATCGGGTGACCTGCGGAGCGCCGGTGCAAGGAAAGTGAGTGCCTGAAGGCGCAGAATTTTTGTCTCGTCGTTGGGCTTGCGCCCTCCTCCTCGGACTCGGGGGCTCCGCCCCCGGAGGTGCATCGTACCTTTCCCGCGGGATTTTTGGGGACAGGTGAATGGTAAGAAGAGCTCTTTGCCCCATCTCCTGTCTTCAAAAATACCCGCCGGAGGCTCCTACCGATCCGCGAGGCGTTCCCGCATCCTATAAGGGAGGGGGCCATCCCTTACAGGCCCGCCCCCTTACGCCGCGCGTGTGGCGATGAGATCGTCCAGCCAGCCGGTCGCCATGGCGGGGACCGAGGCGAGGAGCGTCTCGGTATAAGGCTGGTGCGGCGGGGAGAAGACCTCGTCCCGCGTGCCCTGTTCCACGATCCGCCCGTGCTGCATCACCACCACCCGATCGGCGATGGCACGAACGACCTCGATGTCATGGGTGATGAAGAGATAGGACACGCCCAGTTCGGCCTTCAGCTTCATCAGCATCCGCAGGACTTCGGCCTGCACCACCTTGTCCAGCGCCGAGGTGATCTCGTCGCAGACGATCAGCTCGGGGTTCGCGGCGAGAGCGCGCGCGATGGCGACGCGCTGCTTCTGCCCGCCGGAGAGTTGGCCGGGGGTGCGGTCGGCGTAGCCTGCGTCCAGCTCGACCATCTTCAGAAGTTCGATCAGCCGCGCCTCGCGCTTGGCCCCCCTCAGCCCGTGATACAGGGCCAGCGGGCGGCCCACGATCTTGCGGACGGTCTGGCGCGGGTTCAGGGCGGTGTCGGCGGATTGGTAGATGATCTGGATGCGCTTCAAGGTCTCCAGCGAGCGTTGGCCCAGCTTCGCGGGCAAAGCCTTGCCGTCATAGCTGACCGTTCCCGCCGCAGGCTCCTTCAGGCCCACGACCAGCCGCCCGAGGGTGGATTTGCCCGATCCGGACTCACCCACCAAGGCCACGGTTTCCCCCCGGCCCACGGTCAGGGAGATGTCGGTCAGCACCTGGAAATCGTGATACTTCGCCGCCACGCCGTTCAGCGCCAGCAGGGAAGCGCCCTTCCGCCCATGATAATGACCATTGCTGACCGACAGTTCATGAATGGCCCACAGCGTCTTGGTATAGGCATGCTGCGGCTTGTCCATGATGTCGGCGATCGCCGCCTCCTCGACCACCTCGCCATAGCGCAGCACCACCACGCGATGGGCGATCTGGGCGACGACGGCCAGGTCATGGGTGATGTAGATCGCGGCGACTTTGAACTCCTCGATCACCTTGCGGATTGAGATCAGGACCTCGACCTGCGTGGTCACGTCCAAGGCGGTGGTCGGCTCGTCGAAGACGATCAGGGCCGGATTGCAGATCATCGCCATGGCGATCATGGCGCGCTGCAATTGTCCGCCCGAGACCTGGTGGGGATAGCGGCTGCCGAAGGTGGCAGGCTCGGGCAGTTGCAGGGCGGTGAACAGGTCCACCGCGCGCTTTTCGGCCTGCGCCCGCGTCATCCCGCCCCGATCCACCGCGACCATCACGATCTGGTCCATCAGGCGGTGCACCGGGTTGAACGCCGCCTGCGCGCTTTGCGCGACATAGGCGACCTTCGTGCCCCGAATCTTGCGGCGGGCTTCCTCGGGATCGTCCAGAAGGTTGCGACCGTTCAGTAGCACCTGTCCTTCGGCCACCCGCGCGCCGGGGCGGAAGTAGCCCAGTGCGGCAAGGCCGATGGTGGATTTGCCCGCGCCGGATTCACCGACCAAACCTACCACCTCGCCCGATCGGACGGTGACGGAGATGCCGTTCACGATGGTGTTCCAGCGGTCGTTTGACTTCGCCTCGATCTTCAGATCGCGGATCTCGAGTGCAGGACGGGGGGCGGGTGTGGACATCTCAGCCCTCCTCATTCAGGCCGCTGGCCTTGTTCAGTTGCCAATCAACGACGAAGTTCACGGCGATGGCCAGGAAGGCAATGGCGGCGGCGGGGATCAGCGGGGTGATGTTGCCCATGTTGATCAGGGCGGCATTCTCGCGGACCATGGAGCCCCATTCCGCCATGGGCGGCTGGATGCCTACGCCCAAGAAGGACAGGGCAGCGATGTTCAGGAAGATGAAGCAGAAGCGCATACCCAGTTCCGACAGAAGCAGCGGCAGGATATTGGGAAAGACCTCGTTCACCGCGATCCAGACGAGGCTCTCGCCCCGCACCCGCGCGGCCTCGACATAGTCCAGGCTGGCCACGTTTAGTGCGGCGGCGCGGGCGATCCGGAAGAAGCGGGTCGAGGTCAGGATCGCGATGATCAGGATCAGGTTTAGGATAGAGCCGCCGAAGATCGACAAGATCATCAGAATGAAAATCAGGTCGGGGATCGACATGACCGCATCCACGAAGCGCGAGATCACCTGGTCCAAGAGCCCGCCCACCAGCGCCGCGATCATCCCGGCGAGGCAGCCGATGGTGAAGGAGATCAGCGTGGTCACCAGCGCGATGGAGATGGAGTTGCGCGCACCATAGATCAGCCGGGACAGGAAATCGCGGCCCAGCTGATCGGTGCCCAGCAGGAACTCCGCACTCCAGGGCGAATAGGGGGTGCGCGAGACGACCTCGACCTCGCCATAGGGGGCGATGAGCGGGGCGAAGACCGCGACGAATACATAGATCACCACGACCACCATGCCGAATTTCGCGGTGAGCGGGGCTTGGCGCGAGGCCCTCAGCAGCAGGCTCAGGCGGCTGGGCTGGGCAGTGAAGGAGAGGTTGGATTGCATGTGTTCCCCTCAGCGCGGATGCAGAAGGCGTGGATTGCTGACGATCGAGATGATGTCGGCGATCAGGTTGAAGCCGATATAGGCGGCCGAGAAGATCAGGGCGCAGGCCTGGATGACGGCGATGTCGCGGTTGCGCACGGCGTCGATCATCGCCTGGCCGACGCCCGGGTAGACGAAGACCACCTCGACCACGACCACGCCCGAGATGAGATAGGCCAGGTTCAGCGCGACGACGCTGGCGATGGGGCCGATGGCGTTCGGCAAGGCTTCCCGCATCACCACGCGGCCCTCGGGCTGGCCCTTCAGGCGGGCCATTTCGACATAGGGGCTGGACATGACGGACAGGATCGCCGCGCGGGTGTTGCGGGCCATATGGGCTAGGATCACCAGAAGCAGGGTCAGGATCGGCAGGATCATCCGGTAAAGCTGTTCCCCGAAATCCATACTCGCGCGGATGCCCGCCATGGAAGGGAGCCATTTCAGCTGCACAGCAAGGACCACCATCACCACATAGGCGACCAGGAACTCGGGCACCGAGATGGCCGCCAGCGTGCTGGTCGACAGGAAGCGGTCCGCAAGCCGGCCCCGATAGCGCGCGCAGAAGATGCCCACCCCGATCGCCAGCGGCACGGCGATGGCGGCCGTGATCGAGGCCAGGATCAGCGTGTTCTGCAGCCGCGGCCCGATTACTGCCATCACCGGCCTGCCGGAGAAAGAGGTGCCCAGATCGCCCATCGCCGCATTGCCCAGCCATTCCACGTAGCGGATTGGTAAGGGGCGGTTCAGGCCCAGTTGTTCCTCCATCGCCGCCACCGCCTCGGGCGTGGCGTTCTGACCTAGGATGGCCGTGGCATAGCTGCCGGGCAGCAGCTCCACCGATGAGAAGATCACCAGCGTCACAATCAGCAGGCTTAGCAGCCCAAGACCGATCCGACTGACTGTCATCGACAGGATCGGATGGGATTTGCGTGTCATCAATCTCGGGCTCCGGGCAGGCTGTTCGTGAAGGGGATAGTGACGCCAAGATTGGGCGCCGGAAAGGGCGGCGCCCGCAGGGCGTTGGATCGTCCGCGTCTGCGGAACAAATCCGCAGAGGCGCGGGTCAGGATCAGGCGGTCTTCCACCAGCGTTCGCACATGCGCATATTGTCATTGGGCATCAGCCCGCCGATATCGGCATGGCCGACCGCATTCGACACCGCAAAGCGCCAATCCACAAAGGCCACGGTGATCATGTTGCCTTCGTTGTGGATGATCTCCTGCATCTCGGCATAGGCTGCGGTGCGCTTCGCCACATCGGTCTCGGCCCGGGCCTGGGCGTGCAGCTCGTCAAAACGGGCGTTGGACCAGCCGGTGTTCCAAGGCGCATCCGAGGTGTAGATGGTCGAGAACAGCCAGTCGACCGTCGCCCGGCCGAACCAGTCGACCCCGGCGAAGGGCTTCTTCAGCCAGACATTTTCCCAATAGCCATCGGTGGCTTCCTGGATCACGTTGATGGTGATCCCGGCGGGCGCGGCGTGTTCCTTGAACAGTACCGCCGCCTCGATGGCACCGGGGAAGGCGTTCTCGGCCACCGACAGATCGACGGTGACGGTTTCCAGACCTGCCTTTGCCAGATGCTCCTTGGCCTTCTCTATGCTGTATTCGCGCTGCGGCATCTCGTGATAGAAGGTCTGGATGGTCGAGACCGGGTTGTCGTTGCCCTTCTTCCCCTCGCCCAGGAACACCTTCTCGATGATGTCGTCACGGTCGATGGCGTATTTCAGCGCGAGGCGGACATCCGGGTTGTCGAAAGGCGCGACCGTCGTGTCCATGTCGAACGAGAAATGCCGCAGGCTGGGCACGCGCAGCACCGTGAAATCGGCGCTGCTCTCGATCATCGCGACGTTGCGGATGTCCACATCGGTGATGACATCGACCTCACCGGTCAAAAGCGCGTTCAGCCGCGCCGTGGCATCGGGGATCCCGATGAATTCGCAGGAATCGACATGCGGAAGGTCCGCCTTGTGGTAGTTCGGATTGCGCGCCAAGGTGGTGGCGATGCCTGGCTCGAAGCTGTCCAGCAGGAAGGCGCCGGTCCCCACGCCTGACATGTCGATCCCGCCGCCCTCGAGCGCCGGAAGGATCGACAGGTGATAGTCCGACAGCAGGAAGGGGAAGTCGGCATTGCCGTCGGTCAAGGTGAAGATGACCGTATCCGTCCCCTCGATGTCGATCTGCGAGATCTGCTTGACGATCGCCAGCGCCGCCGAGGTCGAGCCCTCCTTCATGTGATGCAGGAAGGACTGGCGGATGTCTTCCAGCGTCAGATCGCGGCCGTCATGGAACTTGATGCCCTGGCGGATCTTGAAACGCCAGACGGCGGCACCCGTCTCCGGCTCCCAGCTTTCGGCCAGATCCGCGCCGACCGAGCCGTCGGGCAGGATCTCGACCAAATTGTTGTAGATGCCGCCGTTGAAGCTAGTGCCGGTCCAGCTGGTGCTCCAGGTGCCCGGATCCAGGTTGTCGTTCTGCGAGGCGTTCGGCTGGCCGATGCGCAGTAC
>JAGPEG010000138.1 GCA_018057165.1 Tabrizicola sp.
GGTCCGGCTCAAGCATGGGCAGCGTCAGGTAGGCCACGCCCGCCATGCCCGCCCCGATCACGGCCTTGAGCCAGTGCGGAACTTTCGGTTCCCTGCCGGTCATGAAATAGGCCGCCATCATCGGCGTGATCAGCCGCGCGACCAGCAGCGAGAAGAACACCGCCACCGCCACCGTGATGCCGAACTGGCGGAAATACTGCCCGGGGATGCCGGGCATGAAGCTGACCGGCACGAAGACCGCGACGATGGTCATGGTGGTGGCGATCACCGCCAGGCCGATCTCGTCGGCGGCGTCGATGGCGGCGCGGTAGGGCGACTTGCCCATCTTGATGTGGCGCGCGATGTTCTCGATTTCCACGATGGCATCGTCGACCAGGATGCCGGTCGCCAGCGTCAGCGCCAGGAAGGACACCAGGTTCAGCGAGAACCCCAGCATGTCCATCACGAAGAAGGTGGGGATCGCCGACAGGGGCAGCGCCACGGCGGAAATCAGCGTCGCCCGCCAGTTGCGCAGGAACAGCATCACCACCAGGATCGCCAGGATCGAGCCTTCGATCAGGGTGTGCAGTGCGGCCTCATAGTTGCCGCGGGTGTAGTAGACGGCATCGTCGACCAGGTCGATCGACACCTCGGGGTAGCGCTGGCCGATCTCGGCCAGGACGCCTTCGGTGGTCTCGGCCACGCTGACCTCGGAGGCGCCCTTGGACCGGTAGACCGCCAGCAGCACCACCGCGTCGCCGTTGCGGCGGCCAAAGGACTTCGGCTCTTCGAAGCTGTCGATCACCGCGCCCAGGTCGGACAGCCGCACATGGCGGCCCGAGGGCAGGGCGATGGTGGCATTGGCCAGTTCGGCCGCGGTGTCCTGGTTGCCAAGCGTGCGGATCGACTGCTCTCCGGTGCCCAGTTCGGCCTTGCCCGAGCCGACATCGGCGTTGGTCAGCGCCAGTTGCTGGCTGACCGCCAGCGCGGTGATGCCGTAGCTGCCCAGCTTGACCGGGTCCAGGTCCACCCGGATTTCGCGGTTTACCCCGCCGTAGCGGTCGACGCGGCCGATGCCGGGCCGGCCCTGCAAGGCGCGGGTCACGGTATCGTCGACGAACCACGACAGTTCCTCCAGCGTCTTGCCGGGGGACGAGACGGCATAGGTCAGGATCGCCTGGCCCTCGACGTCGATGCGGGCGACGATGGGGGCCTCGATGTCGCCGGGCAGGTCGCCGCGGATGCCGTCGATGGCGTCCTTGACGTCCTGCACCGCCTTGTCGGTCGGAATCTCCATGCGGAATTCGACCGCCGTGGTCGACAACCCGTCGTTGACCGTCGAGGTGACGTTCTTGACCCCGTTGATGCCGGCCACCGCCTGCTCGATTTCCTTGGTGACCTGGGTTTCCAGTTCGGCCGGGGCGGCGCCGGGCTGGGCCACGGTGATCGCCACCAGCGGCACGTCGATGTTGGGAAACCGGGTGATCGGCAGCGTGGTGAAGGATTGCCAGCCGATCACCAGCGCCATGAAGAACGCCAAGAGCGGCGCGACGGGGTTGCGGATGGCCCAGGCGGAGAAGTTCATGCCCGCCCCCTCAGTTGGTCGCCACCGGGACCGGATTGATCCGGTCGCCGTCGCTGACGAAAGAGCCGGCCTTGGCCACCACCAGGTCGCCGCCGGTCAGCCCGGACACCACCTCGATGAAGCCGCCGTCGCGGACGCCGGTCTCGATCGCCACCCGTTCCACCACGCCGTCGCGCACCCGCATCACGGTGGCGCCGCCGTTGTCCGACCCGACGGCGGTGACCGGAACGGCCAGGCTGACGCGCTTGGATACGATGATCTCGGCCTCGACGAACATGCCGGCGCGCAGCGACAAGGGGTCATCGACGGTGATCCGCGCCCGGCCCAGCCGGGTGGTCGCGTCGATACTGGGTTCGACCAGGCGGATCACGCCGCCGAAGCTGCCCTTCAGGCCGGCGGCGCGCAGGTTTGCCGTCTGCCCGGGCTGAAGCCGGACCAGGTCGCTTTCGGCGACATCGGCGCGCAGTTCCAGCGCGCCATCCTTTTCCATCAAGAACATCGGCTGGCCGGCGGCGGTGGCGATGGCGCCCAGGGTGGCGTTGCGGGCCGTGATCAGGCCGGCGACCGGGGCCTTGACGTCCGTCCGGGTCAGTTGCAGCTCGACATCGGCCAGCCGGGCCTGCGCCAGCGCCAGCTGGGCGCGTGCCGCCTCAAGCGTTTCGCGCGCGACGGTGACGCGGGCGGTGGCCGACACGGCCGCGGCATTGGCCGAATCCTCGGCCGCCTGGCTGGCGGACCCTTGCGCGCGCAGTTTGGCGGTGCGCTCGGCCACCCGCGCGGCCTCGGCCGAGGAGGACTCGGCCTCGACCATCTGCGCTTCGGCCTGGGCGATGGTCGCCTCGGCCGCGGCCAGCGAGGCCACCGCCTGCGACCGCTGCAATTCCAGCGTCGTCTTCGACAGCCGCGCCAGCACGGCGCCCGCCTCGACCCGGTCGCCCACGTCGGCCAAGAGCGCCTCGATTGGCTGGCCCTCGATCAAGGGCTGCACCAGCACCTCCTCGACCGGGCCGACCAGGCCCGAGGCGATGACACGGTCGACCATCGGCCGCGCGGTGACTGTGGCCACGCTGATCGCGGGCAGCACCTCGGTGGCGGGGGCGGCGGGCTCGGTCTCTGCCCGTGCGGGCAGCGCAGCCAGGGCGAGGGCTGTCGAAACGGCAAGCAGCAGGGCAGGCATCGGACGCATGATCAGGTTCTCGCGGCGGCAACAATGGCGTTCAGGGTGGTTTCGATGGTCTGCAGGATCAGCGCCTCGAGGTCCGGGTCGGACTGGTCGTGCCGGCGCATGGCGGCGGCCTTGACCAGCAGGACGACAAAGCGGGCCTCGGCGCCAAAGCGCGCGGCCGCGGCCTCGGCCGGCAGGTTCGACCCGCTGGCCAGGATCGACACCAGGTTTCCGGCGACCAGATCCTCGATCCCGCAGCAGATGCGGGCGATCTCGGGCTTGCGGTGCGAGGCGGCGGTGATTTCGGCCCACATCCGGCCCTGATCGCCGCAGCCTTCGCCGAGGATGCGCTCGCGGATCTTCGCCCGCAGCGCGGCCACCGGATCGGCCGAAGTGCGGATGGTGGCGAAATCCGCCTCCATCTGCGCCATGTCATAGCTGACCATGGCCTCGACCAGTGCATCCTTGGACGGGAAATAGCGGTAGAAGTTGCCGACGCTCATCCCGGCGGCGCGGGCAAGATCCTGCATCGAGGCCCCGTCAAAGCCCTTTTCGGCAAAGGCGGTGCGCACGCGGCCCAGAATCTCGGCGCTGCGTTCGGGATCCCCGTGATGAGGCGGCAGATGGGCGATGGTGTTCATCTTTGGTTCGTCGGAGTGAACGTTCATTCACGCACTTAACGTGGCCGCCGCAAAGGTCAAGGTGTTTTGCATGTATTCGACGCGGCCGGGCCGGAAAGTCTTGGCTTTCGCCAGGTTTTCGCGCAATCACCGGGCGGGCAGGCGCGAAACGGGCAGGATCGGCGGAATGGCGGCAGGCTTCGGCTTCCAGATAGCGGCACGGGATGGCAAGGCAAGGACCGGGGTGATCAGCACCCCGCGTGGCGACATCCGCACCCCCGCCTTCATGCCGGTCGGCACCGCCGGCACCGTCAAGGCGATGCTGCCCGAAAGCGTGCGCGCCACCGGGGCCGACATCCTGCTGGGCAACACCTACCACCTGATGCTGCGCCCGGGCGCCGACCGGGTCGAACGGCTGGGCGGGCTGCACCGCTTCATGAACTGGGACCGGCCGATCCTGACCGACTCGGGCGGCTTTCAGGTGATGAGCCTGGCCGACCTGCGCAAGCTGACCGAAGCGGGCGTGACCTTCCGCAGCCATGTGGACGGGTCGAAGCACATGCTGTCGCCCGAAACCAGCATGGAGATCCAGCGCAAGCTGGGGTCCGACATCGTGATGTGCTTTGACGAATGCCCCGCGCTGCCCGCCGACGATGCGACGGTGGCGCGGTCGATGCGGCTGTCGATGCGGTGGGCAGAGCGCTCGCGCGATGCCTTTGGTGACCGGCCGGGCCACGCGCTCTTTGGCATCATGCAGGGCGGGGTGAACCGCGAGTTGCGCGAGGAATCCGCCGAGGCGCTGAAGACGATCGGCTTCGATGGCTATGCCGTCGGAGGGCTGGCGGTGGGCGAGGGGCAGGAGGCGATGTTCTCGGTCCTCGACTATGCCCCCGGCTTCCTGCCGGAAGACAAGCCCCGTTACCTGATGGGCGTGGGCAAGCCCGACGACATCGTGGGCGCCGTCGAACGCGGCATCGACATGATGGATTGCGTGCTGCCCTCGCGCTCGGGCCGGACGGGGCAGGCCTGGACGCCGCGCGGCCAGGTCAACATCAAGAACGCCCGCCACCAGGACGACCCGCGCCCGCTGGACGAAAGCTGCACCTGCCCGGCCTGCCGCAGCTATTCCCGCGCCTACCTGCACCACGTCTTCAAGGCGCAGGAGATCATCGCCTCGATGCTGCTGACCTGGCACAACCTGCACTACTATCAGCAGCTGATGCAGGGCCTGCGCGACGCCATCGCCGCCGGAGGGCTGGCCGATTTCACGGCCCGCTTCCACGCGCGCCGCCGCGAGGGCGACATCCCGCCCCGATGACCTGCCCCGTAGCACGGGAAATATTGCCCATCCTACCTGCACGGATCGCTTCAAATTGCCGGGTTCCCGACTTGCGGCCCGCGCGGCATGGGTTCACACTGTCCGACCAACACCCCGCTTGAATCCCCGTCCCGGGGACCACAAGTTAACGATTCCGAAGCGGAGCGGGTCTGGGTTGCCGATGGTCGGGGCCCCGCCAACTGCCGCATGACAAGGACCTACGTATGACCGACACCCTGTCCCCCAGCTACCCGGTGCTGCCGCTGCGCGACATCGTGGTCTTTCCGCACATGATCGTGCCGCTGTTCGTCGGCCGCGAAAAATCGGTGCGCGCGCTGGAAGAGGTGATGCAGGATGACAAGCAGATCCTGCTCTCCAGCCAGATCGACCCCACCGTCGATGATCCGCGCACCGATGGCATCTACCGCGTCGGCGTGCTGGCCAACGTGCTGCAACTGCTGAAACTGCCCGACGGCACCGTCAAGGTGCTGGTCGAGGGCAAGGCCCGCGTGAAGATCACCGAATTCCTGGACAACCCCGCCTTCTTCGAGGCCCGGGCGCAGCGGCTGGACGAATCCCTGGGCGACAATGCCGCCGCCGAGGCGCTGGTCCGCGCCGTGGGCGAGGAGTTCGAGCGCTACGCCAAGATCAAGAAGAACATCCCCGAAGAGGCCATGGCCTCGGTCGCGGAGACCCGCGAACCCGCGCGCCTGGCCGACCTGGTCGCCGGCCACCTGGGCGTCGATGTCGGGCAAAAGCAGGAAATCCTGGAGACCCTGGTCGTCGCCGAGCGGCTGGAAAAGGTCTACGGCCACATGCAGGGCGAATTGTCGGTCCTGCAGGTCGAGAAGAAGATCAAGTCCCGCGTCAAGACCCAGATGGAGAAGACGCAGCGCGAGTACTACCTGAACGAGCAGATGAAGGCCATCCAGAAGGAACTGGGCGATGGCGAGGACGGCCAGGGCGAACTGGCCGAACTGGAAGAGCGCATCCGCAAGACCCAGCTGTCGAAGGAGGCCCGCGAAAAGGCCGAGGCCGAGCTGAAGAAGCTGAAGTCGATGTCGCCGATGAGCGCCGAGGCGACGGTGGTCCGCAACTACCTCGACTGGCTGCTGGGCGTGCCCTGGGGCACCAAGAGCCGCGTCAAGAAGGACCTGGGCGCCGCGCAGAAGGTGCTGGATGCCGATCACTACGGCCTGGAAAAGGTCAAGGAACGCATCGTCGAATACCTGGCCGTGCAGGCGCGGTCGACCAAGCTGAAGGGGCCGATCCTCTGCCTCGTCGGTCCTCCGGGCGTTGGTAAAACGTCGCTGGGTCGCAGCGTGGCCAAGGCCACGGGTCGCGAATTCATCCGCATCAGCTTGGGCGGGGTGCGCGACGAATCCGAAATCCGCGGCCACCGGCGTACCTACATCGGCTCGATGCCGGGCAAGATCATCCAGTCGCTGAAGAAGGCCAAAACCACCAACCCGCTGATCCTGCTGGATGAAATCGACAAGATGGGGCAGGATTTCCGGGGCGACCCGGCGTCCGCGCTGCTTGAGGTGCTGGACCCCGAACAGAACAACACCTTTGTCGACCACTATCTTGAGGTGGAATACGACCTGTCGAACGTGATGTTCATCACCACGGCGAACTCGTACAACATGCCGGGGCCCTTGCTGGACCGGATGGAGATCATTCCGCTGGCCGGCTACACCGAGGATGAAAAGCGCGAGATCGCGCGGCAGCACCTGTTGCCGAAGCAGATCGAGGCGAACGGGCTGAAGAAGGGCGAATTCGCCGTCAGCGACGCCGCCCTGACCCATGTCATCCGCTACTACACCCGCGAGGCGGGGGTGCGGAACCTGGAACGCGAGATCGCCAAGCTGGCCCGCAAGGCGGTGACCGACATCCTGAAGAAGAAGTCGAAGACCGTCTCCGTCGACGAAGCCAAGGCCGAGGAATATCTGGGCGTCCAGCGCCACCGCTACGGCCTGGCCGAGAAGGAAGACCAGGTCGGCGTCGTCACCGGCCTGGCCTGGACCAGCGTCGGCGGCGATCTTCTGCAGATCGAGGCGCTGAAACTGCCCGGCAAGGGCCGGATGAAGACCACCGGCAAGCTGGGCGAGGTGATGAAGGAATCCATCGAAGCCGCCTCCAGCTATGTCCGCTCGGTGGCGCCGCAGTTCGGGGTCAAGCCGCCGAAGTTCGAGACGATGGACATCCACGTCCACGTCCCTGACGGCGCGACGCCCAAGGACGGGCCCTCGGCCGGTCTGGCGATGGTGACCTCGATCGTCTCGGTCATCACCGGCATCCCGGTCCGCAAGGACATCGCGATGACCGGTGAGGTCAGCTTGCGCGGCAATGCCATGGCGATCGGGGGGTTGAAGGAGAAACTGCTGGCGGCGCTCCGCGGCGGCATCAAGACCGTCTTCATCCCGGAAGAAAACGCCAAGGACCTGGCCGAGATCCCCGCGAACGTGAAGGAGGGGCTGAGGATCATCCCCGTCACTCACGTGCGCGAGGTGCTGGCCCAGGCGCTGACCCGTCAGCCCGAGCCGGTCGATTGGGACGAGGCCGCAGAAGAGGCTGCCGCGGCCGCCCGCAAGGCCGAAGGCGATCAGCCCAGCCAGATCGCGCACTGATCCGCCGGGCCGCATCCGACGGTTGAACGACAGGGGGCGCCCCACCGGGCGCCCCTTTTCCTATGCGGCCATCCCCGCATTGATCGTTGAAAAACGCAGAAAAATCCGCCGCTGCGGGTAGAATTGTTCACGCTCCGTGGCTAATCTGCGGCCCATATGGGTTTCCAGGGGGACAGCGCCGTCATGGCCACCAAGAAGACGACCACCAAGGCCGCGGCCGACACCGCCGCCACGCCCGATGCCACCGCCGAGGCCGAGGCCGATGCCAAGGTCAAGGCGCCAACGCTGAAGATCCGCGACCTGGTGTCCCGCGTCGCCGAAGCCTCGGGCGCCAAGAGGAAGGATGCCAAGGCCCTGGTCGAGGCCACACTGGCCGCCCTGGGCGAGTCGCTGGCCAAGGGCGAGGATTTCAACCTGCCGGGCCTTGGCCGCATGCGCATCGCCCGCACCGCCGAAAAGGACGGCGCCTCGCACCTGACGCTGAAGGTCAAGCGCGGCCCGCACAAGAAGAAAGAGGCGAAAGAGCCTCTTGCGGACGAAGAGGATGATGGCTAAACACCCGCCACCGAATTCAGGTTCGGGCGATTAGCTCAGCGGTAGAGCGCTTCGTTCACATCGAAGATGTCAGCGGTTCAAATCCGTTATCGCCCACCATCCTGCCAGGGCGCCCTCATCGCGGGGCGCCCTTTGCATTCGGGGGGTGCCCAGGCGCCTTGCCTTGCGGCACCGGCGCGGCTACACCCTGCCCGGCCGGGTGGTTAGCTCAGTTGGTAGAGCGCTTCGTTTACACCGAAGTTGTCGGGGGTTCGAGTCCCTCACCACCCACCATCCCCCCAGCGATCTTTCGCCGACCCGCTGGCGACCTTTCGCCACCTGTGGTTGAGCGCGTTGCCGCGAGGCCTCCCGCTGCCTAACCCTGAGCGACAGGCAGCAAGGAGAACGCCCGATGGCACTGGTTACCGGATCGAACCCCGCCGACACCCTGTTCGGCACCGACCTCGACGACACGATCCTGGGC
>JAGPEG010000139.1 GCA_018057165.1 Tabrizicola sp.
GCGGGGTCCGGCAAGCGATCCTGCCGACCGGCAAGGGGGCGACGGCGCGGTTGCTGCATATCCCGGCGGGGACGGCAATACCGGACCACGGCCACCGGGGGATGGAACTGACGCTGGTGCTGCAGGGAGCCTTCGCGGATCAGGGCGAAAGCTTTGGGCCGGGCGATGTGGAAATCTCGGACGAAACGGTCGAACACAGGCCGGTGGTGACGGCGGGGCAGGATTGCATCTGCCTGGCGGCGGCGGACGCTCCGCTGCGGTTCCTGGGGCTGATTCCCCGGCTGGCGCAGCCCTTCCTGCGGATCTGACGGGCGTTCAGACCCCGAAGCAGCGGACCGCGATCACCGACCCCTCCCCGGTCAGGCTTGCCGGTCCCTCGGTCAGGATCAGGTCATCCTGTGCCACGACTTCGCCGTTCACCCGGCAGGGGCCAAGGGCATAAAGCGCCAAGGTTCCGCCCGCGTCCAACCGGCTGTTCTGCGCCACGATGACCATGGGCCGGGGCAGGTGCCGGGCCGTCATCACGTTGAAATCGTCGGACTGCCGGCCATGGGTTTCGCTGGCCATGACCTCGACATCGCCGGGGAAGGCGACCGGAACCAGCGGGTCGCAGCGAAGGTTCAACCCCGGTCCGGTCAGCCGGAAACCGGGGCCGGAAAGGACGGTCAGGTTCCGCTCGATGCCGGGGAAAACCGAGAAGGGCCCGTCCTCGACCACGCTTGCCCGCGACAGGCGCAAGAGGGTGGCACCGGCAGGGTCGCGGAGGTGGAGCAGTTCGATGGTGATGCCGCGCCCGTTCTTCCAGGGCTGGCGAGTGTAGTCGGCGGGGGTGAGGTGAATCATGGGTCTCCTATGGCCGATGGGCGGCCAGCGGGCAGTATCAGCTCTCTTGCGCCTCGATCATGTCGACGCGCAAAGCGTGACGGCCCCCTTCGAATTCCGCATCGAGAAAGGCATCGACGATTTCCAGAGCTAGCCCCTCGCCGATCACGCGGGCGCCCAGGGACAGCATGTTTGCATTGTTGTGCTGGCGGATCATGCGGGCGGACCAGGGATCACTGCAGACCCCGCAGCGGATGCCCTCGACCTTGTTCGCCGCCATCATGATGCCTTGCCCGGTGCCGCACAGGAGGATGCCCAAAGCGCAGTCACCCGAGGCGACACGATGCGCGGCCTCTTTCCCGCGCAAGGGGTAGGGCGTGCTTTCGGAGGTCATCGGACCGATATCCACCACCTCGCAGCCTTTTGCCGCAAGATGGGCCGCGATGGTTTGGCGCAGCGCGACTGCGGCGTGGTCACTGGAAAGGACGATACGGCGAGACTGTGTCATGGAAACCCTGTCTGGAATTACTCTGCGGCCTGGTCGGGCAGGTTGCTGCCAATGACCTTGGCGGGGCTGTCGGGGGCCAGTTCCTCGAAGTCGAAATTGTCCAGGCGGCGGGCGCGCTTGGTGGCCTTGTCGGAGGAAATCTTGATCTCCTCGATGTCCTTCGCGGCCTGGCCGAAGTGGCGGTCAAGGTTTTCCACCCGCGCGCCAAGGCGTTCGACATCGGTGAAAAGGAGCGAGAGTTCCTTGCGGATCGCGCCGGCCTGTTCGCGCATCCTTGCGTCCTTCAAGACGGCGCGCATGGTGTTCAGCGTGGCCATGCAGGTGGTGGGCGAGACGATCCAGACCTTCGCGGCAAAGCCTTCGCGCACCAGGTCGGGGAAGTTGGCGTGCAGTTCGGCGTAGACGGCTTCCGAGGGCAGGAACATCAGCGCGCCATCGGCGGTTTCGCCTTCAAGGATGTATTTCTCGCTGATGGCGCGGATATGCGTCCGGACAGCGGTGCGCATCTGCTGCGCGGCCTCTTGCGCCAGACGGGGCGTGTCGGCGCGGCGCAGCGCCTCATAGGCTTCCAGCGGGAATTTGGCGTCGATGACGATGGGGCCGGGGGGATTGGGCAGGTGGATCAGGCAGTCGGCCCGCTTGCCGTTCGAAAGCGTCGCCTGCATGGTGTAGGCGTCTTTCGGCAGGGCCTTCTGCACGATGTCATTGAGCTGGATTTCCCCGAAAGCTCCGCGGGTCTGCTTGTTCGACAGGATGTCCTGCAAGCTGAGGACATTGCCCGACAGCTTTTCGATATTCGCCTGCGCCTTGTCGATGGTTTCCAGCCGCTGCTGAAGCTCCCCCAGACTGCGGGCGGTGCGGGTCGAGGTGCCGTGCAGCGATTCCGTCATCTGGCGCTGCACTTCGGCAAGGCGTTGCTCCATCACCTTCAGCATGGCGGTCTGGCTGACGGCCTGCGCTTCGGACACATGGTGCAGCCCGCCCGCCAGCCGTTCCTGCCCGTCGCCAAGGTTCTGCAGGCGGGAGGCGAGCCAGGACACCTCACGCAACAGCGGTTCGGCGGTGGAGGAGGCGCGGGCGGTGGCGCGGAGGATGAGGATCAGGAAGGCGAGAAGCACGAGGGCGGCCCCGCCGAGGAGCAAGACCTCGGGGGCGTTCCAGGGGTAGCTCTGGCCGAAAAGCGTGATCATCGGCGGCCGAACAGGCGTTCGATGTCGTGGAGGCTGAGTTCCACATAGGTCGGCCGCCCGTGGTTGCACTGGCCGGAGAGCGGCGTCGCCTCCATCTCGCGCAGGAGGGCGTTCATCTCTTCGGGGCGCATCTGGCGTCCGGAGCGGACCGAACCGTGGCAGGCCATGCGGGAGAGGATGGCGTCGATCTTCACCTGCACGAGGGTCGAGTCCCCGGCCTCGGCGAGTTCGTCGAGAATGTCGCGAAGGAGGGCTTCGCCGTTCACCGGGCCGAGGATGGCCGGGGTCTCGCGGATGGCGATGGCATTGCCGCCGAACGGTTCGAGGGCAAGGCCGATCCGGGCCAGCGCCGGGGCGGCGTCGAGCAGGCGGGCGGCGTCGGCGGGGGAAAGCTCGACGATTTCCGGGATCAGCAGGGCCTGCGCGCGGATGCCGGTTTCGGCCATCTGGCGTTTCAGGCGTTCGTAGACCAGGCGTTCATGGGCGGCGTGCTGGTCGACAAGGACGATCCCGGTGGCGGTCTGGGCGACGATGTAGTTTTCATGGAGCTGGGCACGGGCGGCGCCGAGGGGGTGCGCCTGGGCCTGCCCGTCCACGGTCTGCGATCCCGCTTCGGGCGGGGGGGCGAAGGGAGCTTGCGGCATCTCGGCAAAGCCGGGGGCCTGGAAGGCATAGGCGCGGGCAAGGCTCGGCTGGCTGGGGCGGTCCATCTGGTAGACGGGACGGAAGGCCTGCAAGGTCGCCGCGCCCACGGTCGAGGAGGCGCGGTGCCCTGCGCCGCTCAGTGCCGATTTCAGCGCGGTGATGATCAGGCTGCGCGCCGCGTCGGGTTCGCGGAAGCGGACTTCGGCCTTGGCGGGGTGGACGTTCACATCGACGCGCTGCGGGTCGGCGATCAGGTTCAGGACCGCCGCCGGATGCCGGTCGCGGCTGAGAACGTCGAAATAGGCGGCGCGCAAGGCCCCGTAGAGCATTCGGTCCAAGACCGGGCGACCGTTGACGAACAGGTATTGCTGCGCCGAAGAGCCACGCGAATAGGTCGGCAGCGCGGCATAGCCTTGCAGGCGCAGGCCGTCACGCTCGGCGTCGATGCGCAGGGCGTTGTCGGTGAAGTCGCGCCCGATGACGCTGGCAAGGCGGCTTTGCAGCGCGTCGAAGAGGTCGCCGCTGGCCGGATCGGCGCGGAACAGGGTGCGCGCCTCGCCCCCGGTCACGTCGCGCAGGGTGAAGCCCACCTGCGGCTCGGCCATGGCAAGACGGCGGATCACCTCGGTCACGGCCTGCATCTCGGCCCGGTCCGAGCGGAGGAATTTCAGCCGGGCCGGGGTGGCGAAGAACAGGTCGCGGAGTTCGACGACCGTGCCTTTCGTCAGCGCCGCCGGGCGGACCGGGGACAGACGGCTCCCCTCACAAGCGATCTGCGCCGCCTCGCCTTCGGCCCGCGAGGTGATGGTCAGCCGCCCCACCGCGCCCAGCGAGGGCAGCGCCTCACCCCGGAAGCCGAAACTGCGGATGTCCAGAAGGTCGGACCCGTCGATCTTTGACGTCGCATGGCGCGAGAGGGCCAGCGGCAGATCCTCCGCCGTCATGCCGCAGCCATCGTCGGTGACGCGGATCAGGGTCTTGCCGCCATCGGCAATGTCGACCTGGATGCGGGCAGCCCCGGCATCCAGCGCGTTTTCAACCAGCTCTTTCACCGCCGAGGCCGGACGCTCTACCACTTCGCCCGCCGCAATGCGGTTGACGGCGGCCTCGTCCAGTTGCCGGATAAGCGGGCGGCCAGAAGCGCCCGTTATCTTGGGGGTGTGAAGCGTCATGCCCCTATCTGTAGCAGGCGCCCCTGAGTCGGGGAAGAACGAAACATGACTTATCCCCGGCGGGGTTGCGGTTTGCAGCCGCCGCTCCATATCGCCCTGAAACGGGGAGACATGATGCAGGACATGCTGACGCTGGCAGGGGCGAACCTGCTGACGCCAATGATATTGTGCTTTGCGCTGGGGCTGTTCGCGGCGCTGGCGCGAAGCGAGCTGACGATCCCCGAGGCGGTGGCGAAAGGGATGTCGATCTACCTTCTCTTCGCCATCGGCTTCAAGGGCGGCGTTGCGGTGGCGGATCACGGGTTGGACGCACGGCTTATCGCGGCGCTGGTCGCCGGGGTGGTTCTGTCGTTCCTGATCCCCTTCGTCGCCTTCGCCCTGCTGAAGGCGATGACCCGGCTTTCGGCAACCGATGCCGCGGCGGTGGCGGCGCATTACGGGTCGATCTCCATCGTCACCTTCGTCACCGGATCTTCGGTCGTGCAGGCCGCCGGGCTGGTGGCCGAGGGCTACATGGTTGCAGTGGCGGCGGCGATGGAGGCCC
Organism: Tabrizicola sp.; assembly: GCA_018057165.1. Taxonomy (GTDB): domain Bacteria; phylum Pseudomonadota; class Alphaproteobacteria; order Rhodobacterales; family Rhodobacteraceae; genus Tabrizicola. Next base: position 4,882 of record JAGPEG010000139.1, read on the forward strand.
CGGCGATCATCTCGGCTTTGTATCTGGCCTCCCGCTCGGGCGGGCGGGCCGAGAAGATGGATGCCGACCTCTGGCGCGAGATCCTGCTGAACGGGTCCATCGTGCTTTTGGTCGGGTCGTTCCTGATCGGGCTGGTGACCGGCCAGCCGGGGATGGCGCGGATCGAGGCCTTCATCGTGGCTCCGTTCCAGGGGGTGCTGTGCCTGTTCCTTCTGGACATGGGGCTGGTGGCGGGGCGGGGAATGCGCAACGCGAAGGGCGTGCTGACGGCGGGGGTTCTGGCCTTCGGGCTGGTGATGCCCGTGGCCGGTGCCGGCTTCGGGCTGGCGGCGGGGCTGTTGCTGGGTCTGTCGACAGGCGGGATCGCGCTGATGATGGTGCTGGCGGGATCGGCAAGCTACATCGCGGTTCCGGCGGCGATGCGGGTGGCTTTGCCGGAGGCCAATCCGTCGATCTACCTGACACTTTCGCTGGGCGTGACCTTCCCGTTCAATCTGGTGATCGGTATTCCGGCCTGGGTGGCCGTGGCAACAGCGGTGGGGGGCTGAGATGCAGACGCACAAGGCGAAACGGGTCGAGATCATCATCGAAGCGCCGATGGAGGGCCGGTTGACCGCCGCACTGGAAAAGGCCGGGGTGACGGGGTTTACCGTGCTTCCCGTCCTTGGCGGGTCTGGTCGATCCGGCCGCTGGACGCGCGAGGGGCAGGTGGGCCGCAGCGGCATGGTCGCCGTCATCTGCCTGATCCGGCCCGACCGGCTGGACACCCTGCTGGAGGCCGCCTTCACCGTCGTCGACCGCCATATCGGCGTGATCGGCGTGACGGATGCCGAGGTCCTGCGCGCCGAACGCTTCTAGCGGGGCGCGAAGACGTAAAGACAGCGGCAGGTCTCGGGGCCGGATTTCAGGCAGGCATGCGGCATTGCGCCGTCGAAATGCACCGTGTCGCCGGGGTGCAGGGTCGTCGGGGCGTAACCTTCGGTATGCAGGACCAGCGTGCCGGACAGGACATGCAGAAGATCATCGGTGTCGTGCCGGTTCCAGTCGCCGAATGTGGCCAGATCGTCCTGCGTGAACTCCACCAGCATCGACTGGAACGGTCGCCCTTTCAGCGCCGCCCCCAGCGGCCAGAGGCGGGTGTTGGGGTTGGTGATCGCCTGATCCTGCTGACCCCGGTCGACGACCATGCGCCCGACCAGGCTGGGTGTCTCGGCCCGCACCAGATCGGCCAGATCGCAACCGAAGCCCTGCGCCAGTTTCAAGAGGATCTCGAAAGTGGGCGACAGAAGCCCGTTCTCGATCTTCGACAGGGTGGATCGGGCAAAGCCGGCCCGGTCGGCCAGGAGCTGCTGGTTCCAGCCCCGCGCCTCGCGCCAGCGACGGATGCGCTGGGCAAGTTCCTGATGCGGGGCAAGGCTGCGGGGGCGTTCGGCGAGCGGGGCCATGATGTTCCATTTGACGGCAGAATGTTCTTATAATAACAACCACCGCAGCAATCACAATGGGGTTCTCAAATGGCCGGTCCGAAATCGCAGAGCTTGTTCGAACGGGGGCAGAAGGTGCTGGTCGAGGGGGTTTCTTCGGCCTCACGCGGCCCGGCAACCTTTGGCGGGGCGCCGCGCTACATGAGCCATGGCGCGGGCGCGCGGCTTTATGACGTGGACGGGCGGGAATACATCGACTGGATGATGGCCTTCGGCGCGCTTCCCTTGGGCCATGCCCACCCGAAAGTCGTGGAGACCATCGCACGGGAAGCCGCCCGTGGCACGCATTTCGCCACCGCGCTGGAGGTGGAGGTCGAGGTGGCCGAGATGCTGGTCGCCCTGCTGCCCCATGTCGACAAGGTGCGCTTTGCCAACACCGGGACCGAGGCCGCGATGGCCGCCTTCCGGCTGGCGCGCGGCCATACCGGGCGGCGCAAGATCATCAAGTTCGAAGGCCATTATCATGGCTGGTGGGATTCGGTGCTGATCAACACCAACCCCTATCCCCCAACCCTGCTGGGCCACCCGAACGACCCGATCCGCATTCCCGACTCGTCGGGTATCCCCGAGGAGGCGTGGAAGGACACCATCGTCGTGCGCTGGAACGACTTTGACGCGCTGGAGCGGGCGATGGCGCTGCACGGCGATCAGGCGGCCTGCGTGGTGACGGAAGGCGTCATGTCCAACATGGGCGTCATTCCCCCGAAGCCGGGCTACCTGAACCGGATGCAGGAGCTGTGCCAGAAGCACGGCGCGCTGTTCTACCTGGATGAGACGGTGACGGGCTTCCGGCTGGCGGCGGGGGGTTGTGCGGAACTGTATGGGCTGACGCCGGACATCGTCACCTATGGCAAGGCTCTGGGGGGTGGCTTGCCGATGGCGATGATCGGCGGGCGGGCCGAGATCATGGCGGGCCTCGAATGGGGCAAGGTGCTGCATTTCGGCACCCATAATGCGGGTCGTCTGGCGCTGCATGTGACCAAGGTGATGCTGGAAACCATGCTGGCGGACGATCAGGCGGGCTTCGCCAAGATCAAGGACCTGGGGCTGAAGATGGCCGAAGCGGTCCGCCAGGTCGCGCGGGTGTCGAACCGGCACGGGATCGTGGTGCAGGGGGTGAATTCCATGTTCCAGATCTTCTTCACCGACCGACCCGAGATCGGCGACTACCGCGATTTCTGCACCCATGTCGACCGGATGAAATTCCGCGACTTCGCGCTGCGGCTGATGGAGAAGGGGGTCTACATGAACCCCTCGGCCACGCTGCATTCGCTGTCCTCGATCATGCATAGCGAGGCCGACATCGACGCCACCGCGAAGGCGATGGCCGAGGTGCTGGAAGAAATGCCATGACCACCATCGGCATCCTGGGCGTCGGGCATCTGGCGGGGCTGATGCTGCGGGGGTTGGCCGGTTCGGGCTACCGGCTGGTCCTGTCACCGAGAAATGCCGAGATTGCGGCGCAACTGGCCGGGGAGCATGGCTGCGAGATCGCCGACAGCAATCAGGCGCTGGTCGATGCGGCCGAGGGGGTGTTCGTCAGCCTTCCCGCCGCGACAGGGGTGGCGGAACTCGCCCGCCTTGCCTTCCGTCCCGGCCAGCCGGTCCTGTCGGCGATGGCGGGGACGGGGCTTGCGAAGCTGCAAGCGGTGATCGGCCCGGCCCGTGCGGCGGTGGCGATGATGCCGGGCTATGCCAATGCCTTTCGCGTCGGGCCTTCGATCCTGCATCCCGGTGACGGGTTCTGGCAGCCTTTTCTTGCCGCGACCGGCCCGGTGATCGCCTTCGACGACGAAAGCCAGTTCACCGCCGCCGCCACCTTCGGCGCGTTTTCCGGCGCGTCGTTCGGCTGGATGGCCCATGTCATTGGCTGGCTCGAAGGCCGGGGCCTGCCCCCCGACACCGCCCGCACCCTGATTGCCGCCACGTTGCGCGGCAATGCCGAGGTC
>JAGPEG010000140.1 GCA_018057165.1 Tabrizicola sp.
ACGGCCAGCGCCTCGGCGGGCGTGATCCCCAGCCGGGCGGTGATCTCTTGCAGGGCCTGAAGCTTGGCCTCCTTGCCGAGGATCGGTTCGGCCACTGTCCCGGCCAGCTTGCCCTTTGCCACATGCAAAATGTTGGCTCGATTCTCGTTGAAACCCAGCGTCTCCGCCACCGCCGAGGTAAAGGCCGTGAAGCCGCCCGAGACCAGCGCCGCATAGGCCCCGTTCGCCTTCATCGTCGCCAGAAGCTGCTTGCCCCCCGGCATCAAGGTGATCCGGTCGCGCAGAACCTCGGCGATCACCGCCTCCGACAGATCCTTCAGCAGGCCCACCCGTTCCCGCAACGCGGCCTCGAAATCCAGCTCGCCATTCATCGCCCGCGCGGTGATGTCCGCCACACGCGCGCCGACCCCCGCTTCGTCGGCGAGTTCGTCGATGCATTCCTGCCGGATCATGGTGGAATCCATGTCGGCGATCAGCAGCCGCTTTTTCTGCCCCCCGGCGCCTTGCACCACCATGTCGATGCGCAGGGCCTGCAGGCCGTCCCAGACCTCCCAGCGGTTCTCGGGCACGCGCGTCACCGCGAACTCCGCTGCCACGCCGGGATCAAGCCAGCGCGCTTCGCCGCCGCCCCAGGCATCGCGCAGGCTTTCGACCGTGACCCGGTCCAGAACCGGGGTTTCAGGGTTGGTCAGCAGCGTGACGACGGGCATGGGCAGGTTTCCGATAGTGAACGCAGGCGTCGCTTTTTCGCGATGATGCGGCGCATTAGCGCGATTTTTCCGCTTGCGCCAGAGCGGGCGGGTCTTTAGCCAAGGCGTTGGGACACCCTTCCCCAACGAAGGGCTTTTAGCTGGAAGGCTACCATGACAGACCTGACCCCGCCGGCCAAGCGCCCGGCCAATCCGCGCTTCTCTTCTGGCCCCTGCGCCAAGATCCCCGGTTATTCCCTCGACATGCTCAGTGATGCACCCCTTGGCCGCTCGCACCGTGCGGTCGTCGGCAAGGCCAAGCTGCGTGAGGCGATCGACCTGACGCGCGAGATCCTCGGCGTGCCCGCCGACTACCGGATCGGCATCGTCCCGGCCTCGGACACTGGCGCCGTCGAGATGGCGCTGTGGTCGCTCCTTGGGCAGCGCCCGGTCGAAATGCTGGCCTGGGAAAGCTTTGGTGAGGGCTGGGTCACGGATGTGGTCAAGCAGCTGAAACTCGACGCCACGGTCCGCATCGCGCCCTATGGGCAGATCGTGGACTTTGCCGAAGTCGATTTCGACAAGGACGTGGTCTTCACCTGGAACGGCACCACCTCGGGCGTCCGCCTGCCGAACGGCGACGCGATCCCGGCGAACCGCGCAGGGCTGACGATCTGCGACGCAACCTCTGCCGCCTTCGCGATGGACCTGCCCTGGGCCAAGCTGGATGTGACCACCTTCTCCTGGCAGAAGGTGCTGGGCGGTGAAGGCGCGCATGGCATCCTGATCCTGTCGCCCCGCGCGGTGGAGCGGCTGGAAAGCTACACCCCTGCCTGGCCGCTGCCGAAGATCTTCCGGCTGACCGCCAAGGGCAAGCTGATCGAAGGCATCTTCGCAGGCGAGACGATCAACACCCCCTCGATGCTGGCGACCGAGGATTACCTTGTCGCGCTGAAATGGGCGAAGTCGGTGGGCGGCCTGAAGGGCCTGATCGCCCGAGCCAATGCCAACGCCAAGGTGGTCCACGACTTCTGCGCCGCAAACCGCTGGATCGCGAACCTGGCCGAAGACTCGGCGACGGCGTCCACCACCAGCGTCTGCCTCAAGTTCACCGATCCCCGCATCACCGATGGCGAGGCCTTTGCCAAAGCCGTCGCCAAGCGGATCGAGAAAGCCGGCGCGGGCTTCGACATGGGGGCCTATCGCGATGCGCCTCCGGGCCTGCGGATCTGGTGCGGCTCGACGGTGGAAACCGCCGATGTGCAGGACCTGATGCCCTGGATTGGGCATGCCTTCCACGCGGAAATTGCCGCGCTGGCTCAGGCCGCGTGACGGAGTCGGGCTGAAGCCCGACCTACCCAACATCGTAGGTCGGGCTTCAGCCCGACTCCCCTCCCCGACATTCCCAAGGACCACACCCATGCCCAAAGTCCTCGTATCCGACGACCTCTCCGAAACCGCCGTCCAGATCTTCCGCGACCGCGGGGTCGAGGTCGACTACCTCCCCAAACTCGGCAAGGACAAGGACGCGCTCGCCGCCGTCATCGACCAGTATGACGGCCTTGCCATCCGCTCCGCCACCAAGGCCACCGAGAAGCTGCTGGAGAAAGCCACCAAGCTGAAGGTCATCGGTCGCGCCGGGATCGGCGTCGACAATGTCGACATCCCGGCGGCCTCGAAGAAGGGCGTCATCGTGATGAACACGCCCTTCGGCAACTCGATCACCACGGCGGAACATGCCATCGCGATGATGTTCGCTGTTGCCCGGCAAATCCCCGAAGCCAACGCCTCCACCCATGCCGGAAAGTGGGAAAAGTCCAGGTTCATGGGGGTGGAGCTGTTCAACAAGACCCTCGGCGTGATCGGGGCGGGCAACATCGGCGGCATCGTCTGCGACCGCGCCGTCGGCCTCCACATGAAGGTGGTGGCCTATGACCCCTTCCTGTCCGAGGACCGCGCCAAGGCCATGGGCGTCCACAAGGTCGAGCTGGACGAGCTTCTGGCCCGCGCCGATTTCATCACGCTGCATGTCCCGCTCACCGACAAGACCCGCAACATCCTGTCGCGCGAGAACCTCGCCAAGGCGCGGAAGGGCGTCCGCATCATCAACTGCGCCCGTGGCGGGCTGATCGACGAAGCCGCCCTCCTCGACGCCCTCAACGCTGGCCACGTCGCAGGCGCGGCCCTCGACGTCTTCGAGGTGGAGCCCGCGAACGAGAATCCGCTTTTCAACCACCCGAATGTCGTCTGCACCCCGCATCTCGGCGCTTCCACCACCGAGGCGCAGGAGAACGTCGCGCTCCAGGTGGCCGAACAGATGTCGGATTTCCTGCTGACCGGCGCGGTGCAGAACGCGCTGAACATGCCCAATGTCACCGCCGAGGAAGCCGCGGTGATGAGCCCCTGGATCAAGCTTGCCTCCCACCTCGGCAGCTTCATCGGCCAGATGACCGACGAGCCGATCAAGGCGATCAACATCCTCTATGACGGCACCGTCGCGGCGATGAACCTTGCCGCGCTGAACCAGGCCGTGATCGCGGGCGTGCTGAAGGCGCAGAACCCGGACGTGAACCTCGTCTCCGCCCCCGTGGTGGCGAAGGAGAAGGGTATCCAGATCTCCACCACGCGGCAGGAGAAGACCGGCGTGTTCGACGCCTACATCAAGGTGACGATGGTGACGGACAAACGCGAACGCTCGGTCGCCGGAACCTGCTTCAGCGATGGCAAACCGCGCTTCATCCAGATCAAGGGCATCAACATCGACGCCGAGATCGGCGCCCACATGCTGTACACCACCAACGAAGACGTGCCGGGCATCATCGGCCTTCTCGGCATGACCATGGGCAAGAACAACGTCAACATCGCCAACTTCACCCTGGGCCGGTCGGGCGTGGGCCAGGATGCGATCGCCATCCTCTACCTCGACCAGCCGATCGACCCCAAGGTGATCGAGACGCTGGAAGGCACCGGCATGTTCAGCCAGGTGAAGGTCTTGCAGTTCGAGGTCGCCTGACCCAGAACGCAGGCAGCCCTTTCATACTGGCCAAAATATCCCACGGGGGTCCGGGGGTGTGAAACCCCCGGCGCTTTCCACAAGGACCTGACCCATGCATATCTACGCCATCGGCGACATCCACGGGCATCTCGGCCTTCTGCAGGCCGCCCACGACCTGATCGCCGATGACATGGCCCGCCACGGCCCCGGCCAGATCGTCCATGTCGGCGATCTTGTCGACCGGGGGCCGGACAGCCGGGGGGTGATCGACTTTCTGATGCAGGGCCAGGCGCGGGGGCAGGACTGGGTGGTCCTCAAGGGCAACCATGACCGGATGTTCACCCGGTTCCTGAAAGATCCGGGAGAGCCGGAGCCCGGTCTCAAGTCGGATTATTCCTGGCTGCATCCCCGGCTGGGGGGCGCCGCGACGCTGACCTCCTACGCGGTGCCCAGGGCCGCCGACCGCCCGATCCCGAAGGTCCATGCCGATGCGCAGACGCTCGTGCCGCCGGCGCATCTCGCCTATCTGGCCGCGCTGCCGACGATGCACCTTTCCGGCGACTGCGTCTTCGTCCATGCCGGCCTGCGTCCGGGCGTGCCTCTGGACCAGCAGACCGAGACCGACCTGATCTGGATCCGCGACGTTTTCCTGAACGCGCTGGACAGTTTCGGCCCCCTCGTCGTCCACGGCCACACCGCCATCGACCAAGCCACGCATTACGGCAACCGGATCAATCTCGACAGCGGGGCGGCCTATGGCGGGTCGCTCTCGGCCGTGGTGATCGAGGGGCGCGAGGCGGCCCTTCTCACGCCCCAGGGCCGCAAGACGCTGCCCGGCCCGACGCCGTTTCTCTTCCGCAACGCCTGAACGCGAGGCGGCAGAATCCTTCACCACCTCGCAGGATCGCCCTTTACCGGACCGATCCCGCGTGCTTGCTTGCGCCGCATGACCGACCGCAGCGCCCGGACCCGCCTTGACCCTATCCTGATCACTCTCGGGATCGTCCTGCTTACCGCCGCCTGGCTCCTGTGGATCGGGCGCGAGCCCTGGTGCAAATGCGGCTATGTGAAGCTCTGGCACGGGCAGATCGTCAGTGCGGAAAACTCGCAGCACATTTCCGACTGGTACAGCCCCAGCCATATCATCCACGGCTTCCTGTTCTTCGGGCTGCTCTGGCTTCTGGCCCGCAGGCTCAGCTTCGGCTGGCGGCTTGCCATCGCGACGCTGGTCGAATGCGCCTGGGAGATCGTCGAGAATTCCGACGCGGTGATCGAACGCTATCGCAGCGTCACCATATCGCTGGACTACTACGGCGATTCCGTCCTGAACACGGTCTGCGACGTGCTGGCGATGATGCTGGGCTTCTGGCTGGCCTCGAAGCTGCCGGTCTGGGCCACCGTCGCGCTGATCATCCTGTTCGAGGGCGCGACGATGTGGATCATCCGCGACGGGCTGGCGCTGAACGTGCTGATGCTGCTCTGGCCGCTGGACAGCGTGGCCCAGTGGCAGGCGGGCCGGTAGGCTCTAAAAATTTTCGCGAAAATTTTTAGATCCGCATCCGTTTCAGCGACAGCACCGCCGCCAGCGTCAGCGCCAGCGTCACCCCGGCCACGATCCAGAAGAACCCGCGGTCGCCCATCCCTGCCATCAGCGGCGCCAGCACCAAGGGGGCGCCGATCCCGCCCACCAGACCCGAGGCGATGATCGTCGGCGGCACGCGCAGGTCCTCGCCCATCTTGCCGCTGGCGGTGACGTAGAAGCCGGGGAAGAACAGCCCCGCCGGCGCGCCCATCGCCACGAAGAACAGCGATGGCGACAGGAAGACCGCCCCGAGCGCAGAGATCGCCGCCGTGCTGACCGCCAGCGTATACAGCAGGAACGGCGCAATCCGGTGCGCCACGAAGATCAGCACCACCCGCGCCACAAGGAACACCACGAAGAAGCCGCTGAGAAGTTCCGCCGCCGCAGGTTCGGCCACGCCCGACCGGATCAGCGCCGTCGGCCCCAGCCCGATCAGGCTGGCTTCCAGCCCGATCCCGACCGCCCCGAAACCCATGATGCCCCAATGCGGACGGAAGCTCGTGGCCCTTCCCGTCGCTGCCCCGGCCTCGCGCCCCGCAGGGCCGGCGAAAAGCCAGATCGCCGCCGCGAAAGCCGCCGTCAGCCCGAAGGACCAGCGCGGATCGCTGCCGATCGCGACAAAGACCAGCGGCGCGACAATCGCGCCCACGCCGAACGTGGCGTTCAAGAGGCTCAGCATCGAGGGGCCCTGGGGCCCGAAAGCCTTCAGCACACGCGGGTTGAAGACGGCGGTCGACAGCCCATACCCCATGCCAAAGACCATCGCCCCCGCAACGGTGGTCCACCATCCCGCCAAGGCCGCCACACCCGCCGCCCCCAGCGCCATCGCCGCAAGCGCATGGCGCGGCGTGATCCCCGAGCCGCGCAGATACATGATCGCCACGCCGATGAAGCATCCCACCCAATGCGCCGAGATCAGCACCCCCGCCTGTGCCTCGCTGACCGCGAAGATCCGCGAAAAGGCCGGCAAAGCCGGGCCGTACAGCGACTGTCCCGCCCCCATCATCACGAAGGTCGCCACCCCGGCGAAAAGCAGCCCAGCATGGGCCCGGATCAGGTCTTTCACATCGCTCTCCTGCTGACGCGCCTGATCTCCTCCGCCTGTTAGCGCATGTCAATGCCGCGCGTGACGCGACGTCCCCTCGGCAACTGCCTTTGGTTCGTGCATTCTGTGCAAAACCCCCGGAGGCCCCATGACCGAGATCCACATCCTCTCTGCCGCCCGCACCGCCATCGGTGGCGTCGGTGGTTCGCTTTCTGCGATGCCCCCGATCGACATCGCCACCCACGCCGCGAAGGCCGCGCTTGCCCGTGCCGGGGTCGAGGGCGCGCAGATCGGCCAGGTCATCATGGGCCATGTCATCAATACCGAGCCGCGCGACATGTACCTCTCCCGCGTCATGGCGATGAATGCGGGCATCCCCGAAACCACCCCGGCGATGAACGTCAACCGGCTCTGCGGTTCGGGTGCGCAGGCCGTGGTCTCCGCCGTCCAGGCCCTGATGCTGGGCGATGCCGACATGGCGCTGGCGGGCGGCGCCGAATGCATGAGCCGCGCACCCTACATCCTGCCCGCCGCGCGCTTCGGGCAGAAGATGGGCGACACCCGGGCGCTGGACATGATGACCGGCGCGCTGACCTGCCCCTTCGGCACCGGCCACATGGGCGTGACGGCGGAAAACGTCGCTGCCGAATACGGCATCACCCGCGCGGATCAGGACGCTTTCGCGCTGGAAAGCCAGACCCGCGCCGCAAGGGCCATTGCCGAGAGGCGCTTTGCCGAGCAGATCGTCCCGGTGGAGATCGGCGGCAGGAAAGGCCCCGTCACCTTCGCGCTGGATGAACACCCCAAGAGCACCAGCCCGGAGGCATTGGCGGGCTTGCGTCCGGCCTTCCAGAAGGACGGCACGGTGACGGCGGGCAATGCGAGCGGCATCAACGACGGCGCGGCGGCGCTGGTGTTGTCCCGCAGCGCGAAGGGCAGCCGCGCCCGGATCATGGGCTATGCCCTCGCAGGCGTTGACCCGAAGGTGATGGGCCTCGGCCCGATCCCCGCCGTGCAGGCGTTGTGCAAGAAACTCGGGGTCACGCCGCAAAGCTTCAACGTAGTGGAATCGAACGAGGCCTTCGCCGCCCAGGCCCTCGCCGTCTCCCGCGCGCTGGAGCTTGATCCGGCGAAGGTGAACCCCAACGGCGGGGCGATTGCGCTGGGCCATCCGGTCGGGGCCACCGGCGCGATCCTGGTCGTCAAGGCCCTGCACGAGCTGGAGCGGACGGGCGGCAAGACCGCCCTGATCACCATGTGCATCGGCGGCGGCCAAGGCATCGCGCTGGCCATCGAACGGGCGTAGGGTACGCGCTCGCACGCACCGCCCCCGTGGCACCGCGAATGGTACGTGAAATCACCATCCCTACCGCACCCGCACCTGCACCCGGTCCGACCGGCCCTCGGCGTCGATCACGCTCAGCGTCACGAAACCCGCCCCCGGCATCGCCAGCATCGCCTCGCGTGCGTCCGAGGCGACGACCACCGGCACCCCGTCCGCAAGCCAGGTGAAGGGCGCTGTCCCGCCCGCGACCTTCACCTTCAGGCCCTGCGCCAGCAGCTCCACCTCGGCCCCGTCCGGCGGAAAGGCCACCGCGGGGGCATCTGCATCCGCCTCGAACACCGCTGACCGCGAGCGGAAGCGTTGCAAGGGCTGCGGCAACCCGGCATTGGCGACCAGAAGCGTCGAAGCGGGTGCGGGCGGCTGCGGGTCCAGCTTGCCCTTCAGCCGGTTGAAGGCCTGGAACAGCACCGGGGCGGCCACATCTGCCCCGAAGGCCCCCGGCACCGGCGTCCCGTCCGCCCGGCCCATCCAGATGCCGATCACATGCTTGCCGTCGAAACCGATGGCCCAGGCATCGCGGTGGCCGTAGGAGGTCCCGGTCTTGTAGGCCAGCCGGTTCGACGGCGCCCCTGGCGGCGGGGCCAGTCCCGCCAGAATGTCGCCGACCTGCCAGGCC
>JAGPEG010000141.1 GCA_018057165.1 Tabrizicola sp.
GCCCGATCCCATGAACAGCCCGGTTCCGATCGCGCCGCCGATGGCGATCAGCTGGATATGGCGGTTGGTCAGCTTGCGCTCCAGGTGCGCTTCGCCGTCGGCAACGGGCGCTCCTGTCTGTCGTGTCGTCGTACTCTGCATCCGGTGGTCTCCTCCAATCGTCCCCTGTCCGATCACCGGCATTGTTGCGCTGGTCTGAAGGACCGCTGCACGACACCGCATGCCTCGACCGCGCCCCGGGACGAGGGGACAGGCCGTCCGTCTGTGGTTGATCCGTCAGGGGCAGGAGTGCCAGCTATGGGGGCAGCGCCTGCACTAGCGATAACCGCGTCCTTCTTCCTCTCGCGGTCGTCGCCCTCCAGGCTGGTAGAGATGCCGTAACGGGTGGCGGGAACATACATTGCAAATCACATTTGGAAAGTTCATAATTCTTACCTTATCATTCGCAGTACTCATGCAAAAATGGCCGCCCAGAACATCCCCACCGACCTTTTGCGATCCTTCATCAGCGCCGTCGATCTGGGCAGCTTTACCCGCGCTGGCCATCAGGTCGGTCGCACGCAATCGGCCATCAGCCTGCAGATTCGCCGTCTTGAGGAGGTGGTGGATGTCAAACTCTTTCAACGCGATGCGCACCGGCTGCAACTTACGCCCGAGGGCAAATCGCTGGCGCAATATGCCCGCCGCATCCTGGCGCTGAACGACGAGGCCCTGGCCTCGCTGCGCCAGCCCAGTGTCACGGGCCGCATTCGCCTTGGCGCTCCGCACGAATACACGGCCTCGCTGTTGCCCGAGTTCCTTGGCAAATTCGCCCGCTCGCACCCCAATGTCATGCTTGAGGTGACAAGCGATCTGTCCAAGAGCCTGATCAAACGCCAGGCGAACGGTGAACTTGACCTGGTGGTGGCGCTTCACACCGAAAAGGACCCGGTTGACGGCATGCTTCTTTACACCGAGCCGCTGGTCTGGATCACCGGTCAGGACCAGGAGCGCCATCTGGACCCGATTCTTCCGCTGGTGGTGGCGCCGCCGCCCTGCATCTATCGCGACCGGATCCTCCACACCTTGAACGACCTGACCCGAAGCTGCCGGATCGCTTACCTCAGCTCCAGCTACAACGGCATCATCGCCGCCGTCCGGGCGGGCATGGGCGTGACGGTGATGACCGAAAGCACGATCCCGCCCGGCATCCGCCACCTGTCGGAACGCGACGGCTTGCCCCCGCTTGGCCAGCTGTCCCTGCGGCTGCACCGTGCTGCCGGAAAGCCAAGCGATGCGATCCGCGCGCTTGAGACCTATATCGCCGGCAGCTTTTCGGCCCCCGAGGTCACCTGGAGCGCCCGCCAGTCCAATCGCTCGCGCCTCAGCGAATAGGCCGCGCGCGGTCCGGCGACCACGGCCCGCGGATGCCCGGGCAGGACCAGCGCTTTCATCGGCACCAGAAAGGCGGCGAAACCCGCAGGAAAGCCGATGACGAAGGCGTACTGCGACCAGCATGCAGCCAGCCAGCCTCCGATCAGCCAAGCCAGAAGGCCCGCCACATTGAGGCCGCCTGCGTAGCTGTACTGGCCCTGCGGATTGAACAGGTCTTGCAGGTTCACCTTGAGGCCGCGGATCACTTAGCAATCCGCCACCATGATGCCGCCGATGGCCGACAGGAAGGCGCCTTGGTGGCCCAGGAAGACGAAGATGCGCATTGTCTTCGACCTCGGACGGATGCTCGCGCGACCGGATCATGTCGGCCATGCGGCCATCGACCAGGCCGCCGCCCAGGGGCAGATCGGGCACGCGGGTGGCGGTGGCCAGCGACGCCTTGACCTGCAACGCGCGGCGGTTTTCACGCGACAATTCCATCAGGATCCAAAGGCATCGGCAAGTTGCGCGATTGTCTGTCCTATCTTTGGCCGCCGGGATTTTCCCGGCGGCGGTATACCCAAGGGTCTTCGAACTTGACGCCGGGCTGCCAGAGCCCGATCCCCGCACCGATCGCCTGGGCCATCTGCGGCAGAGAGGTGTCGGTTTCCTCCTCGAAGGCCAATGCCACGCCGGACCGGATCCTCTCGGCGTTCAGGTCGTCGCACCGCTTTCGCAGGTGCCGAAGCGGCGGCCGAAAGGATCGGGGTCGCCAGAAGCTGAAGCCTGCGGAACGCGACCTCGTGGCAATTCCAGGGCTCGCCGTTCAGCTTGCAGGGTCGCTGCCTTTCCGGCACCTCGACGCCCCACAGGGTCACGCGCTGCGCCCCGAACTTCAGGGTGTCTGCTTCCAGAGCCACATTGCCTTCGACCGGAAGGTCCGGGACATGATCCAAACGCTCTTCACAATCGACGGGCAAGTCCACACGCGCCCCAAGGCTTGAGCGAGAGAAAGCATCGCGTCTCAAGCCCGACCTACGCAGCAACGGCGGTGACCACCCAACCTGCCGAAATCGAGCTTCGGATCAGGGGTAGGTCACAATGTCAGACAATCTTGCCACAATGTCCGACATTGTCTAGCGTGAGTCGTCGGGCGCACTTCCGCCGCCCTTCCGGAGACCTTCCTTGGCCGACCAGATGCCCCCCGCCGCAAGGGAAGCGAAGCGTCCGCGCGATGTGGCGCAGCTTCTTGCGGCTTTGGTCGAGGACGAGGGGCTGGGCATCGGCGACCGGCTGCCGCCGGAGGTCGATCTGGCGCGCCGTCTGGGCATTGGCCGGTCCACCGTGCGCGAGGCGCTGCGGCAATGGGAAAGCCTGGGCATCATCACCCGCAACAAGGGCGGCGGCACCCGCATCGTGGCCGAGGTGTCCACCCGGTCGCTGCACCTGCCACTGACCGTGCAGATCGAGGCCGACAGCCTAAGCCGGATGCTGGCCGTGCGCCGCCCGCTGGAGATCGAGGCCGTCCGCATCGCCACCCGCGTTGCGGATCAGGCTGCCCGGCGCCGGATCATGCTGCGGATGCTGGAACTGATGGAGGTCTACGACGCAGGCGAAGACTGGCGCCCCGCCGACCGCCTGTTCCACGCCGCGATCCATGACGCCACCGGCAACCCCCTCTTCGCCAAGGTGATCCACCAGATCCACCGCGCCTTTCACGACCTTTACGACGCCCCCTTCGACCAGCCCCAGCTGGGCGCCGCCACGATCCCCGCCCACCGCGACCTGGCCGAGGCCATCGTGGCGGGCGACGAGGCGAAGGCCGTCGCCATCATCTCGGCCATCCTGTCCGACGTGGACGAAGCCGCCATCCAGATCGCTCGAGGACTTCATGCCCGATAAGACCGCCGACGACCTTGCCACCCGGTTGGCCGCCATCGCCGAAGGCGCGGGCGGGTCGATCACGCCGCCCATCGTGCAGACCTCGCTGTTCGCCTTTGACAGCTTTGCCGATTTCAAGGCGCGGATGGACGGGTCCAGCGACGCGCCGATGTATACCCGGGTGCAGAACCCCACCGTCGCCGCCTTCGAGGCGATGATGGCCGATGCCGAAGGCGGCGAGGCCGCGGTCGGCTTCGCCTCGGGCATGGGGGCGATTTCGGCCACGCTGATGGCCTTCCTGCGCCCCGGCGACCGGGTGGCCTGCGTCGAGCACGTCTACCCCGACAGCTACCGCTTCATGGAGCGCATTCTGCGCCCCTTCGGCGTCGAGACCACCTACCACCCGCTGAGTGCCTTCGAGGATGACCCCGACCTTCTGAAAGGCGTCAAGGTCGCCTTTCTGGAAAGCCCGACCTCGGTGGTCTTCCAGGTGCTGAACCTGCCCAAGGTCGCCGCCCATGCGAAACGGCATGGCGTGGTGACGATGATCGACAATTCCTGGGCCACGCCGGTGTTCCAGCGCCCGATCGAGCTGGGCATCGACATCGTGATCCACTCGGCGTCGAAATACATCGGCGGGCATTCCGACACCGTGGCGGGTGTCGTCGTCGGCAGCACCGAGCACATCGCCCGCCTGCGCGACCTGTCGCTGCCGCTGTTCGGTGCCAAGCTGGCCCCGTTCGAGGCCTGGCTTCTGATCCGCGGGTTGCGGACGCTGGTGCCGCGGATGCGCCAGCACCAGGGCACCGCCGACCTGTTCGCCGACCGCTTCTCTGCCCTGCCTTTCGTGCGCCGGGTGAACTCGCCCTCCGCCAACATGGTGCCGGGGCTGACCGGCCGGTCGGGCCTGATGTCGGTGGAATTCGACGAAAGCGTGGACATCCCCCGCCTTGCCGACGCGCTGCGCTTTTTCCGCCTTGGCGTCAGCTGGGGCGGGTTCGAAAGCCTGATCCTGCCCGCGCAGGTGGGCCTGGCGCAGGCGGGCGAGTTCAACTCGATGCGCAAGTTCGGGGTGCCCCCGACGCTCGTCCGGCTCAGCCTGGGGCTGGAAAATGCCGAAGACCTTTGGGCCGACATGCAGGCGGCCCTGGCAACAAGCAGAAACTGACAACCAAAGGGAGTGAGAGATGAAGAAACTTCTTGCCGGCGCCGGGCTTTTGGCGGCGCTTCTGGGGTCGGCCGTCTCGGCCGAGACCCTGAAACTGGTCGAGGTGATCACCAGCCCCGAACGCACCGAGGTGCTGAAGGGCATGGTCGACGGCTACAAGGCCGCCAACCCCGGCGTCGAGGTCGAGATCATCTCGGTCCCCTGGGGCCAGGCCTTCGAGACCGTCGCCACCATGATCGCGGGCGGCGACACGCCCGACGTGATCGAGATGCCCGATACCTGGCAGGCGCTTTACGCCGACCAGCTGATGCCGCTGGATGACAAGATCGCCGGATGGGAACACGGCGCGACCTTGACGCAGAAGACCATCGACATGGGCAAGCTGGCCAACGGCAAGATCACCATGATCCCCTACGGCTTCTACCTGCGGGCGATGTTCTACAACAAGAAGCTGCTAGCCGAAGCCGGCGTCGCCGCGCCGCCGAAGACGATGGACGAGTTCATGGCGGCCGCCGAGGCCGTGTCCAAGCTGGACGGCAAGTACGGCTACTGCCTGCGCGGCGGTCCGGGCGGTACCAACGGCTGGATCATGATGGCCGCGGTGATGAACGGCTCGAACGAGTTCTTCACCGAGGACGGCAAGAGCCGCATCAACGAGCCCGGCTCGGTCGCGGGCATCCAGTTCCTGATGGACATCTACCAGAAGGGCTATGCGCCGAAAGACAGCGTGAACTGGGGCTTCAACGAGATCGTCGCCGGCTTCTACTCGGGCACCTGCGCCTTCCTTGACCAGGACCCCGACGCGCTGATCGCCATCGCCGAACGGATGCCGGCCGAAGATTTCGCCGTGATCCCGATGCCCGTCGGCCCCGCCGGCAAGGCCTTCCCGACCATCGGCTTTGCCGGCTGGTCGGTGTTCAGCGCAACCGAAAGCCCGGATGCCGCCTGGAACCTGGTGGCCCACCTCTCCTCGCCGGACTCGAACAGCACCTGGGCCCAGCGGGTGGGCGTGATCCCGATCCACCAGGGTGCCGACCAGGACCCGTTCTTCCAGACCGTGCAGTTCAAGGGCTGGTTCGAGGAACTGAACAGCCCCGACTACATTCCCACCATCATGCCGACCTACCTGGAGCAGTGGGGCTATTTTACCTCGACCATCCTCAAGGATTCCGCGCAAGAGGCGCTTCTGGGCCAGAAGACGGCGCAGGAACTGGCTGACGAATGGGCCGTGTTCCTGACCGACGAATACGCCGCCTGGAAAGCCAAGCAGTGACGCAAGCCACGACCGCGCCCGGGGCAACCCGGGCGCACCAGCGCTTTGTCTGGTCCCATCTGATCGAACCCTGGCTTTACCTGACACCTGCCCTTGTGCTGATCGCCCTGGTCATGCTGATCCCGCTTGTCGTGGGGGTCAGCTATTCGTTCCAGTCGATCATGCTCTTGAAGCCGGGGCAGGCGGAATGGGTCGCCCTGGACAACTACGCGGCCCTCTGGTCGGACAAGAAGTTCTGGATCTCGCTGGAAAACACGCTGGTCTGGACGTTCGGATCGCTGTTCTTCCAGTTCACGCTGGGTCTTGGCCTGGCGCTGCTCTTGAACACCCGCTTCCCGCTGAAGCGGCTGTTCCAGGCCATCGTCTTCCTGCCCTGGGCCGTGCCCACATTCCTGTCGGCCCTGACATGGGCCTGGCTCTTCAACCCCGTGATCGGGCCGCTGCCGCACTGGCTGGCCGCTGTCGGGCTGCTGTCCGAACCCTACAACATCCTGGGCGATCCCGACCTTGCGATCTGGGGCCCGATCGCCGCGAACATCTGGTTCGGCGTGCCGTTCTTTGCCATCACCCTGCTGGCCGCGCTGCAATCCATCCCGTCCGAGCTTTACGAGGCGGCCGAGATCGACGGCGCCAGCGCCTGGCAAAGCTTCACCAAGATCACCCTACCCTTCCTGGCGCCCATGATCGCCATAACCGTGATGCTGCGCACGATCTGGATCGCCAACTTCGCCGACCTGATCTTCATCATGACCGGCGGCGGGCCGGCCAATTCCTCGCAGATCCTGTCGACCTACATTTTCACCACCGCGTTCAAGAAGCTGGACTTCGGCTATGCCTCGACGCTGGCCGTGGCGATGCTGTTCCTGCTGTTCGTCTATGCCGTGGTGCTGATGGCGCTGCGCCGCCGCTTCGTGAGGCTGTAGGATGGCCGCCATCGCCCGCCGCAACCCGGTTCTGACCCTTGGCAAATACGCCGCGATCCTCTTCTACCTGACCTTCGCGCTGTTCCCGCTGTATTGGCTGCTGAAGATCTCGATCACGCCCGACCAGCTGATCTTCACCGAAGGAACGGCGCTTTGGCCCACCGACGCGACGCTGGAGAACTTCACCAAGGTGATCTGGCAGACCGATTTCCTGCGGTTCTTCCGGAACAGCCTTGTCGTCTCGCTGGCCTCGGCCGCGATCACCACCGTCATCGCGGCGGCGGCGGGCTATGCCTTCTCGCGTTTCCGCTTCCGGGGGCAGAAACTGGTCATCGCGCTGATGCTGCTGACGCAGATGTTCCCGCTTCTGATGATCATCGCGCCGATCTACAAGATCGTGGCCGCCATGGGCCTTCTGAACTCGCTCTCCAGCCTGATCCTGGTCTACACCGCCTTCAACATCCCCTTCGCCACCTTCCTGATGCAAAGCTTCTTCGATGGCATCCCGAAGGACCTTGAGGATGCCGCGATGATGGACGGCTGCACCCGGTTCCAGGCGCTGCGCAAGGTGATCCTGCCGCTGACCCTGCCGGGCCTCGGCGCGACACTCGGCTTCATCTTCACCGCCGCATGGTCTGAGGTGCTGTTCGCCCTGATGCTGATCCGGTCCGAAGACGGCATGACCTTCCCGGTGGGAATGCTGACCTTCGTGTCCAAGTTCTCGGTCGATTGGGGGCAGATGATGGCGGCGGGGGTTCTGGCGCTGATTCCTTCGTGCCTCTTCTTCATCTTCATCCAGCGATACCTGGTCCAGGGCCTGACCTCTGGCGCGGTGAAAGGCTGACACATGGCGCGACTTGACCTATCCGGCATCGAAAAACGCTTTGGCGCGGTCGAGGTGCTGCGCGACGTGAACCTCTCCATCGCGGATGGCGAGTTCATCGTCCTGGTCGGCCCCTCGGGCTGCGGCAAGTCCACCTTGCTGCGCATGATCGCGGGGCTTGAGGATATCTCGGCCGGCGAGTTCCAGATCGACGGCCAGCGCATGAACGAGGTGGCGCCGCGCGACCGCGACATCGCCATGGTGTTCCAGTCCTACGCGCTTTACCCGCACATGGACGTGGCGCGGAACATGGGCTTTTCCATGGAGATCCGGGGCGCCGAGGCCTCGGCCCGCACCTCTCGCGTGGCCGCCGCCGCCCGGACGCTTGGGCTGGACAAGCTGACGCAGCGCCTGCCCCGGGCGCTGTCGGGCGGCCAGCGCCAGCGGGTTGCCATGGGCCGCGCCATCGTGCGCGAACCCCGCGCGTTCCTGTTCGACGAGCCGCTGTCGAACCTGGATGCCGCGCTGAGGGTCGAGATGCGGCTGGAAATCGCCCGCCTGCACCAGCGGCTGAAGGCCACGATGGTCTATGTCACCCATGACCAGGTCGAGGCGCTGACGCTGGCCGACCGCATCGTGGTGCTGAACGGCGGCATCGTGCAGCAGGTCGGCACACCGCTGGAACTGTACCTGACCCCCGCCAACCGCTTTGTCGCGCAGTTCATCGGCTCTCCCACCATGAACATCCTGGCCGTCAGTCGTACCGATACCGGCGTACGTCTCGCGAACGGGGCCGAGGTTGCGTTGCCGGGCCAGAC
>JAGPEG010000142.1 GCA_018057165.1 Tabrizicola sp.
CTTCAGGAAGGCCACGGCCACGTTCGCCGCCGCCGCCGCCACGATTTCCGAAGGCTTGGAGATCGTGTTGTACTGGTCGCCCGAGATGATCAGCTGCAAGGCCGCGATGGTCGCGTCGTTGCCCGTCACCGGGGGAACCGGGTCGACGCCCGCCGCCTTGAAGGCCGCAACCGCGCCGCCGCCGGTGCCGTCGTTCGCGGCAACCACGCCGACGATTTCGGCGCCGAAGCGGGTGATCTGGCCCGCCGCCCATTGCTGGGCTTCCGGCGGGGCCCAGTCCGGCGTGTCGAACTCGGCCAGGGTCTTGTAGGGCGAGGCGTCAAGGGCCGCGTCGATGCCGTCGCGGATCAGACCGGCAGCGGCGTCGGTGGGCGAGCCGTTGATCTGGAGGACGCCCGCGCCGTCCGGCACGCCGCTGGCTTTCAGATGGTCGACCAGCGATTGCGCGATGGCCTGGCCGATGCCCTTGTTGTCGAACGAGACGTAGTAATCCGCCGGGGCATCCGGGATCGGGCGGTCATAGGCGATGACCTTGACGCCCTGCGACTGCGCCAGCGTCACCAGCGCGGCAGCGGCAGCACTGTCGACCGGGTCAAGCACGATGACCTTCGCGCCCTGGGTCAGGACCGAGTTGAACTGCTGCTGCTGCAGCGCCACATCGGCATTGGCGTTCTGGTAGATCACCGTGCAATCGGCGCAGAGCTTCTTCATCTCGGCCTCGAAGCCGGGATAGTCATGCTCTTCATAGCGGGTCGAGGCCTGGTCGGGCATCAGGAAGGCCACGGTCGCGGCCTCTTGCGCCATCCCCGCGCCCGAGGTCAGCGCAAGCGCCGTGCCGGCCAGCAGCATCAGTTTGAGTTTCGTCATGGTTTCTCTCCCTAGGTGGTGTCGTGAATCTGTCCCGGTTGCGCTTGGACTTGCCCGAGGGTCGGGCAAGAACCGGCCGTGCTGCGCACCGGAGGGTCGGGCGCGGCCAGTCATTCGGTCGGATCCCTGGGTCAGGCGGCCAGCGGGCGGTTGTCCTCGTGCAGCGCGCGGAACCGGCTGGGCGGCATCCCCTTTCGTCGCAGGAACTGGCGGTTGAAATTCGACAGGTTGTTGAAGCCCACCGCATAGCAGATGTCCGTCACCGACTTTTCGGCATCGTTCATCAACATCTGGCAGGCGAGATTGATCCGCAGGCGGTTGATATACTCGACGACACCCATGCCGGTGTGACGCCGGAAGCTGCGCGAGAAGGCCGAAGGGGTCATCCCCGCCGTTCCCGCAAGATCGCTTTCGGTGAAATCCTCGGTCAGGTTGGCGTTGATATAGGCCAGGGCCTTGTTCACCCCCGCCGTCATGAAGCCCGAAGGGTCGGGCAGATAGGCGTCCGACGCCAGCGCCCGCGCGCCGCTGTCGGCGGCGAGATTCGCCAGCAGGTCAAGGAACAGGCTGGCCCGGCGTGGCCCGCGGGCCTGGACCAGTTCGGCCAGGATCGGCGCGCAATGCCGTGAGCAGGCGTCCGAGAACAGGCTGCCGCGACGACTGAGCGCGAAGAGGCCGGAAAAGCCGCCCGTGTCGGGGAAGGTCTCGGCGATTCGCACAAGCAGGTCTTCGGGAAATTGCAGGACACGGCTGCGCAACGGCACGGTTTCGCCCTCGGCGACATGCGACACCCAGTTGTGCGGCAGGTTCGGTCCGGTCAGGACCAGATTGCCGGGGGCGAATTCGCCGATGAAATCGCCGATGTAATAATGGCCCGAGGTCTCGACGACATGGTGGACTTCAAGCTCGGGGTGAAAATGCCAGCGCACGGTATGGAAGGGATAGCCGTGCTCCCAGGCCTTGAAGGATTGCCCGTGGCCGATCTGGACGACTTCAAGATCCGGTTGCATTGCATTCTCCCCCACGGCCCATGCCTGCTGGCTGGGACGGGCTGTCACCGGAGGCGACGGCCCATTGGACAAGAGTGCCGTAAAGATTCGCCGGCTGCTACCTCTGCGCAGACCGATTCATGATACTTTTTTGACTTTCTGCGGTGCAGTATGATGCAAATTTCATGGATGGCGCAGCAAGTCGCAGGCGGTGCGGCCCCGCTGGCCCTGGACGCCAGGCACCAGCGGACCGCTTACACCAGCCGCGACACTTCGACCGCTGCGCGGACGAAATCGGCAAACAGCGGATGCGGCGCGAACGGCTTCGACTTCAGCTCGGGGTGGAACTGGACGCCGATGAACCAGGGATGGTCCTTGACCTCGACGATCTCGGGCAGGCGGCCGTCGGGGGACATGCCGCTGAAGATCAGGCCGCATTTTTCCAGCCCGGCGATGTACTTGGCATCGACCTCGTAGCGGTGGCGGTGGCGTTCCTCGATCACGGTGGTGCCGTAGATGCGCGCCACGGCGGAACCGTCCTTGAGATTCGCGGTATAGGCCCCCAGCCGCATGGTGCCGCCCTTGGCATCGTCGGCCTTGCGGCGGACGGTGTGGTTGCCCTGGACCCATTCCTTCAGGTGGTAGACCACCGGAGTGAAGCGTTTCGCACCGGCTTCGTGGTCGAACTCTTCCGACCCGGCATCCTTCATCCCGACAAGGGTGCGGGAGGCCTCGATCACCGCCATCTGCATGCCGAGACAGATCCCGAGATAGGGGATCTTTTTCTCACGCGCATAGCGGGCGGCGTTGATCTTGCCTTCGGTGCCACGCTCGCCGAAACCGCCGGGCACGAGGATGGCGTGGAAGCGTTCGAGGTAGGGCGCGGGGTCCTCGCGCTCGAAAATCTCAGAATCGATCCATTCGGCGCGGACCTTGGTGCGGTTCGCCATGCCGCCATGGGTCAGGGCCTCGGCGATGGATTTGTAGGCGTCTTCCAGCTGGGTATACTTGCCGACGATGGCAACACGCACCTCGCCTTCGGGGTGAGAGATGCGGTCCATCACATCCTCCCAGCGGGCAAGGTTGGGCTTCGGCGCGGGGGTGATGTCGAAGGCATCCAGCACCGCCTGGTCAAGGCCGGCCTGGTGATAGGCAAGCGGGGCCTGGTAGATGGTTTTCAGGTCATAGGCCGGAATGACATGCTCTTTGCGGACATTGCAGAAGAGGGCGATCTTCTCGCGTTCCCGGTCGGGGATCGGGTGTTCGGAGCGGCAGACAAGCACATCGGGGGCAAGGCCGATGCTTTGCAATTCCTTGACGCTGTGCTGGGTGGGCTTGGTTTTCAGTTCCCCGGAGGCTGCGAGGTAGGGCAGGAGCGTCAGGTGCATCAGGATCGACTGCCCGCGCGGGCGTTCGTGGATGAACTGGCGGATCGCCTCGAAGAACGGCAGGCCCTCGATGTCGCCGACGGTGCCGCCGATCTCGCAGAGCATGAAATCCACCTCCTCGTCGCCGATGCGCAGGAAGTCCTTGATCTCGTTGGTGACGTGCGGGATCACCTGGATGGTTTTTCCCAGATAATCGCCGCGGCGTTCCTTTTCCAGCACGTTGGAATAGATCCGGCCCGAGGAGATGCTGTCGGTCTGCCGGGCATGGACGCCGGTGAAGCGTTCGTAATGGCCGAGGTCAAGGTCGGTCTCGGCGCCGTCATCGGTCACGAAGACCTCGCCATGCTCGAAGGGCGACATCGTGCCGGGGTCGACGTTCAGGTAGGGGTCAAGCTTGCGCAGGCGGACGGTGTAGCCCCTTGCCTGCAAAAGCGCGCCCAGGGCGGCTGAGGCGAGGCCCTTGCCGAGGGAGGAAACCACGCCGCCGGTGATGAAGATGTAACGCGCCAAGGCGGGACTCCCGTGTCAAACAACGCGATTCGGGTGGGGTGGAATCGCGGCACCACGGGAGTCGTGATATAGCGACTCCCGTCAGAATAGGCAACGCCCCCCGCTAGATCATGCGGACGAAGCCGGGGGGATGGCCAAGCAGTTGTGGATCAGGGATTGGCAGGCGGCGCGACAGGCGCGTCGACCGGAGGCGGCGCAGCCGGGGCCGTGGCGCTGCCGGGCAGGGTGAGATCGGTGCCCGCAAGGCCGCCGCCGGTGGTGGCGGGAGCTTCGGTTGCGGGGGCCTCTGCCGCAGGGGCATTTGCGTCGACGACCGAGCCGGTGTTGCCGCCGCGGGCGGCCAGGACGGTCAGAGTGACCGAGGTCACGATGAAGGCCGTGGCGAAGATCCAGGTCAGCTTGGTCATCGCGGTGGCAGCGCCCCGCGCCGACATGGTGCCGCCGCCGCCGCCGCCAATGCCGAGCCCGCCGCCTTCGGACCGCTGCAGGAGCACGACCCCGATGAGGAGGAGCGCAAGGATCAGATGGATGGTGAGAACGACGTTTTCCATGAACCTTCCCGGAAGCTGACGCGCCTATCTAGGCGGAAGGGGGCGGGCGCGCAAGAGTTCCCGGACGGGGTGCCGCCTCGGGGGGCATCGAGCCCCCGCTCGGTGGCGCTGCCGCGGAAAGCGGCCCGGCCTGGCGCAGGGCCAAGGCGTTGCAGCCTCCGGCGGGGATATTTGCACCAGTATGAAAGGCTCAGCCTTCGTGGACGGCGGAAAGCTTGTTGCCGTCGGGATCGCGGACATAGGCCGCGAAGAAGGCGGCGCCATGGGGGCGATAGCCGGGGGCACCCTCGTCGCTGCCGCCATGGGCAAGGGCGGCGGCGTGGAAGGCCTTCACCGCCAGTTGGTCGGGGGCGATGAGGGCGGGCATCGAGCCGTTGCCGATGCTGGCGGGCTTGCCATCGAAGGGGAGGGTGATCCAGAGCCTTGGGCGGCGGTCGTCGGGCAGGCCGTAGCCGAGTTCGGCCGGCTCGGTCGCGCGGCGGACAAGGCCAAGGGGGGCGAGGGCCGCGTCGTAGAACCGGGCGGCGCGGGCAAGATCATTGGTGCCGAGGGTGAGGTAGAGGAAGGTCTCAGCCATCGACTTCGTCCGTCGTCTGCTGGCCCGACAGGCGCTGGCGCAGGATCGACCAGGACATGCCGACGCCCAGGATCAGCGACAGCACCAGGATGCCAAGCCAGATGTTCAGCGCCGAGTTCTGCAGGCCGAGGAGGCCCCAGTCGGACAGCACCCAGATCCCGGCGGCGAAGATCGCGGCGATGATGATCGCGCCGAGAATCCCGATCGAGCGCAGGGTGGCGACGAGATAGACCATGGCCATGACGGCAAGGATCAGCCCGGTGAAGACGACGAGCGGCATCTGCTCGCCCCAGCCGTCGCGCGCCCAGGTCACATAGTTCCAGCGGGTCGGATTGAAGATCGCTGCGAGAAGGACGAAGGCCCCGAGCCAGCGCAGAAGGAAGCCCATGATTACCCGGCCTTGGTTGCTTGCCCGGCCATCCTAGCGCAAGCCACCGGGATGGGCCAAGCGAAAGGATGCCTTTGCATCGCCGCGCATGCGGATCGCATCGGTCGCCGATTGACCATGGGCAGGTCTGAGGGATATGTGCAACACATGGAATTTGTTTCGCGCCAAAGATGCGTTTGCTGCGGGCCAAAGGGTGATGTGTGCGATATGTGTCTGAACTGGATAGAATGGCGAACCAATTCGCCGCATGAGGTAGAAAAATGAAAAACAAGGCTCTGCTTACCCTCGCGCTGGCCGTTGTGCCCGGGCTGGCATCGGCTGAAATCACCGTCACCGGAGGGGCGACGCTGACCTATGGCGAGCTGGATGGGGCGTTCGGCCCGAACGATATCAAGGAGAAGGGCCTCGACGGCCGCATGAAGCTCGACTTCGGCAATGGCATCCTTTTCGGGGTGCAGGTCGGCAAGATCGACATGCCGGTCTCGGGCACGCCGATCTCGCTGGAGGGTGAGTTCATCGCGCTGGATGCAGCCTACAAGTTCGCAAACGGCATGCGGGTGGGCGCCTATGCCGACCGGCTGACGATGGGGGCTGACCTGTCGCCGATTGACCTGACCCTGAAGACCAGCGGTCTGTCGGTTGGCTATGAAGGCCAGGGCTTCGACGTCGAGGCCTTCATGGGCCAGACCTCGATCTCGCCAGCGATCGGGCCTATTGATATCGACAATCTTGGGGTCGCTGTCTCTTACACCGGCCAGCCGGGGCTGGAAGCCGGGGCGACCTGGTTGCGTGCCGATCTGTCTTCAGGTGGCACGTCGCAGAACATCGACTTCAAGGGCGTGGCGGCAAGCTATGTGTTCAAGGACGCCTTCATCGTCTACGGCGGCATCAGCAAGGCCGATTTCTTCATCTCCGGCGCGAACTTCGACACCACGGGTCTGGGCATTGGCTACGACCTGGGCGCAAAGACCGGATTCAGCGCCACCGTTTCCCTTGAGGTCGCGAATACCGATTTCGGAACCGGGACTGACCTCGACGCGGTCCGGCTTGGGCTGACCGTCCCGTTCGGGGCCAAGGGTCCGGCCCTGCCGATGAACAGCGTGGCGGATTCGATCCTGAACCCGCGGCACGGCGCGTTCAACGCGGCGCTGACCTCGGCGTTCTGATCCCCGGCGATACGGAACGGAAGGGGCGTGCCGATGGCGCGCCCCTTTTGCTTTGGGTGATCCGCTGCTTTGGCAGGCGTGTCAGCCTATGGCGTCGTCACGATGGCTTGGTGACGGGGGAAGCGGCGAAGAGCCAACCCCACAGAGCCGCCCCGACAAGACCACCCGCCAGTTGCGCCAGGACAAAGCCGGGAACCGAAGCCGGTGCGATGCCGGCAAAGCTGTCGGACAGAGAGCGCGCAAGCGTGACCGCCGGGTTGGCGAAAGAGGTCGATGCGGTGAACCAATAGGCGGCGGTGATGGTCAGGCCGACAAGCCAGGGCAGGGCGGCGGGCGCGACGGCCAGCCCGCCAAGGATCGCGCCGATCAGGGTGAAGGTGGCAACGGCTTCCGAGATCAACTGGTCGCCGCCGCCGCGGGAGGTGTCGGACAGCGTCACCGGGGCGAGGTCGAACATCAGGTTGGCGAGGATAGCGCCAAGGATCCCTCCCGCGATCTGCGCCGCGACATAGAGGGCGAGACAGGACCAGGGCAGGCTGCGGCGGAGCGCCATGACAAGGCTGACCACCGGGTTGAAATGCGCGCCGGAGAGCGGGCCAAGGCTGGTGATGAGGACGACAAGGATCGCCCCGGTTGCCAGCGTGTTCGCCAGAAGCGCCAGCGCGACGGAGCCACCAGACAGGCGCTCGGCCATGATCCCCGAGCCGATGACCGTGGCGACGAGGAGCGCGGTGCCAATCGCTTCTGAGGTCAGTGTGCGAAGGTCGGGGACATGTGCCGTCATCCCAGTCTCACGATCTCGCCGTCTTCCTTGGTGAAGGTCCCGGTCATCGGCGGCAGGAGCGGCAGCACCGCCTCGGACGGGCGGCAGAGGCAGGTGCCTTTGGGGGTGACGACGATGGGGCGGTTCAGCAGGATCGGATGGGCTTCGATGGCGTCGAGAAGCTGGTTGTCGGTGAGCTTGGGGTCGCCGAGGCCAAGCTCGGCGAAGGGCGTGCCCTTCTCGCGAAGAAGGGCACGCAGGGGCTGGCCGGTCGCTTGGGCCAGGGAGCGGATCGTATCACGGCTGGGCGGGATCTTCAGGTATTCGATGATCACGGGCTCAATCCCTGCCGCGCGGATCAGGGCCAGCGTGTTGCGCGAGGTGCCGCAGGCGGGGTTGTGATAGATGAGAGTATCCATGCGCGAAGTCCTAAGACGGATTTGTAACAGGTCTATGTCGGGCGGAGGCGCATTTGAAGGGTTTCCCCGCTTGTCGCCTGCCGATATACCCCGCGTGGTTTGAACGAGACTCGGGGATATTCGCATGGCCAACGTTGTCGTTGTGGGGGCCCAGTGGGGCGATGAGGGCAAGGGCAAGCTGGTCGACTGGCTGTCCGAGCGCGCCGATGTGATCGCGCGGTTCCAGGGCGGGCACAATGCCGGGCATACGCTGGTCATCGGCAACACGGTCTACAAGCTGTCGCTGCTGCCCTCGGGGATCGTGCGCGGCGGCAAGTTGTCGGTGATCGGCAACGGCGTGGTGGTCGACCCCTGGCATCTGGTGGCCGAGATCGAGAAGCTGCGCGGGCAGGGGGTGGAGATCACGCCCGAGAACCTGATGCTGGCCGAGAATGCCAGCCTGATCCTGCCGATCCATGGCGAGCTGGACCGGGGCCGCGAAGCGCAGACCACGGTGGCGAAGATCGGCACCACCGGGCGGGGGATCGGCCCGGCCTATGAGGACAAGGTCGGTCGCCGGGCGATCCGCGTCGCGGACCTGTTCGACGCTGCGACGCTGGACACGCG
>JAGPEG010000143.1 GCA_018057165.1 Tabrizicola sp.
TCGGCGAGACGCGGTTCGAGCCCTGGAAGGTCAGGGTGATCATGCTGCCGCCGTTCGGCATCAGCGGCTCGGCCCTGCGGGCGATGTCGATGAAGCTGAAGCAAGAGATGTTCAGCGAATTCAGGAAATTGCCCTTGGTCGTGTTGATGAAGCGGCCCGTGAGTTCGGTCTTGTCGGAAAAGGCGATGGCGTGGATCACGAAATCCAGTGACCCCCAGCTCTGGCCGAGTTCGGCGAAGCAGGCGTCAAGGCTTTCCTCGTTGGTCACGTCGACGTCGATCATCAGGTCCGACCCGACCGAGGCGGCAAGGGGTTGCAGGCGTTTGCCGAAGGCCTCGCCCTGGTAGGAGAACGCGAGTTCCGCGCCTTCCGCCGCCAGCGCCGAGGCGATGCCCCAGGCGATGGAACGTTCGTTCGCCACGCCCATGACAAGCCCGCGCTTGCCCTTCATCAGATCGGCCATGATGGCTCCTAGACCAGGTATTTCGACATGATGAGCGTGGCGTTGGTGCCGCCGAAGCCGAAGGAGTTCGACAGGACCGAGTCGAGCTGCACGCCTTCGCGCAGGGTGGTGACGATCTCGCCCGGCAGCAGTTCCGGGTCGGGCGTGATCACGTTGGCGGAGGCGGCGATGAAGCCTTTGTTCATCATGATCAGGGAATAGATCGCCTCCCACACGCCGGCGCCGCCAAGACAGTGGCCCGTCAGCGATTTGGTCGAGGCGATGGGGGGCGTCTTGCCTTCGCCGAAGACACGGCGGATCGCCTTGACCTCGCCGATGTCGCCGACCGGGGTCGAGGTGCCGTGCGAGTTGATGTAATCGATCGTCCGGCCCTCCGGCAGCGTCGAGAGCGCCACGCGCATCGCCCGTTCGCCGCCTTCGCCACTGGGGGCGACCATGTCGTAGCCGTCGGAGGTGGCACCGTAGCCGGTGACTTCACCGTAGATCTTGGCGCCGCGCGCGCGCGCGTGTTCCAGCTCTTCCAGCACCACGATGCCGCCGCCGCCGGCGATGACAAAGCCGTCGCGGTTGGCGTCATAGGTGCGGGAGGCGGTTTCGGGGGCGTCGTTGTATTTGCTGCTCATCGCGCCCATCGCGTCGAAGAGGCAGGAGAGCGTCCAGTCCAGTTCCTCGCCGCCACCGGCGAAGACGATGTCCTGCTTGCCCATCTGGATCAGCTCGGTGCCGTTGCCGATGCAATGGGCGGAGGTGGAGCAGGCGGAGGTGATCGAGTAGTTCACCCCCCGGATCTTGAAGGGTGTGGCGAGGCAGGCCGAGACAGTGGAGGACATGCCCTTGGTCACGCCGAAAGGGCCGATGCGTTTGGGCGAGCCGGTTTCGCGGACGATGTTGTGGGCCTTGAAGAAGGCCTTGGTGGACGGGCCGCCGGAGCCGACGATGATGCCGGTGCGGTCGTTCGAGATGTCAGCCTCGGAAAGGCCCGAGTCCTTCACCGCCTGGTCCATCGCGATGAAGGTATAGGCCGCGCCGTCGCCCATGAAGCGCAGGTCACGCTTGTCGATATGGTCTTCCAGCACGATGTTCGGCTGGCCGTGGACCCGGCAGCGGAAGCCATGCTCGGCATAGTCGGGGGCGAAGACGATGCCGGATTTCCCGGCGCGGAGGGAGGCCTCGACCTCGGACGCGGAGTTGCCGATGGACGAGACGATCCCGATCCCGGTGATGACGACGCGGCGCATGGGGCCTCCCTTGGTGACGTGAGGACTGTTTAGGGCAGCGGGGGGGAGGGGGCAAGGTGGTTGGGCATCTGCTGCCTGCCGCGAGGTCGGGCAATCTGGCGGGTCGTGTCGCATTTTGCACGGAAAAATGGCGGAAGGCCATTCAATCTGCCCGGAAATTGATCTAGGCGGGCAGGGTCAGGCCCGGCCCGCGGCCTCTTTTTTCCAACCGCCGAAAGTGCAGCGATGAACACGATTGACGAAAAGCTTCAGCCGATCCTGGCCGAAGTGACGCGGCGCAATGCCGGCGAACCCGAGTTTCACCAGGCCGTGCATGAGGTGCTGGAAAGCCTGGGCCGTGTGGTGGCCAAGCATCCGCAATACCTTGACCTCGCGCTGATCGAACGCATCTGCGAGCCCGAGCGCCAGATCATCTTCCGCATTCCCTGGGTCGATGACCGGGGCCGGGTGCAGATCAACCGCGGCTTCCGGGTGCAGTTCAACTCGGCGCTTGGCCCCTACAAGGGGGGAATGCGGTTCCACCCGTCGGTCAATGTCGGGATCATCAAGTTCCTGGGCTTCGAGCAGACCTTCAAGAACGCGCTGACCGGCATGCCGATCGGCGGCGGCAAGGGCGGATCGGACTTCGACCCCAAGGGCAAGTCCGATGCCGAGATCATGCGCTTCTGCCAGTCGCTGATGACGGAGCTGCACCGCCACATCGGCGAATATACCGACGTTCCCGCCGGTGACATCGGCGTCGGCGGTCGTGAGATCGGCTACATGTTCGGCCAGTTCAAGCGCCTGAACAACCGCTACGAGGCCGGGGTCTTCACCGGCAAGGCGCTGGCTTACGGTGGGTCGCGCGCCAGGACCGAGGCGACGGGCTATGGCAACACCTATTTCGTCCAGTCCATGCTGGCGACCAAGGGGACCTCGTTCGATGGCAAGAAGGTCGTTGTCTCGGGATCGGGCAACGTGGCGATCTACACGATCGAGAAGGTGCAGAGCTTCGGCGGCAAGGTGCTCGCCTGCTCCGACTCCAGCGGCTATGTCGTGGACGAGGCGGGGATCGACCTGGCGCTTCTGAAGGAGATCAAGGATGTCCGGCGCGAGCGCATCTCGGAATATGCCCGCCGCCGGGGCGCCGGGGTGCATTTCATCCCCGCCGACAAGGGGTCGGTCTGGGATGTCCCCTGCGATGTCGCCATGCCGTCTGCCACGCAGAACGAGCTGTCGGGCAAGGATGCGCGGGTGCTGGTGAAGAACGGGGTGATGACGGTGGGCGAGGGGGCGAACATGCCCTGCACGCCCGAAGCGGTGAAGGTGTTCCAGGAGGCGGGCGTGCTGTTCGCGCCGGGCAAGGCCGCCAACGCGGGCGGGGTCGCCACCTCGGCGCTGGAGATGCAGCAGAACGCCAGCCGCGACAGCTGGACCTTCGAGCAGACCGAGGCGCGTCTGGCCACGATCATGCGCAACATCCACGACACCTGCCACGCCACCGCCGAGGAATACGGCGCGTCGGGCGACTATGTGCTGGGCGCCAACATCGCGGGCTTTGTCCGGGTGGCGGAAGCGATGCGGATGCTGGGCGTGATCTGAGCGGATCGCCAAACGAAAAAGCAGGGCCTTCGGGCCCCGCTTTGCAGTCCGGTCGCAATATCGCCGTATCCTACGCCTCGCTGAGGGCGACCTTCATGTCTTTCACCAGATAGATCACCTCGCCGTCCGCTTCGACCCGGCCATCGGCCACGCCCATGGTCAGGCGGCGGGTTTGCAGGGCCTTGGTGAAATCGACGAAATAGGTCAGCTTCTTGCGGTCGGGGCGGACCATGCCGGTGAGCTTCACCTCGCCCACCCCAAGCGCATAGCCGCGCCCCTGCCAGCCGCGCCAGCCGAGGTTGAAGCCGGTCAGCTGCCAAAGCCCGTCCAGCCCCAGGCAGCCGGGCATGATCGGGTTGCCGGGGAAGTGGCAGGCGAAGAACCAGAGGTCCGGGGTGATGTCGAATTCGGCGACAACATGACCCTTGCCATGCTCGCCCCGGTCTTCGGAAATGTCGGTGATCCGGTCCATCATCAGCATGGGCGGCGCGGGAAGCTGGGCATTGCCGGGGCCGAATAGTTCGCCGCGCGAACAGGCCAGAAGTGCTTCCTTGTCGAAGAAAGTCGGATACGACGCCATCCCTTGTGGTCCCCCATTTGCCCCTTCACCCTCCCTAGCATTCACGGGCAAAGACTGGCAAGTCTGGCGGGGTGTCGCGGGGGGCTGAACATGACGGCGTTGCAGCGGTTCATCAGTGCAAGCGGGATGACGAACCTGGCCGACGGCATCGCGGTGGTGGCCTGGGGCTGGATCGCCTCGCTGCTGACGCGGGATGCGCTTCTGGTGGCGCTGGTGCCGGTGGCGCTGCGGCTGCCTTGGTTCCTTTTGGCGCTGCCTGCGGGGCTGGTGACCGACCGGGTCGACCGGCGGCGGCTGATCATCGCGATGGATGCGGTGCGGGCGCTGGCGTTTCTGGGGGCGGCCTTGGCGCTGTGGGGCGCGCTGCCGCTGGACGCAGCCCCGGACAAGGGCGTCTCGGCCCCAGGACTGTATTCGGCGCTTATGCTCGCGGCTTTCGTCGTGGGCGGGGCCGAGGTGTTTCGCGACAATGCCGCGCAGACCATGTTGCCCGCTCTGGTGTCGAAGGATCGGCTGGAGCGGGCGAACGGGCAGCTTTGGAGCGCGGAGCTGTTGACCAACGCGCTGATCGGCCCGGCGCTGGGGGCGTTCCTGATCGGGCTTTGGCTGCCCCTGGCCTTCGGGCTGAACGCGCTGGCCTATGGCGGAGCGATGCTGCTGGTCGCAGGGCTGGCGGGGCGGTTCCGGGCGGTACGATCCGACCGGCGCGGCTGGAGGGCCGAGCTGGGCGAGGGGTTTCTGTTCCTGCGCGGGATGCCGCTGCTGAAGACCCTGGCCTGGACGACCGGGTTCTGGAACCTTTTCCACCAGATGATCGTGATCGGCGTCGTCCTGCATGCGCAAGAGAACCTTGGCCTGTCCGCACAGGCCTATGGGCTGACATTGGCAGGGGGCGCGGTGGGCGGCATCGC
This sequence comes from Tabrizicola sp., assembly GCA_018057165.1. GTDB lineage: Bacteria > Pseudomonadota > Alphaproteobacteria > Rhodobacterales > Rhodobacteraceae > Tabrizicola. The sequence continues at coordinate 4,774 of JAGPEG010000143.1, forward strand.
GGGCAGCCTGATGGGAGAGCGGATCGCGCGCAGCCTGGGGCCGACGCGGACGATGCAATGGACGCTGGCGGCATCCGGCCCCTGCTTCCTGGCGATGGCACTGGCTCCGGGGGCGTGGACGCTGGGCCTGTGCTTCGCGGCGATGGAGTTCACCGGCTTCGTCTGGAACGTCGTCTCGGTCAGCACGCGGCAGCGGCTGATCCCGGATGCACTGCTGGGCCGGGTGAACAGTCTTTACCGGCTGCTGGCCTGGGGGATGATGCCCTTGGGGCTGGTGCTGTCAGGGCTGGTGGTGTCGCTGGGCGAGACGTTCGTGGCACGGGATCTGGCGCTGGTCTTGCCGTTCTGGGTGGCCGGGATGGGCTCTTTCGGGGTCGCGGCGCTGGTTTGGGGGGGAATTGCACGCGGATTTGCGGGGATTTCCCGCTGACTTCGAAGATTGCGCATTGAAACGGTCGGGTTTGCGGCCCTATATCGGGGCAGTGATCCCGAGAGGCGGAATTTGACCGGAACGGACCGCAATGCCGAGTGGCTGAAAGTGGGGGGCTTGCGCCCCACGCGGCAGCGGCTTGCGTTGGCCGAACTTCTGGTCGGGGACGGGATGAACCGGCATGTGACGGCGGAAAGCCTTTACGCCCTGGCTTCCGAGGCCGGGGAAAAGGTGAGCCTTGCCACGGTCTACAACACCTTGCGCGCCTTCTGCGACGCCGGGCTTATGAACGAGGTGGTGGTCGACGGCTCGAAAAGCTATTTCGATACCCGCACCGACGATCACCCGCATTTCTACTGGGAAGACAGCCATTCGTTGACCGACGCCCCGGCGGAAGAGCTTGAGATCGCCTCGCTGCCGCAGGTGCCTGCGGGCATGACCATTTCGCGTGTCGAAGTGGTGATCCGTCTGCGCAAGGCGTAGGCGGTCAGAACCACTGGCCGGGTTCCATCAGGCCAAGATCCATCAACTGCTGGCTCTGCCAGTCGAACTTCACCGAATTCGGCCAGAGGAAGGTCGGGATCGCATGGCGTGAGCCGGGGTTGGTGCGCAAGGCCTTGGCGGTGCGGAAGGAGCAGACTGCGGCGGTCAGGTTGTGATGCCAATGGCAGGAATAGGTGTTCATCTCTTCATCCGACAGCGTGAAGTCGGGCAAGAGCGTCACGCCCGGCCTGGCGCGGAACAACGAGATGCGGTCGATCCTGCGGCGGGCAAAGGGGATGTGTTCCTCGAACCGCCAGCGCAAGCCGCCGAAGAAATCGAGTTGCCGATCCTTCGGTTGCCAGCCGTTCGCGGGGTCCTTGCGGGCCAGCGTGTAATAGCCCTTCCGGTCAAGCCAGGCATCGTCCAGCGCCACCCCGTTCGGGTTCCGGTCCAGGTCGCCTGCATAAAGGTCGATGACCGTGGTCAGCATCGCTTCGCGCCGCTCCTCGGCGTGGAAGGTCAGCATTTCGCGGATGCGACGGGTCTCGCGGAAGGGAAAGAACAGGAATTCGGCGTTGTGGCAGTAGTGCAGCCAGGTGCCGGGAAGCCGGGCGATGACGGCGTTCACCGCCTGGATCAGCGCGCCTTCGGCGAAGACGTCATGGGTCACGACATGGGTGCGGGTTTCCAGGTCGGGCGCGATGACGACGCTGTCGGGGGCAAGCAGCACCACGTCGCGGAAACCGCAGGCCTGCTGGTGGGCCAGGGTTTCGTCAAGGGCGACACCATCCTCGGCGAGGACCAGCGACAGGGGGCCACGCCCGAGGTCGGCACGCTTACGATCGAGAAGGTCGGCAAGGCTGGGATAGCGCATCATGGGTCCGGTGGGGGTCGGGCGGCAAAGTCGGCGATCCGGGCAGCCGATGCAAGGGACGTTGAGGCGCGGGCGGGGTTGCGGTAGAAGCGCCCTCGTCCCGGAGACCGCCAATGACCGATGTGAAGAAGCTGTTCGTCAAGACCTACGGCTGCCAGATGAACGTCTATGACAGCGAACGCATGGCCGAAGCCCTGGGCGCGAAGGGCTATGTCACGACGGATGTGGTGGAAGAGGCGGACATGGTCCTCCTCAACACCTGCCATATCCGGGAGAAGGCGTCGGAGAAGCTGTATTCCGACCTGGGCCGGTTGCGGGGGCTGAAGGCGGACAAGCCGGGGCTGAAGGTCGGCGTCGCGGGTTGCGTGGCGCAGGCCGAGGGGGCGGAAATCCTGCGCCGGTCGCCGGTGGTGGACCTTGTGGTAGGCCCGCAGGCCTATCACCGCCTGCCCGCCATGGTCGAGGCCGGGGGGCGGCAGGTCGATACCGACTTTCCGGTCGAGGACAAATTCACCTTGCTGCCGGAACGCAAGGCGCTGCGGGGGCCGGCGGCCTTCCTGACGGTGCAGGAAGGCTGCGACAAGTTCTGCGCCTTCTGCGTGGTGCCCTATACGCGGGGGGCGGAAGTCAGTCGCCCGGTCGCGCGGCTTCTGGACGAGGCGCGGGGGCTGGTGGCGCAGGGGGTGCGCGAGATCACGCTGCTGGGCCAGAACGTCAACGCCTATCACGGCACGGGGCCGGACGGGACCTGGGGTCTGGCGCGGCTGCTCCGGGAATTGGCGACGGTCGAGGGGCTTGCCCGCCTGCGGTACACCACGAGCCATCCGAACGACATGGACGACGACCTGATTGCCGCGCATGGCGATCTGGCCGCGCTGATGCCCTATCTGCATCTGCCGGTGCAATCGGGCTCGGACCGCATCCTGAAGGCGATGAACCGCAAGCACAGCGCCGAGGCCTATCTACGGCTGGTCGAACGCATCCGCGCGGCGCGACCGGACATCCTGCTCTCGTCGGACTTCATCGTCGGTTTCCCCGGCGAGACGGAGGCGGATTTCCAGGCCACGCTGGAGCTGATCCGCGCGGTCGGCTACGGCCAGGCCTTCAGCTTCAAATATTCGGCCCGGCCCGGCACCCCGGCGGCGGAAAAGGCCCCGGTCGCGGCTGAAGTGGCTGACGCGCGGCTGCAGGAATTGCAGGCGCTGATCACCGCGCAGCAGCATGCGGCGCAGGAGGCGATGGTCGGGTGCGAGGTGCAGGTGCTGTACGAAAAGACGGGACGCAAACCCGGCCAGATGGTCGGCAAATCCGATCACCTGCATGCGGTGCATGTCGAGCATCCCGAAGGCCGGGTCGGGCAGCTTCAGCGGGTGCGCGTGACCGCATCCCTGACAAATTCGCTGGCGGCACTGCCGGTCGGCCCGGTCACTTGACCGCCGCAGACTGTGGCACAAGCGCAAGTTTGCCGCCTCTGCGCGGAAAATCGGGACAAAAAAGGCATCCAGCCCGAAGAATTTCTTCTCGCTGGCCGAATTGATCTGCTTTAGTGCCGCCAACACTGGGGATGACTCGGCCGGGTCAAGATCGAGGAGTGGGGCATTGATGATT
>JAGPEG010000011.1 GCA_018057165.1 Tabrizicola sp.
CGTGAAGTCCTGTCCTGCGCCGGGATCGACCCGAACGAGCGTGTGGTCAAGGGGCTGATGGAATTCGTCGGCAAGGGCGTCCGCACTTCCGTCGCGCTGAGCCGCGAAGAATCCGAACGCCGTCACGCGCTGGAGCTGGAACAGGCCGAAGCCGCCTGAGCCATCCCGCGGCCAGACGACCGAACGCGCACCGTCGGGGCGCGTTTTCATTTGCTGGATGGTGACGTCAGTCGAGGTCGCGCGCGACCAGGGCCCGGTTGATCTCGGTCCGGACCAGCTTGCGCACATTGCGCGTGATCCGCTCGCCCAGCGATCCCTGCAACTCTTCCCGGATCATCTGGCGCACGATCTCTTGCAGCGCCGCCTCGTCCAGCACCGCAAGCGGCGTGCCGTCGGCATCGAGAATCTCGGTCGGCATGCGCTGCGCGGTGTCGGCCTTTTCGCCGTCGTCGATGCCCCGCGCCACCGGCGCATCGCCATCGAGGTCGGCCGCGAGCGAATCGTCCTCCAGAAGTTCAGCGGCCGCGTCGTGCAGCGGGGCGGCCAGCGTGTCGTCGTGGTCGGTGTCCTCGGCCTCGTCCGGGTCAGGAACCGCGCCGGCGGCGAGACGCGCGGCCAGATGCTCGGCCCGGCGCCGCAGCGGGATGAACGGGACCGGCTCGTCCTCGACCCATTCCCCATCGACCTGTGCCCAGGTTTCCGCCCGAGCCTCTGGCCCGGCCTCTGCTTCAGGCTCCGGATGGCTTGCCACCTCGGCTGCCGCCTCGTCCCCCGGCGGAAGCAGCACTTCGGCCTCTTCCGCGCCCAGGGCAGCTTCGCCCAGCGACATCGCTTCGGGCGCGGCCCAGATCAAGTCTTCCCAATCGGCCTCGATCAGCTCGACCGCAGGCGCTTCTGCTGCGGGCTCGTCGGTTGCTGACGGGGCCGGTTCGGGGGGGATTTCGGGGGCCGCTATTTCGGGGGCCGCTTCGGTCGCGCGCGCCACGTCCGAAACCGGCGCATCCAGGATCAGGGTCGACAGCGGGGCGATCTCGGACACGACGCGCAGCGCGGGCGTCAGCACCAGACGGTCTGCCGTCAGGTCGCGGGTCGTCCGGCGCAGGCTCTGTTCATTCGACACGAGCCGCCGAACCGAGGAAACCACGTCCTCGATCTCCTCAGAACTCAAGGGACCCACCATCAGGACTATCGCTCGCTCGCGCTTCTTCAGGGCATCAACTTACTGTGCCAAGCCAATGCAAAGCAATAGAAATCCGGATTGCGCCTGACAGCCTGACGTCAGTTGCCGATCTTTTCCAGAATCCGGTCCAGCTTCTTGCCCTGCGCGCTGTGCGACGGAGCCTTTTCGACCGCCCCGTAATAGGCTTCCGGGTCATAGGTCAGAATGCCGAGCTGCAGATGCTCGACCGTCAGAAGACCCATCGTCGCCAGCACCTGATAGACCGCGACATAGCGCTGCGCCTCGGCCTCAAGCCGGGCATTGCGGGCATCCAGCAGCTCCTGTTCGGCATCCAGCACATCCAGCGTCGTGCGCGTGCCCGCCGCCGCCTCTTCGCGCACGCCATCGAAAGCCGCCTGCGCCGCGCGGATCTGCAGGTCGGACGCCTCGATCGAGGCCCCTGCCACCGCCAGGTTGGCCCAGGCCACGCCGACGTTCTGGATCACGCCCACCGCCATCTGCTGCAGGGCCGCCCGCGCGGCATCCTTGCCCGCCAGCGCCTTGCGTTGCAGCGCCGAGAGCCGCCCGCCGGCATAGAGCGTCTGGCTCATCGTCAGGCCAAGGCTTGACGACTGCATGTCCTCGTCATCGGTGCTGAGCTTCACACCCGCGCCGATGGTCGGCATCCGCTCGGCCTTTGCCGTCTCGACCTGGAGGTCGGCCACCGTCACCTGATGCTGCGCCTGGCGGATCAGCGGATGCGTGCCCCGCGCGACGCCCTGTGCCTCTTCCATCGTGCGTGGCAGGGCCGGAGCCTTCGGCGGGGGCGCAAGCTTGCCCGGATAGGCCCCGGTCGCGGCCTTGTAGGCCTCGCGCGCGATCATGAGCTGGCCCTGGGCCGCAGCCAGTGCCGCCCGCGATGCCGCAAGCCGCGCCTCGGCGATGGAGACATCGGTCCGGGTGATCTCGCCCACGTCGAAGCGGTCCTGCGCCGCGCGCAGTTCCTGGGTGATCAGCCGCAGGTTGCTTTGCCGCAGCGCCACCACATCCTGCGCCAGCCGCACGTCGACATAGGCCTGCACCGTGGCCAGCAGCACGTTCTGCTCTACCTGGATCAGCGCCTGCCGCGTGGCCAGCACGCTTTCCCTGGCGATCTCGATCCCCAGTTTGCTGCGACCGAAGTCGAACAGCACCATTTCGGCCGACAGCGCCAGCGAGGCCGACAGCCCCTCGACCGTCGTGGTTCCTGAGCCGTTGCTGACATCCGTCCGTGCCCAGCCCGCCTGGGCGGTATAGGCCACCACCGGACGCAGGGTCGATACGGCAACCGCCACATCCTCATCCGCCGCGCGCAGCACGGCGCGGTTCTGGTCCAGCAGGTTCGAATTCTTGTAGGCCGCGATCAGCGCGTCGGTCAGCGTTTCGGCTTGCGCCCCCGGCCCTGCTGCCAGCGCGAACACCGCAACGACCGCCGTTTTCAGCCAAGCTCGCATCTTGCACCGCCTCATCAGGGCCCGCCGTCACCTGCCGCGGGCATTTCTTGTTGTCCGGGCCGGTCCGGTCCGGAACAGGTCCTACAGCGTGAAGCCCTGCGCCTTGCGGAAGCCCGGCAGGACCGGCGCCGCCGCATTGAACACCGAGCGCCAGGTCATGCTGCCGTCAATCCTGTAGCCGATCCGTGCGGTTCCGACAGCCCCGTCCATGAAGACCGCGCCGATCCGCCCGCCATCCTTCAACTGCGCGAGCACGGAGTCGGGCATGACTTCGACGCCGCCTTCCACCGTGATCACGTCATAGGGGGCACATTTTGCCGCGCCGTCGGTCAGCTTGCCCGTGACCACGACCGCGTTGTCGACGCCCTCTTCCGACAGGATGCGCTGCGCATCCGCCGCAAGGGCTTCATCTTCCTCGACGGCGACAACCGTTTCGGCCAGACGCGCGATGACTGCGGTCGAATAGCCAAGGCCGCAGCCCAGATCCAGCACCAGATCGCCCGGCTGCACGTCGAGCGCATCCAGCAGCTTCGCCAGCGTCCGCGCCTCAAGCACCACGCGACCGGGGGCCAGGGCCAGGTTTTCGCCGACATAGGCCACTTCGCGCTTGTCGTCGGGCACGAAGGTTTCGCGCGGGACGGACAGCATGGCGTCGATGATCGGGAACTTGGTCACATCCGAGGGGCGGACCTGAGTATCCACCATCATGACGCGGCGGGTGGCGAATTCGCTCATTCTGAACTCATCGGTCTGATTGGTTTCATGCCGAGTCTTGCCACAGAAGCCAGTGCCCCGCAACCGGCCTTCGGTTTATTTTCATGCCTTTGGCTGCGGCTGTTCGGCCAGGTCACCCCGCGTCTGAAGCGCCGGGTTTCCAGCCCACGGCGCGTTCGCCCAGCAGGCGGAACTTGTCGGAAATCTGGGTCAGCCGTCCGCGCCATTCCGGCTGCGGCTCCTGCCCCTCGGTCACGCTGAAGAAGACTTGCAACATGCAGGCCAGCGCGAAGGGCTCGATCACTGCGGCCTTCACCGCCCAGGCGAAGATCAGCGCAAAGACGAACATCCCCGCCGAGGCATCCCCCGGCAGAAGCCAGACCAGCGCCGCCGCCGGGCCGAGCATCAGGACGAAAACCACCGCCGCAAGCACCCAGCTGATCAGCGTCAGCCAGGCCGCGTTGATCAGCATCGCCCGCCCGTTCTGCGCATAAAGCACCAGCCCGTCATGCGCGGCCTCCCAGGCGTTTTCCGACCGGGTGCGGATCGCATGGGCCAGGATCACCTCGTCCACCAGCCCGACTGCGATCCGCAGATAAGCGCGGACGGCCGTCATGATCTGGGCAAGGCCGGGGATCGGCAGGATCGTCATCACCCCCTCGACCAGCCCGGTGATCAGCCCGATCACCCCCCGGATCAGCCGGTCCAGCGCGAAAAGCGCCGAGGCCTGGCCGAAGCGTTCCGTCACGACGGCGCGGGCATAGGCAATCTGGCCCTGGCCATAGGGCAAGGGTTTGCCATCCAGGTAGTCCACCATCACCGCGATCTGCCCGGCCTTCACGAGGTAAAGCAGGTAGTCGCGCAGGAAGAAGATCACCCCCGCCGTCAGCCCGAATCCGGCGATGCCGCCCCAAAGGGTACTGGTCGTCCGGAACTCTTCATCGCTGAGAAGGCCGATGCCATAGCCCGTTCCTGCCCCGGCCCCGGTGGCGATCACCAGCGCGGCGGCGATGCCGAAATACACCAGCGCGCGGAAGATCAGGAATGGCGCGGTCCGGATCATCAGGCCCAAGGCCTTGGCAATGCTGAAATCCCACATGTGTCCTGCTTTCAAATTCCTGCTCTGAAACTGCCGTGAGAGCTGCCGGGAAACAAGCCGTCGCGGCAGAAACAATCTGCCACAGGTCCGCCCCTTCACCAAGTCTTCAGACTTCGAGTCGATGCTGGCCATGAAGAACAAAGGAGGACCAGATGGCCGCTTCCCGCCTTTCCCTCGCCGACGAACTCGCCGATATCCGGGCCGAAATCACCCGCCTGCAACAGCGCGAAACCCGCCTTCAGGCGCTGGCCGACGACATGCCGGTGATCCCGGTCTTCCGGCGCGGCTGGCCGATGCTGCGCAAGCCTGCGGTTGCCAGCCTTTCGGCCTGACGGCTTCAGCCCTTGATCAGGGCCGTCACGCGGGCCACGCCTTCGGCCACCAGGCCCGCGTCCCCCCGCGCCTCGACGTTCAGCCGCAGAAGCGGTTCGGTGTTCGAAGCGCGCAGGTTCATCCGCCAGTCCCCGAAATCCAGGCTCAGCCCGTCGGTGCGGTCAGTAGTGCGGGCCTTTGGCTCCAGCGCCGCCTTGACCCGAGCCACCACCGCCGGAAGCTCCGTCACCCGGAAGTTGATCTCACCGGAGGAGGGGAAGTCGCGCCGCATCGCGCCGACCATCCCGGTCAGGCTCTGCCCCGATTGCGAGACGAGGCGCGCCACCATCAACCAGGGGATCATCCCGGAATCGCAGGCCATGAAGCCGCGGAAATAGTGGTGGGCGCTCATCTCGCCGCCATAGGCCGCCCCCTCGCGCCGCATCGCGGCCTTCAGGAACACATGCCCCGTCGGCGCAAGGACCGACCGGCCGCCGCCCTGCTGCACGGCATCCTGCACCGCCCAGATCACGCGGGGGTCGTGAATGATCGCCGCGCCCGGTTCCTGCGTCAGATGCGCCGCCGCCAGCAATGCCACCACATGCTCGCCATCGACGAAACCGCCCGACCCGTCAAACAGGAAGCAGCGGTCGAAATCTCCATCGAAGGCCACCCCGAAATCCGCGCCTGCGGCCCGCACGGCTGCTGCCGTCACCGGGCGGTTTTCCGGCAGAAGCGGGTTCGGGATACCATTCGGGAACGTGCCATCCGGGTCGTGATGCATCCGGACCAGGTCCAGCCTCGCACCACGCGCAGCCAGCCCCTCGGTCAGCGCATCCAGCGTCGGCCCTGCGGCACCGTTGCCTGCGTTGACCACCAGACGGAGCGGCCCGATCCCCTGCCCGACCAGCCCCGCCACATGGGTCACATAGGCGGCGCGGACCGAGGACCGATCCTCCCGCATGCCGCCAGAGGTGGCAGGAAATCCTTCCTTGCCTTCGGTCAGCGCCCTGATCCGTGCGAAATCCGCATCCGGAAGCGGCACTGCGCCACGCCCGACCAGCTTCATCCCGTTGTATTCACGCGGATTGTGCGAGGCGGTGACGCAGATCCCGCCCCCCGCCCCCAGATGCGCGGTGGCGAAATACATCTCCTCGGTCCCGGCCATCCCGAGATCCAGCACCCGAACCCCCGACGCCACCAGCCCCGCCGCCACCGCATCGGCCAGCCCGGGCGAGCTTTCCCGGCAGTCGCGCGCCAGCACCACGGCATCGGCCAGCGTCACGGCGGCGAAGGCCCGCGCGATCCGGTGGGCGATGGTTTCGGTCAGGTCCGTCCCAAGACGGCCACGGATGTCATAGGTCTTGAAGGCGCTCATGCGGGTCAAGGGATCACCCCCGCGCGCCGTAGTAAAGCCCCACCACATGCTCGGCTTCCGCGAAGAACAGCCAGCGTGCCGCCATCGCCCCGGCCAGATGCAGGGTGACGGCCAGCGCAATGCTCCAGACGCCAAGCGGCAGCAGAAGCAGAACGGCGGGCAGGACCGAGGCCAGCAGCAGCGCGATCTTCCGCAGCCTGGCCGCGTGCTTCCGCCCCACCACGAAGATCATCTCGCGTTTCAGGTAATTCCCCGCCGTATGCGCGGGGTCGAAGACCGAGGGCACTCCCAGCCGGTCAAGCCCCGTCGCCGTCCCCAAAGTCTGACCGGCCCGGGCGAAGGCGCCGTCGCCGACCCGCCACAGTGCCAAGAGCACCGCCCCGACCGCCAGAAGCGCCAGGGGCGCCCAGACCTGCCCCGACAGCGTTGCACCGCCTGCCACGGCAAAGCTCAGGAACATCACCGGGGTCAGCCAGTGATGCCAGCGCGGGACGGCCTTGATCTGGGTGTAGATCATCGCCGTGGTGAAGACCGTGCCCAGCGCCAGCACGCCCGCCACCTGCCCCAGCGCCGGCGGCAACCCCAGCCCGAAGATGTCCGACAGCGCCACAGGGGCCAGCAGTAGAAGCGTTGCGACCGAGGCCCAGGCCTCGCGGCTCAGCCAGCTGGTGCGCCATTGCGTGAAGGCCTTCAGCGCGTTCTTCGGGTTGCCAAGGTGGAAGGTCGAGGCCAGAAGCCCCGCCACCGCCAGCCCATAGCCCAGCGCCCAGAGGCAGAACGCGGCCCAGCCGGAAGGCTGAAGCGCCCCCCAGCCAAGGAAGGCGAGGAAACCGAAGCCAAGGCCCGACAGCGTGGAGAAGAGGATGACCGATGGTGCCGGATGCATCTCAGATCTTCCCCAGCATCCGGTCCAGCCACCCTGCGATCCCGGTGGCCTTCACATCCAGAAGCGGCGCCAGCGGGCTTGCCGTCCCCGGCCCCTTCTGGCGCGGCGGCAGATACTTGTTGGTCGGCTTCGTTCCCATCCCCGGCATCAGGTCATAGCCGCCCCGGTCCGCCACCAGCTTTGACACGTTGCTCTCCGGATCGGCGAAATCGCCAAAATGGCGCGCGTTGGTCGGGCAGGTCCGCACGCAAGCGGGCTCGCGGTCCTCCTCGGCCAGATTGTCATTGTAGATCCGGTCGACGCAGAGCGTGCATTTCTTCATCACGCCTTGCGCCGCATCCATCTCGCGCGCGCCATAGGGACAGGCCCAGGCGCACAGCCCGCAGCCGATGCAGGCATCCTCGTTCACCAGCACGATCCCGTCCTCGGCCCGCTTGTAGCTGGCTCCGGTCGGGCAGACGGTGACGCAGGGCGCGTTGTCGCAATGCAGGCAGGAACGCGGGAAGGTCACGACCTGCGCCGGGGCGTCGGGGACGGCGACCTGATAGGAATGCACGCGGTTCAGGAAAGCCCCCGAGGGGTCGGCGCCATAGGGGTCCTGGTCCGACAGCCCGATCCCGGCGTCGTTCCAGCCCTTGCAGGCGGTGACGCAGGCCTGGCAACCGACGCAGGTGTCAAGGTCGATGACGAGGCCGAGGCGTTTCTCGGTGGATTGCGGCAAGCCCGTCATCGCGCCGCCTCCCCAAGCCCCAAAAGTTTTCGAAAACTTTTGGCAAAATTCTTCGAAGAATTTTGGCTCCGGCCTCCACCGGCGCGCGGTGGATCGGGCAGTTCCGGGAACCCCGGCTCTGCCGTCCCGCGCGGATGGTCGGCGGCGGCCACCCGCTCCACCCGCACGCGCTGGTCGAACCATGCCGCCTGCCCGGTCACCGGGTCGGAGTTCGACAGGCGCACTCCGTCGCGATCCGGCAACAGTTCAGAAATCAGGTGGTTCAAAAGGAACCCGGTCGTGGCCTCCGGCGCGTCGGGATCAAGGCCCCAGGCGCCCTTGCGCTTGCCGATCGCGTTCCAGGTCCAGACCGTGTTCTCGTTCAAGGCCGCCATATGCGCCACCGGCACGACGATGGTCCCCGCCCGTGACGACACCCGCGCCCAGTCGCCAGCCTGAAACCCCTGTGCCTGCCAGATCTTCGTCGGCAGATACAGGTAGTTCCGCCCCTTGATCTGCCGCAACCAGGCATTCTGGCTACCCCAACTGTGGTACATGTCCATCGGCCGCTGCGTCAGGGCATGGACCGGGTAGCCAAAGGCGGCATCCTCGTCGCCATAGGGCGCGTACCAGACCGGCAGGGGATGCATCGCCTGTTTCAGCCGATCCCGCAGGTGATCCGGCGGCTGGCGGGGGCCGAAACCTTCGGCGGCCAATTGGAAGCGGCGCATCGGCTCGGACCAGATGCTGAAAAGATAGGGCTGCGGGGTCTCGTAAAGCCCCAGCTTCACCGCCCAGTCCTGATAACCGGCGTTCCAGGGTTTGTAGAAGGCCGCTTCCTCGGGCACATGCGCCTGATGGAAGGCCCCGGCCTCGATGTAGCGCTGCATCTGGTCGGGGTTCGGTGCGCCCCGCCCGGTTGCCTCGCCATTCCCCCGGAACCCCATCAGCGGCCCCACGCCCGGTCGGCGCTGGTGGTTCACGATGTAATCGGCGTAATCGGCATATTTCGCCGTGCCATCCTCAGCCACCATCCCCGGCAACCCCAGCCGCGCGCCCAGGTCCAGCAGCACCGACTGGAAGCAGCGCACATCGCGGTCCGGTTCCAGCACCGGCCAGCGGATCGCATCTCCCGCCGCGTCCGGCTCACTGATCGGGCGGTCGAGAAGGCTGATGCAGTCGTGGCGTTCCAGATAGGTCGTGTCGGGCAGGATCAGATCGGCATAGGCCACCATCTCCGAGGCATAGGCGTCGGAATAGATGATGCGGGGGATGACATATTCGCCGTCCGTTTCCTCGGTCAGCATCTCCATCACGCGGGCGGAGTTCATCGAGGAATTCCACGACATGTTCGCCATGTAGAGGAACAGCGTGTCGATCTTGTAGGGGTCCCCGGCATGGGCATTGGGGATGACCATATGCATCAACCCATGCGCCGAGAACGGATTTTCCCAGCTGAACCCCTTGTCGATCCGCGCCGGGCTTCCATCGGGCAAGAGACACAGGTCGTCGGGCGAACGGACATAACCCAGATGCGGCCCGGTCAGGGGCTTTCCCGGCGTCGTCACGAAATGCGGCGTCGGATGCGCCTCGATCGGCTTCGGGTAAGGCGGCTTCAGCCGGTAGCCGCCGGGGGTTTCCAGTGACCCGAGCAGGATCTGGAGGAGATGCAGCGCGCGGGCGGTCTGGAAGCCGTTGGAATGCGCCGAAATCCCCCGCATCGCGTGGAAAGAAACCGGGCGGCCCGGCATGTCGGCATGGTCATTGCCCCGGAAATCCGTCCAAGGCCGCTCCAGCGTGATCGCCTGATCGAACGCGACCGAAGCCAGTTCCGCCGCCAGTTGGCGAATGCGTTCTGCGGACACGCCACAGCGTCCCGCCACCGCCTCCGGCGCATGGTCCGGCTTCAGATACTCTTCCGCCATATGCTGAAACACGGTCCGGTTGTCTTGCCACACGGCCCCGAGATCCGGCTCCACCCCCTTGCCATCCCAGGGCGCGGGGTGGCCGGTGCGGCGGTCGATGACGAAGGGCTGGCTTTCGGCATTCCGCACGAACAGCCCTTTCTCCGCTCCCTCTGCCCCGTTCACCAGCAAGGGCGCATTGGTCCATTGCGCCAGATAGTCGAGGTCGATCTTCCCGGCTTCCAAGAGGCAATGGATCAGCGACAGGATCAGCAACCCGTCGGTTCCCGGCGTGATCCCGATCCAGTCATCCGCCACCGCCGAATAGCCCGTGCGCACTGGGTTGACGGAAATCACCCGCGCGCCCCGCGCCTTCAGCTTGCCGAGGCCGATCTTGATCGGGTTCGAGTCATGGTCCTCGGCCACCCCGAACATCACGAACAGCTTGGTCCGGTCCCAGTCCGGTTGGCCAAACTCCCAGAACGCCCCGCCGATGGTATAGATGCCCCCGGCGGCCATGTTGACCGAACAGAACCCGCCATGTGCGGCATAGTTCGGCGTGCCGAAATTCTGCGCCCACCAGCCGGTCAGGGACTGCGACTGGTCGCGCCCGGTGAAGAAGGCAAGCTTTTCCGGCGCCGTCTCGCGCAGCGGCTTCAGCCAGGACACCGCCGTCTCCAGCGCCTCTTCCCAGGAAATCTCCTCGAACGCCCCGGACCCGCGCGGCCCCACCCGCCGCAGGGGCGCTTTCAGACGCGAGGGAGCCGTGACCTGCATGATCCCCGACGCGCCCTTGGCACAAAGGACGCCCTTGTTGATCGGATGGTCCCGGTTGCCCTCGATATAGGCGACCTTGCCCGACTTCAGATGCACGTCGATCCCGCAGCGGCAGGCGCACATGTAGCAGGTGGTCTGGCGGACCTCGTCCCCGACCTCGCGTTGCGTCACTACCCTTGGCTGGTTCACCCGCCCTCCCCGGCCATCACAGCCTGCGCCTCCAGCGCAATCTGCCGTTCCTCGTCGGCAGGCACAACAAGGATAACGACATCGGCTGTCGCATCCTGCAGCACGGTTTCGTTCCGGGCATTGGCGTCCGGGTCGGAAGAAACTCCCAGATAGGCCAGCCCGGACAGGATTTCCTTCCGCATCCAGGGATCGTTCTCACCGATGCCGCCGGTGAAGACCACCCCGTCAAGGCCCCCCATCGCCGCCACCATCGACCCGGCATGCCGCACCGCCCAATAGGCGAAATGCTGCAACGCAAACCGGGCCTCCGGCGTCCCCGCCGCGTGCAGGCTTCGCACGTCGCTGGCCCCGCCCAGGCCCAAAAGCCCGCTTTCCCGGTTCAGGATGCGCCCCGCCTTCTCCACTCCGTGCAAATCCGCGAGCCGCAGGACCGCATTCCCGTCGATCCCCCCGGTCCGCGTCCCCATGGTCAGCCCGTCGAGCGGCGAATAGCCCATCGTCGTCGCCACCGACCGCCCGTCCAGGATCCCCGCCAGCGAACAGCCGTTGCCCAGATGACAGGCAAGCAGCCTGTGCGGCAGGTCCCCGCGTGCCCTCAGGACGCGAACCAGCGCGGAAAAGCTGATGCCGTGGAAGCCATAGCGCCGCAGCCCGCGGTCCCGCTCGGCCCTGGGCAGCGCGTAAGTGACCGCCACCTCGGGGTTGGTCGCATGAAAGGCGGTGTCGAAGGCCGCATATTGCGGCAGATCGGGGGCCAGTGCCGCAATCGACTGGATTCCCACCAGATTCGCCGGGTTGTGCAGGGGCGCCAGGGGCACACACTCCACGATCTGCCGGAGAACATCGGGCGTGACCCGACAGGTCGCCGTCAGCCCCGCCCCGCCATGCACCACCCGATGCGCCACTGCCGTCAGCCGCGCCGGGGACACGCCCGCCTGCGCCAGCCCTTCGGCCATCGCGGCCTTGTGCCCGTCCGGCCCGATCTCGCCCACGAAGGCCTTGGCGACCTCCCGCTCCCCGTCGAAGAGCTTCAGCTTCAGCGAAGAGGACCCGGCGTTCACGATGAGCCACATCAGAGAAGCGCCTTGCCCAGACCCAATGCCGCCAGTCCCGCCAGCAGGATGATGGCGAAGCGGCGGAAGTCCTGCGGATCGGTGCCGAAGAAATGCCGCCCTCCCAGCCAGTTGCCCAGAAGCGTCACCGGCAGCGCGATCAGCGCGGCCCGGAGCGTGTCCCAGGACACCAGCCCCGCCAGCCAGTACAGCGGCGCGGAATAGATATCCAGCAGCGGGAAATAGGCGATCAGCGTGGCCCGGAACACCGCCGCCGGCATCGGTTGCGCCGCAAAGAAGGCGGCAAGCGGCAGCCCCCCCATGCCCGGCGCGTTGGCCAGTCCCGAAATCACCCCGGCCACCCCGTTCGGCGCTCCCCTGACCTCTGCGCCAAGCCGCCAGCCCGCAAGCAGCACCCCGCACATGAGCAGCACATAGGCCGAGATCACCGCCCGCGCCGTGTCCTCGCTGACCCCGGTCAGCACCCACAGGCCCAGGGGCAAACCGATCACCGCCCCGCCCATCAGCCAGCCGACCCGCTTCCAGTCGACATGTGGCCCGGCCCCCTTGGCGGCTTGCAGGGACATCACCGTTTCCAGAATGACAACAACTGCCACGAAGTTCAGCGGATTGGTCACAAGACTTGCAGCCGCGATCAGCAGCGCCGAGAAGCCAAACCCCGAATAGCCCCGGACAAAGCCCGCCACCAGACAGGCCAAGGCCAGCCAGACCAGCGCCAGGGGACCAAGGTCATAGGGCATGCGGGTCCCCGTCTAAAATTTTTCGACGAAAAATTTTAGACCCGCTCACCCCACCACCTGCGGCCGCATGTCAGCCTTCGAAATCCCCGCAACCTCGACCGGCTTCTTCATCGCGTCACGGCGGAAGGGCTCGCCCAGTTCCTGATTGATCAGCGCCTCGATCAGCGTGGTCTTGCCCGCCATCTGGTCCGCGATGGCCTTGCGCAAAGCCGCCGTCAGCTCCTCCATCGTCCGCGCCTGCACGCCCTGCAAGCCGCAGGCCTTGGCGATGCCCGCGTAGCTCACATCGGTATCCAGCTCGGTGCCGACGAAATTGTCGTCATACCAGAGCGTCGAATTCCGCTTCTCCGCCCCCCACTGGTAGTTGCGGAAGACGACCATGGTGATCGCGGGCCATTCCTTGCGGCCGATGGCGGTCAGCTCTGTCACCGCGATGCCGAAAGCCCCGTCGCCCGCGAAGCCGACGACAGGCGTATCCGGGCAGCCGATCTTCGCGCCGATGATGCTGGGCAGACCATAGCCACAAGGCCCGAACAGCCCCGGTGCCAGGTATTTCCTCCCGGCCTCGAAGGTCGGATAGGCGTTGCCGATGGCGCAGTTGTTGCCGATGTCCGAGGAAATGATCGCCTCTTTGGGCAGCGCGGACTGAATCGCGCGCCAGGCCATCCGGGGGCTCATCCAGTCTGGCTTGGCCTTCCGCGCGCGGTCGTTCCAGCTGGTGCCGGGATCGTCGTCCTCGTGATCCATGCTGGACAGCGCCTGCGCCCAGGCCGATTTCACCTGAGCGATCCTGGCCTTGCGTTCGCTGCGCGCATGGTCACCTGCGGTAGTGGCCAACCGCGCCAAAACCGCCTCGGCGACCTTCTTAGCGTCGCCGACAATACCGACTGTGACCTTCTTCGTCAGCCCGATCCGATCGGGGTTGATGTCGACTTGGATGATCTTGGCCGTCTTCGGCCAGTAGTCCAGCGCGTATCCCGGAAGCGTTGAAAACGGGTTCAGCCGGGTACCCAGACAGAGTACCACATCTGCCCCGGAAATCAACTCCATTGCCGCCTTCGAGCCGTTGTAACCCAGCGGCCCGGCGAACAAGGGATGCGAACCGGGGAAGGCGTCGTTGTGCTGGTAGCCGACGCAGACCGGGGCATCGAGACGTTCGGCCAGGGCCATGCTGGCCGGGATCGCCCCGCCCAGAACCACCCCGGCGCCATTCAGGATCACCGGGAATTTCGCCTGCGACAGCAATTCCGCCGCCGCCGCAATCGCGGCCTCACCCCCGGCAGGACGCTCGAACTCCACCATCGCGGGCAGCTCGATGTCGATCACCTGCGTCCAGTAATCGCGCGGCATGTTGATCTGCACCGGCGCGCTCATCCGCCTCGCGTTCAGGATGCAGCGGTTCAGCACCTCGGCCACGCGGGAGGGATCACGCACCTCCTCCTGATAGGCCACCATGTCCTGAAAGAGCGCCATCTGCTCCACTTCCTGAAAGCCGCCCATGCCGATGGTCTTGTTCGCGGCCTGCGGCGTGACCAGCAGCAAGGGCGTGTGGTTCCAGTAGGCCGTCTTCACCGCCGTCACGAAGTTGGTGATCCCCGGCCCGTTCTGCGCGATCATCATCGACATCTTGCCCGAGGCGCGGGTGAACCCGTCCGCCATCATCCCGCCCGAGCCTTCGTGGGCGCAATCCCAGAAGGTGATCCCGGCCTTGGGGAAGAGATCGGAAATCGGCATGAAGGCCGAACCGATGATCCCGAATGCATGTTCGATCCCGTGCATTTGCAGGACCTTCACGAAAGCTTCCTCGGTCGTCATCTTCATCGCGCGTCTCCATGTCCCATGCGGCCGCAACCGACCCTTGCGCGGCACCCTACTGCCGCAAAGTATCCTGCCTTAGGGCCAGTTCCACCGCCCCGCTAAGTCCAAACCGACCCTCTCATTCGCGTCCCTCCTCGACAGAAAACCCGTGCGAGGGGGCGAAGCCATCGACGCGCCGCGCTATCGCAAACTTCTGGCAATCCGCGCCACGCCCTCTGCAATGCGGGGCAGCGCGATGGAGGAATAGGCCAGCCGATAATAGTTGCGCGGCCCCTCGCCCGCAAAGAACGCCCAGCCCGGCTCGATCAGCACCCCCTCGGCCCGCAGGGTCAGGGCCAGCGCCTCGGTGTCCACCACCTCGGGCGCGCGCATCCAGAAGCTCGACCCGCCAAAGCCCCCCTGCCCCGCGATCTCCAGCCCCTCGGCCGCCAGCGCCTCGGCCATGACCTGACGGCGGCGGCGGTAGGCCCCTTTCATCCGGTTCACCAGCGCGTCGTAATGACCAAGGCCCAGGAAATAGGCCATCGTCCGCTGGATATGGCCGGGCGGATGCTTCAGCATCAGGCCGCGCAAGGCTCGCGCCTCGGCGATGAAACCCGGTGGGCCGACAAGATAGCCAAGCCGCAAACCGGGAAAGACCGATTTCGAAAAGGACCCGGCGTAGATCACCCGCCCGCCCCGATCCAGGGATTTCAGCGCCGGGGCGACGGGCTTCAGGAAGGACATCTCGAATTCGTAGTCGTCCTCGACGATCACGAATCCCTCCCGCTCCGCCGCCTCCAGAAGCGCCACCCGCCGGTCGACCGGCATGGTGGCATTGGTCGGGCACTGATGCGAGGGGGTGGTGAAAACCACATCCGCTTCAAGGCCTTGCACCGGCATGCCCTGCGCATCCACATCCACCGGCACTGCCGCCGCTCCGGTCGCCGCGACGATGGCGCGCCAGGCCGGATAGCCGGGATTTTCCACCGCCGCCCGCCGCCCCGGCCCCAGAAGCGCGGTCGCCGCGATCCAGAGCGCGTTCTGCGCGCCAAGCGTCAGCAGCACCTCGTCCTCCCGCGCGGCGATGCCCCGGCGGGGCAGGATGGTGCGCAGCAGTTCCTGCACCAGCAGGGGGTCGTCGCGTTCATAGTAATCCGAGGTCAGCGCCGCGAAGTCGCGCTTGCCCAAGGCCCGCAGCGCGCATTGCCGCCAGTTCTGGTGGTCGAACAGCGTGGCGTCGGCCTGGCCGTAGATGAAGGGAAAGGGATAGCGGTCCCAATCCTCGGGCCGTTCGACCTTGGGGATCAGGGTAAAGCGTCCCTTGGTCAAGCCCTTGAAATCAATGGCCTCCGCGCGCGGGGGGCCGGCAGGGAATTCGGGGGCCAGGGGGGCGGTGTCAGAGACGAAATAGCCCGAACGCCCTTGCGAGGTGAGATAGTCGGAAGAGACGAGGTCGGCATAGGCCAGCGTCACCGTGATCCGGCTGACGCCTAGGTGTTCGGCCAGCCCGCGCGACGAGGGCATCCGCGCAGCGGGGCGGAACCGGTCGGAGAGGATACCTTGCGTAACCATCGCCCGGATCTGCTGCTGGAGCGATCCCGCGGCACCGGGGGTCAGGTAGAAGGCTTCGACGGGAATGGCGGGCATCTGGGAGGATAAGCTCAGAGAGAGGGGCGCGATAAGTCCAGAAGAAGCCGTCCTGGCCTGCGGGAAGTCAAGCCGCCTGCCCACGATCATCGCACACTCTGCATCAAATGAGTTGATCTGCGGGCCGGTTCCCCCTAACCGGGTTCCACCTGAACAGTCGACCAGACGCGTGGTGTCCTTCCAGGGCGCAACCGAACCCGCCGCAGCCTGCGGCAAACAAGAAGGCCCCGATGCCCGAGACCGTCCGATCCGCCCGCGAGTGGCTGACCATCCTTGCCCGCTACCGCGATCCCTCCACCCGGCGCAGCCTGCTTGAACTCACCGCCACCGTGGTCCCGTTCCTGGCGCTCTGGGTTCTGGCCTGGATGGCGCTGTCCGTCAGCCCCTGGCTTGCCCTGGCTTTTGCCGTCCTGAACGGCGGCTTCCTGGTCCGCATCTTTGTCATCCAGCATGACTGCGGTCATGGGGCCTTCCTGAAAAACCGGCAGGCGCAGGACTGGATCGGCCGCATCCTGGGCGTTCTCACCCTCACTCCCTATGCCGTCTGGAGGCGCACGCATTCCATCCATCACGCCCAGCACGGCAACCTCGACCAGCGCGGCATCGGCGATGTCCTGACCCTCACCATCGAGGAATACCGCGCCCGCAGCCGCTTTGGACGGCTGATGTACCGGCTTTACCGGCACCCGGTCGTCCTGTTCGTCCTTGGCCCGAGCTACCTGTTCATCCTGCAGAACCGCCTGCCCTTCGGGTTGATGAACTCGGGCTGGCGCTACTGGACCTCGGCCATGGGCACCAATGCGATGATCGGCATCGCGGTCGGCCTGCTGATCTGGTTCGGTGGCCTTCTGCCCGTGCTCCTGATCTTTCTGCCCACCTCGGTCATCGCGGCAACCATCGGCGTCTGGCTGTTCTACGTCCAGCACCAGTTCGAAGAAACCCATTGGTCAAAGGGTGAAGACTGGCAGCTGCACGACGCGGCGCTGGAAGGCTCGTCCCACTACGTCCTGCCCCAGCCGCTGCGCTGGTTTTCCGGCAATATCGGCATCCACCACGTCCACCACCTTTACTCCCGCATCCCGTTCTATCGCCTGACCGAGGTGATCCGCGACCACCGGGCCCTGGCCGAAGCCCAGCGCATGACGATCCGCGAAAGCCTGCGCACCGTGGACCTGCACCTGTGGGACACGATCGAGGGGAGGCTGATGTCGTTCAAGGAAGCCCATGCGAGGTATGGGGTGTAGGCAGGTCGGCCCACGCCTGCCGCAGGCTGCGTTGTCATGCGTCAGCCACTGCCCCAGGGCCCCGGAAGCCGGATTCCACCCATATCCCGCCGGGAACCGCACCGGCCTCCCCGCCACACCTGCTACAGTCCCTCGGGACGCCGCCACGCGCGCGCCGGTCGCAGCCGACACAGGACAGACATGACCAGGACCTACGCCATCCTTGCCCTTGCCATCCTTGCCGAGGTCATCGCCACAACGGCCCTGTCGCGGTCGGCAAGCTTCACAAAGCTCTGGCCCACGGTGATCACGGTGCTGGGCTATGCCATCGCCTTCTGGCTTCTGTCCTTCCCCTTGCGGGTGATGCCGACGGGGATCGTCTATGCGATCTGGTCGGGAATGGGGATCGTGCTGATCAGCTCGGTGGCCTGGATCTGGTATCGCCAGACCCTCGACACCCCCGCCCTGATCGGCCTGGGGCTGATCATCGCCGGGGTGTTGGTCGTGAACCTGTTCTCGAAGTCGCTGACCCATTGAGGGGACCGGGTCGGGGGATCATCGTCCCCCGACCCGGCAACGTCCTGCGCTACCGCCGCTCTGGAATATCCACCCGCTTGCCGCGCGGGATTTCGCCCAGCGTGTCATACATCGGCAGTTCGACCAGGTCCGCCGGTCGCAGCACCCCGTCCTTGCAGCGCAGCTCGACTCTGGTGCCTGCCGCAAGGGCATTGCTGTCCATCAGCACGATCCCGACACCGTGACCCAGAAACGGCGAGGTCGCGCCGGACGTGACCTTCCCGGCCACCCGGCCCTGCACCCGCACCTCGCCCGAGATCAGCGGCTCGCCCTCCGGGCATTTCACCCCCCAGGACCGCACATTGCGATCCGCTTGGGCAAGGGCCGCCTTGCCGATGAAATCGCCCTTGTCCGCGTCGATGAACCGCGCCAGCCCTGCCGCATAGGGCGTTGTCGCCAGGTTGAAATCCGCCCCGGCGTTCAGGATCCCGGCCTCGATCCGGCGGATGTTCATCGCATCCAGACCGAAGATCTCCAACCCGTAGGCCTTCCCCGCCTCCCGGATATGCGTCCACAGGGCATCGGAATCATGATGCGGCTCGGTATAGAATTCCCAGCCCAGCTCATTGGTATAGCCGGTCCGGGTCACCACGACCTCCTGCTCGCCAAACCTGACCCGGGCAATGGCGAAATAGCTGAACTTATCCGGCAGGCCCTCCGCGCTTGCAGCTTCAAGGATCTTCAGCGCATTCGGCCCCTGAACCTGGCTGACGAAGACATCCGGGTCGCTGATCGTCACATCCAGCCCCGCGGCATGGGCCCGCGCCCAGCTGTAAAAATCGCCATCGGCCTGCGCATACCAGAAACGGTCCGGCTCCAGACGCAGAAGGATGCCGTCGACCAGCATGCCGCCATCTTCATAGCAGGCCAGGCCATAACCGCAGCGCCCCACCTTCAGCTTGGTGATATCCTTGGTGAAAAGCCGGTCCAGCAGCCGCTCTGCATCCGGTCCGCGAAACTCCAGCGGGAATTCGCCGGTATGCAGCAGCGCCGCCTCGCGCCGCAGACGCCAATAGCCGTCCTCGGTCGAATGGTCGTCGAAACAGACCGCCATCAGCCGACGATTGTAGACGCAGTAATGCGCGCCTTTCGGGCGCTCATGCTCGTGATAGGGGTGCCGGGTGATCGAATAATCCCAGCCCGCCCCCGCCATGTCCGTAACGACACTTCTGGTCTTCCCGTCCCCTGAACGCATGTCCTGTCTCCTTCCTCCCGAATGGCACGACTGCCAGTGCGGTGAACCGTAGCAGGCCGCCGGGGTGGCCAGAATTCGTTTGATCTTCGCTCAGACTTAACGAAAACTTGGGTATGGCCGACTGGATTCCCTCGCTGAACTCTCTGCGCGCCTTTGAGGCTGTCGCCCGGAACGGCAGCTATCGCCGCGCCGCCGCCGAGCTGAACGTCACCGACGTTGCGGTCAAGCAACTCGTCGTCAAGCTTGAGGCCGCCTTGGGCAAACGGCTCGTGGTCCGGCAAGGGCGCGGGATCGCCCTGACCGAAGCCGCCATCGCCGGTGCCGGGACGCTGGAAATCGCGATGCGGCAGATCGCCGATGCCGTTCAGAAGATGCGCGCGCAGGACAACCGGCAACGGCTGATCGTATCGGTCGAGGCCTCTTTCGCGACGACCTGGCTTGTCTCCCGGCTGGAGGATTTCCGGTCGCGCAATCCCGGCATCAGCGTGTTGATCGACAGTTCGCAGCGCATCGTCGATCTGCACCGAAGTGATGTGGACATCGCCATCCGCTACGGCGTGCGCAGCGATCCGGCGCTTCTGGTGCGGCGGCTGTTCAACGACCTCGTCTATCCGGCCTGCAGCCCGGCACTTGCGGCAGCATCGGCGCCGCTGACCGATGTGGGCCAGCTTGCCCGGATGCCGCTGATCCACTGGGACATGGCGCAACTGCCCTGGGCCAACGCGACGCGCAGCTGGTTCGACTGGGGCGAATGGGCAAGGCGTCTCGGGGTCAAGGGGATCGATCCCGGCAAGGGCCTGCGGTTCAGCGACTATGGCATGGCGGTGCAGGCGGCGATTTCGGGCAAGGGGGTGATCCTGGCCAGCTGGCCGATCCTACAGGATCCCATCGAGGCCGGATTGCTGGTTCCGCTCTTTCGCGAAAGCAGCCGGTCCACCGATATCGGCTATGATCTGGTGACCACCCCGGAAGCGGCCAGCCGCCCTGCCGTCGCCGCCTTCACGGACTGGCTTCTGGACACGGCGCGACAGGCGATGGCCTCCGCCCGGACGCCTCCAGATGGGAAAATACCCCGTGTGGATGAATCCTTGCCAATTCCTTAATGAAATCCAGTAACTAACTGAAGTTACTATAAAAACGAAAGGGTGTCCACCGTGGACACCCTTTCCCTTCTCGTCCCGATCCGGGCAGCTGTCAGCCGAACACCCGCCCCAGCGCCCCATCAATCGCCCCGGTGATCTGGTCGATATCATCCGCCGTCGCGATCAGCGCAGGCGACAGGCAGAGCGTGTTGTTCAGCCCTGGGATCGAGCGGTTGGTCATGCCGATGATCACGCCCTGCGCGTTGCAGTCGGCGACCACGGCGGCGACCTTCTTTTCTTCCATCGGCTCCCTGGTCGCGCGGTCCGCCACCAGTTCGGCCCCGAGGAACAACCCCTTGCCGCGCACGTCACCGATGACCTTGTGCTTCTCCATCAGCGCCTGCAGGTTCGCCAGGCAGCGGTCGCCCATCGTCAGCGTGTTGGCCAAGAGCCCCTCATCCTCGATGATCCGCATGTTCTCCAGCGCGGCGGCGGGGCCGGAGGTGCAGCCGCCGAAGGTGGAGATGTCGCGGAAGTAGCTCATCGGATCGTTCGGGTCGTCCTTGAACATCTCGAAGACGGCTTCCGTCGTCACCGTGCAGCTGATCGCGGCATAGCCCGAGGCAACGCCCTTGGCCATGGTCACGAAATCGGGCTTGATGCCGTAGTGCTGGTAGCCGAACCAGGTGCCGGTGCGACCGACGCCGCAGACGACCTCGTCAATCGCCAGGAGGATGTTGTATTTCTTGCAGATTTCCTGCACCCGCTCCCAATAGCCCTGCGGCGGGACGATGACGCCGCCGCCGGCGGTGACGGGTTCCAGGATCAGGCAGCCGACGGTGTCGGGGCCTTCGCGCAGGATCACCTCTTCAATGGCGTCAGCGGCGCGCTGGCCGTAGTTTTCCACGTCCCACTGCTTGCGGTATTCCAGGCAATGCGGCACGCGGACAAAGCCGTCGGGGAACGGCCCGTATTGCATCGCGCGTTGATCCTGTCCGGCCGAGGCAAGAGCGGCAATGGTGGTGCCGTGGTAGTCGCGGTCGCGGTACAGGATCTTCCACTTCTTGCCGCCATGGTGCCGATGCGCGATCTGGCGCACCATCTTGTAGACCTTCTCGTTCGCCTCGGACCCCGAGTTGGAATAGTAGACCCGGGTCATCCCGGGCATCTTCTCGATCAACCGTTTGGAGAAGACCGCGCCGGGGATCGAGCCTGCGGACCCGGCGAAATAGTTCAGCTTGATCAGCTGGTCACGGACGGCGTTGGCGATGGATTCCCGCCCGTAGCCGACGTTGACTGTCCAGACCCCGCCCGAGACGGCGTCGAGATGTTCCTTGCCCTTGGCGTCCCAGACCCGCATCCCCTTGCCCTCGACGATGACGCGGGGATCGACGGTTTCATACTGCTTGTGCTGCGACAGATGGTGCCAGACATGGGCGCGGTCAGCCTCGACCACAGCTCCGATGTCATTCATGCCTGCAAAGCCTTCCATGGCCTGTCCTTTCAATATCGCATTCGCGCAACATCATCGGGGATATGCACGCGCACCCGTAGGACCAGACCGAAGCCGCCGTTATAGCCAGTCAGGGCTGGACCTGCCCGCGATACCAGTCGACGAAGCGGCCAAGGCCGGTGGCAAGGTCGGTCCGGGGCCGAAAGCCGGTCAGCCGCTCCAGAAGCGAGCAGTCGGCCCAGGTCGCGGGCACGTCGCCGGGCTGCATCGGCAGGAAGGTGCAGATCGCCTTGCGACCGAGCAGGGATTCAAGCGTGCGGATGAACTCCATCAGATGCACCTTGTCGGAATTGCCGATGTTCACGATCCGCCAGGGCGCAACCGGGCTCAGACTGTCGCCCGCGACGGGTTCCGGTCGGGCCTCCGGGGGCGGAGGCGCGAGCGGGATCAGGCGGGTGACGCCCTCGACCAGATCCTCGACCGCCGTGAAGTCGCGCCAGAGCGCGCCGTGGTTGTAGACCTCGATCGGCTCGCCCTGAAGGATCGCCTTGGCGAATTTGAAATAGGCCAGATCCGGGCGACCCCAGGCGCCATAGACGGTGAAGAAGCGGAAAAGCGTGACCGGCAGGCCCCAGAGATGGGCATAGGAATGCGCGATCCCCTCGACCGCCTTCTTGGTCGCGGCATAGACCGTCAGCGGATGCTCGGTCCCGTCGGTTTCATGGAACGGCATTTCGGGATTGGCACCGTAGACCGAGGAGGTGGAGGCGATGAGAAGGTGGCTGACCTTCAGCTCTTTCGCCAGTTCCAACACGTTGAAACTGCCGGTGACATTCGTCTCGACATAGGATCTCGGGTTTTCGAGGCTGTAGCGGACCCCGGCCTGGGCGGCAAGGTGGATGATCACATCCGGCGCGAAGTCAGCGGCCACGCGAGCCAGGGTCACCATGTCCTCCAGCAGTGCCTCGGTGGCCGAAAAGCCGGGGGTCTGCAACAAGGCCGCATGGCGCTGCCGCTTCAGCGCGACATCATAGTAGGGCGTCATCCCGTCGAAGCCATGCACGCGGTGGCCCGCAGCCAGAAGGTGCCGCGCGAGGTGGAAGCCGATGAACCCGGCGCTTCCGGTGATGAGGATCTTCTGCACGCCCCCGCCCTGCCCTGCCCCCGACCTGTCCCGCGCGGGTGCGGCGGACAATCTGCGGCGCACGGGGCCAAGTCAAGCCAGTCGAAGCCCTTGCAGCCGCCCGCCGCATCCGCTATCTCCCCCTCACCTCTGCGGCGGGTTGGCGGAGAGGTTACGCAGCGGATTGCAAATCCGTGAAGACCGGTTCGATTCCGGTACCCGCCTCCATTTCTCTCTGGATCAGAGACTTACCTGAACATCTTGGTTGAGCACGTCGGAACGGAACGGCACCTTGGAGAGATGACCAAAGCCGACGCCAGTGAGGTGAAGAAGATACTCCAGGCCCTGCCGGCTAGCAGAAACACAAAGCCCTCCCTTAAACATTTGCCTCACAGTGAGGTTGTCAGGGTTTCGCGGCACAGGACAATCGCCCCAAAAACGATCAACGCACCCACCCAACCGGCTTTGTGAGAGCATGAATGCCCGAGTCTGCGGAACCTCACGGTCCCGCAGACAGTCACGCCGTGATCAGTGGCAGCGTGGTGGCATTCCGCGAAAGACCCGGTGACAGCGGAAAGAGTGCCGCCTGGATCGAATGGTAGATGTCGGGCTTGCCGCGGAACTGGGTGTCGGCCAGCCGGTCCTCGGCATCCAGTTCGGGATACCAGCCGCCGCGGGCATGGTCGATCAGATGGCGGTCGGCAAAGGCCCACAGACGGCGATACCAGGCCTCATCCTCGGCGCGGCGGTCCAGCTTGATCAGCGCCGCGACCGCACCGATCGCCTCGGTCACCGGCCACCAATAGCGCGCCGGGTTATCCACGCTGCCATCGAAGCGCAAGGTATAGGCAAAGCCGCCGCACTCGGCGTTCCAGGCGTCGCGCAACGCCTGTTCGATCAACCGCCGCGCCCGACCGGGCGAGCCGTCCTGCGGTCGGCCCGACAGATCCCAGTATTGCAAGAGCAATCGCCCCAGTTCAAAGGAATGGCCCGGCGTCGTGCCCGCCGGGCGGAACATCGGATTGCCGGCATAGCCGCGGTCGATCTGCCAGTCGGCGGTATAATGTTCGGGCAGACGCCAGCCCTCCGCCGGGGCGATGCGGGTGATGAATGTATCCAGGATGCGACCGGCGCGGATCAGGAACTCTTCCTGCCCGGTCGCCTCATGGGCGGTCAGCAGCGCCTCGACACCGTGCATGTTGGCATTCATGCCGCGATAGGTCGAAAACGGCGTCCAGTCACGGTTCCATTCGTCGCAGAAAAGGCCCGGCCCCTCTTCCCAGAAATGCTGGTCCAGAACCGCGCGGACATCCTCGATCAGCCGGTCGGCCTCGGGATGCCCGGCTTTCCTGGCGCTTGCCCCGGCCAGAAGCACGAAGACATGGCCATAGGCCAGCTTGCGGCCATCGGCGACCTGGTTGCCGTTCAATGCCCAGAGATAGCCACCATGGTCGCGGTCGCGGTGGTGGCTGGAAAGATACGCCATGCCGTGATCGACGATCTGATCGGCACCCGGCACCCCCGCCAGATGACCCAGCGCATAGGAATGCACCAGCCGCGTGGTGGTGTGCAGCTCTTGCGTGTCACCCGGCAGCGGCTGGCCGCTGTGATCCAGCGTGTAAAAGCCGGGCCCGGACCGCAGACTGGCCCGGAAGAAGGTGAACTGGCGGTCAGCCTCGGCCATCAGCCAGGCGCGGTGTCCGGGATCGTCAAGCCAGAAGCCGGTGGCCTGTGCCGCGCCGGGAGGGGAAGGTCTGGTCATGATGTCAGCCCGCCAGAGGGGTCAGATAGCGCTGCGAGCGTCCGGGATGAAGGGCGCGGGCCGCGTGCAGGATCGCATTGGTGTCGATGCTGTGCAGATGATAGATGTCTTCGACCGTTCCGGCCTGACCGAAATGTTCGACCCCCAGCGACTTGACCCGGTGCCCGACAACCCCGCCCAGCCAGCTTAACCCTGCGGGATGGCCGTCGGCGACTGTCACGATGCCGGCATCGCGGGGCACCAGCGACAAAAGCTGCTCGACATGGGCCTCTGCGCCCTGCCGCCCCCGCTGGCGCGCGCGTTCCGCCGCCTGCCAGCCCGCGTTCAGCCGGTCGGCCGAGGTGACGGCCAGAACCCCGACATCGCGCAAACCCTCAGCGAGAAGCCCGGCGGCGGCAATCGCCTGAGGGGCGACAACGCCGGTATAGGCGATCACGACCGAGGTCGATGGGCCGGGCTTGCGCAGCCAGTAGCCGCCGTCGATCACCTGCCGCGCCAGATCCGCGTCCATCTCGCGCTGGGGCTGGTCCAGAGGCACGGTCGAAAGCCGCAGATAGACCGAGCCGCCCTTTTCGTCGCGCAGCCAGTTTTCCTCTTCGCCCGGACCCGATCCGTCGCGCTGCATATACTCAAAGCTCCAGTGCAGGATCGCGGCCAACTCGTCGGCGAAAGCCGGTTCGAAGGCAGCCAGCCCGTCCTGCGCCAGCCCGATCAGCGGCGTGGAGATCGACTGATGCGCCCCGCCCTCATGTGACAGCGAGATGCCCGAAGGGGTGGCGGCAAGAATGAAACGCGCATCCTGATAGCAGGCGTAGTTCAGGGCATCGAGACCACGGCAGATGAACGGATCATAGACCGTGCCCACCGGCAATAGCCGCTGGCCGAACAGCCCGTGCGACAGGCCCAGCGCGCCAAGGAAGGTGAAGAGGTTGTTCTCGGCGATCCCCAACTCGACATGCCGCCCCCCCGGCCCCCGCGCCCATTTCTGGGCCGAGGCTATGTCTTCGTCGCGGAAGACATCGGGGGCCTGATCGCGCGCGAAAAGGCCGGTCTTGTTGATCCAGGGCCCCAGATTGGTCGAGACGGACACGTCCGGGGAGGTCGTGACGATCCGTTCCGCCAAATCCGGAGCCCCGGACGCGATCGCCGACAGAAGGGCGCCAAAGGCCTCCTGCGTGGCGACGCGATCCTTGAAGCGTTGTCCGGTCGGGGCGCTGACCGGAACCGCTGGCGCGGTTCGGTGCCTTGGCACCCGGTTGAAGGGCACATCGGCAAGGCGGGCCTCGACAGCCGCGCGGACCGGGCCGAGGCCCGCGAGAGGCTCCCATTCCGCACCTTCGGGGATATGCATCGATTGGCGCAGCGCCGCGACCTGATTGGCGGTCATGATGCCGGCATGGTTGTCCTTGTGGCCGGCCAGGGGCAGGCCGTGGCCCTTGACGGTGTAGCACAGGAACAGGACCGGGCGGTCATGGGTGACGGCCTTCATCGTCTCGGCCAGCAGCCCGACATCATGGCCCGCCAGATTGGTCATCAGCCGCGACAGCGCCTCGTCATCGTATCCCGTCAGCAATGCCGCTGCCGCATTGTCGCCTGCAAGATCGGCCTCCAGCCGCGCGCGCCAGGCCGCCCCGCCCTTGAAGGTCAGCGCCGAATACAGCCCGTTGTCACAGGCATCAATCCAGGCGCGCAGCCTCTCGCCACCGGGAAGGGCAAAGGCCTCCTGCATCAGGCGGCCATATTTCAGTTCCACCACCTCCCAGCCGCAGGCGATGAAAATGTCGCGGAACCGTGCGTTCAACCCTTCGCTGACCACGCCGTCCAGCGACTGTCGGTTGTAATCGACGATCCACCAGCAGTTCCGCAGCCCGTGTTTCGCGCCTTCCAGCAGGGCCTCGTAGATATTGCCCTCGTCCAGTTCGGCATCGCCGACCAGCGCGATCATCCGGCCTTCGGGGCCTTTCAGCCAGCCGTGGCCCTGCAGATAATCCTGCACCATGCTGGCAAAGGCGGTGATCGCCACCCCCATCCCGACCGAGCCGGTGGAGAAATCGACGCCATCCTTGTCCTTGGTCCGCGACGGATAGGGCTGCGCCCCGCCGAGGCCACGGAAGTTCTGCAACTGCTCCAGTGTCTGATTGCCCAGAAGATACTGGATGGCATGGAAGACCGGGCTGGCATGCGGCTTGACCGCCACCCGGTCCTCGGGTCGCAGCACTTCGAAATAGAGCGCATTCAGGATCGCGTTCATCGAGGCGGAAGAGGCCTGATGCCCGCCGACCTTGATCGTGCCCTTGGGGCGGATGTTGTTGGCGTGGTGGATCATCCAGGTCGAAAGCCACAGCGTCCTGGCGGCCAGCGCCTCGCGGGTCTCGTCAATGCCGGTCATGCGTTACACCCCCCGTTGCGGCCCAAGACCTCGCCGTCACGGGCAAAAAGATGCACATGTTCCGGCCTGATCCGCAGCCCGAGACGGTCGCCGCTGCGGGCCGGAACATTGCCACGCACCCGCGCCATCACCGGGCCGATCCCGTCCACCACCGTATAGACATTGGTGTCCGATCCAAGCCGTTCGACGACATCGGCCACCGCCTGCAGATCGCCCTGCCCCGCTTCGACCACGTCGACATGCTCGGGACGGATCCCAAGCTCGGCCACGCTGGCGAATTTGGCCTGAGGCGGAAGCGCGATCCGCGCCCCGTTGCCGAGAGTCACGGCGTCCTTCGCCTCGGACCGTGCCGCAATGACATTCATCGTGGGCGAGCCGATGAACTGCGCCACGAACTTGTTGGCGGGGCGTTCATACAGCTCCAGCGGGCTGCCGACCTGCTGGATCACGCCGCCGTTCAAGACGACGATGCGGTCGGCCAAGGTCAGCGCCTCGACTTGGTCATGGGTGACATAGACCATCGTGGTGCCCAGCCGCTGATGCAGGCGGGCGATTTCCAGCCGCATCTCGACCCGCAGAGCTGCGTCAAGGTTCGACAGCGGTTCATCGAACAGGAAAGCGCGCGGATCGCGGACGATGGCGCGGCCCATGGCGACGCGCTGGCGCTGGCCACCGGACAGCGCCTTGGGCAGCCGTTCCAAGAGCCTGTCCAGCCCCAGCGCCCGCCCGGCCTCGGCCACGCGAGCCAGGCGCGCGGCGGCGGCGTCACCACGGATTTCCATCGAAAAACCCATGTTCCGCGCCACATCCATATGCGGATAAAGCGCATAGGACTGGAACACCATGGCGATGTCCCGGTCGCGCGGGCGGATATCGTTCATCCGGTCCCCGTCGATCAGGAAATCGCCCGCGCTGATCGGCTCCAACCCCGCGATCATCCGCAGCAGGGTGGACTTGCCGCAGCCCGACGGGCCGACCAGGACGATGAATT
This sequence comes from Tabrizicola sp., assembly GCA_018057165.1. GTDB lineage: Bacteria > Pseudomonadota > Alphaproteobacteria > Rhodobacterales > Rhodobacteraceae > Tabrizicola. The sequence continues at coordinate 27,675 of JAGPEG010000011.1, forward strand.
CGCCATCCGCAATATCAAGCTGGATGTTGCGCAGGACCTCGATGTTTCCATACCGCTTGGCGACGTTGTTCAGTTGCAGCCGGGCCATGGCCTATCCTTTCACCGCGCCAGAGGTCAGGCCCTGGACGAGGTATCGCTGGATGAAGATGAAGAAGAGACAAGAGGGGATCAGCGCCAGCACGCCGGCCGCCATCATCTGCCCCCAGTCGACCGAGAACTTG
>JAGPEG010000012.1 GCA_018057165.1 Tabrizicola sp.
CCAGAAGATGCAGGCCATTGGCCAGCTTGCGGGTGGAATTGCACATGATTTCAACAATCTGCTGACCGCGATCTCCAGCCACTGCGACCTGCTTCTTCTGCGTCACGGACGCGAGGACAGCGACTACGCCGATCTGGAACAGATCCGGCAGAATGCGAACCGGGCGGCCTCGCTGGTCGGGCAGCTCCTGGCCTTCTCGCGCAAGCAGACCCTGAATCCCGAGGTGATCGATCTTGAAGATGTGCTGGGCGACCTGACGCATCTCTTGAACCGGCTGATGGTCGAGAAGGTGGATCTGACGCTTGCGCATCTGGGCCGGGCGGAGGGACGCCCGCTGGGGCGCATCCGGGCCGACAAACGGCAGGTCGAGCAGGTGCTGATCAACCTGGTGGTCAACGCGCGCGATGCGATGCCCGAGGGCGGTGACATCAGGATCGAGACCGAGCCGGTGACGCTGGCCGAGGATATGCAGCGCGACCGGGCAACGGTGCCGGCGGGCGATTACACGGTGATCCGGGTGATAGACCACGGGATCGGCATCCCGGATCACCAGCTGCACCAGATCTTCGAGCCGTTCTTCACCACCAAGCGGGTGGGCGAGGGCACGGGGCTGGGCCTGTCGATGGCCTACGGCATCGTCAAGCAGTCGGGCGGTTACATCTTCGTCGATACCGTGGTGGGGCAGGGCACGACCTTCTCGCTCTACTTCCCGGTCTTCGAGGGTAAGGATCTGCCCCCCGTGGCCGAGGTCAAGCGGGTGGCGGCGAAGCAGGGCGAAGGGGTGATCCTTCTGGTCGAGGACGAGGCCTCTGTCCGCGCCTTCGCCAGCCGGGCGCTGAGCTTGCGCGGCTACACCGTGCTGGAGGCTGCCAATGCCGAGGAGGCGCTGGCCAGGCTGGAGGACAGGTCGCTGCGTGTCGACCTCTTCGTGACCGATGTGGTGATGCCGGGCATGGACGGCCCCGCCTGGGTGCGGCGCGCGCATCTGGACCGGCCGAATGTCAAGGTGGTCTTCATGTCAGGCTATGCCGAGGACGGTCTTGCCGAGGATCAGGCCCGGGTGCCGAACTCGGTCTTCCTGCCGAAACCGTTCTCGCTGAACGATCTGACGAACACGGTGCAGGGGCTGATGAGCTGAGGGCACCCCGAGGGGCCAAATTTCTTAAGCAAGAAATTTGGATACGGCCGGAACCGTTGCGCTTCACCCCCGCAGAAGCCGTGCCACCGCAGGCGCGAAATAGGTCAGGATCCCGTCGCAGCCCGCGCGCTTGAAGGCCAGCAGGCTTTCGACCATCGCCTTCTCGCCGTCGATCCAGCCGTTCTGCGCGGCGGCCTGGATCATCGCGTATTCGCCCGACACCTGGTAGGCGAAGGTCGGGGCCCCGAACGCCTCTTTCACCCGGTGGCAGATGTCGAGATAGGGCATGCCGGGCTTCACCATCACCATGTCGGCGCCTTCGGCCAGATCGCGCGCGACCAGGCGGATCGCCTCGTCGCTGTTGGCGGGGTTCATCTGGTAGGTCTTCTTGTCGCCCTTCAGGGCCCCGGTCGCCCCCACCGCATCGCGGAACGGGCCGTAGAAGGCGCTGGCGTACTTCGCCGCGTAGGACAGGATCGCCGTGTCCTTGTGGCCGGCGGCCTCCAGCGCCGCCCGCATCGCCCCGATCCGGCCATCCATCATGTCCGAGGGGCCAAGGATATCCGCCCCCGCTTCGGCCTGGGCCAGCGCCATCTGCACCAGCGCCGCGACCGTCTCGTCGTTCAGGATCACCCCGTCCAGCACCAGCCCGTCATGGCCATGCGCGTTGTAGGGATCAAGCGCGACATCGGTCATCACCGCGATCTCCGGCACCTCGGCCTTGATCGCGCGGATCGCGCGATTGGTCAGGTTCTCGGGGTTCCAGGCCTCGCGGCAATCGGCGGTTTTCAGCGCCGGATCGGTATAGGGGAACAGGCAGATCGCCGGGATGCCGAGATCGCGCGCCTCGGCGGCGGCCTCGACCACCAGGTCAAGCGACAGCCGTTCAACCCCCGGCATCGAGGCGACGGGCTGGCGCTGGCCTGTGCCGTCGCACAGGAACACCGGCCAGATCAGATCGCCCGCCGACAGGACATGCTCTTGCACCAGGGCTCGCAGCGCTGGCGTGCGACGCAACCGGCGAAAGCGGGTCGTCGGATAGGGGGTTTGGGTGGGATGCATGACCGGCTCCTTCCTCCGCCCCGCAAAAGCAGGGACTTGCGGCTTCGGCTTCTGCCTGCCATGGAAAGGCAGCGGCCTCAAGTCATCTTGGGTCGCAACGACACCTGAAGGAGACCGCGCAAGGTGGATGTCCTCGACACGGCGCTGGAAGTGATCGACATGAGGTCGTTCTCGAACCTCTGGTACTGGATCGCGCTGGCGACGCTCTGGTCGTCGGTCAGCCATTGGGTGCTGGGCGTGCCGCATGACATGATCCAGCGCGCCCGGCGCGAGGGCGGGCAGGTGCAGGCCGATGTGGAAGACCTGACCCGGATCAACATCAACCGGCTTCTGCATGTCGTCGACAGCGGGGCCTGGCTCCTGGTGGGCCTGGCGGCGTTCTGGCTGACCTCGCTTCTCGTTCTGGGCTTCTGGTACGATATCGAATTCGCCCAGGCGGTCGTGCTGCTGTTTACGCCGATGCTGCTGGTCGTCTGGATCAGCGTCCGCTCCAGCCGCAGGATCATGGCCGAAGGCGGCACGGGCGAGGCACTTTTCCGTCGTCTGACCATTCATCGCCGGGTCGTGCAGGTGATCGGGATGCTGTCCATCACCGTGACGGCCTTCTATGGAACCTGGCAGAACATCAGCGTTTCCATCCTGAACTGATCGGGTCGCGCGGGGAACATGACAGCCGAACGCATCTTGATGGGCGGTGCGCCCGAGGGCTTCGACGCCCGGATCCTGACCCTGGGGCGCGGCCAGCCGGTCGTGCATGTCGCGCGCGACGACAAGCGGGCCGAGGCGATGCGGCAGGCGCTTGCGGTGATTGCGCCGCAGGTGGCGGTGCTGGATTTCCCGGCCTGGGACTGTCTGCCTTTCGACCGCGTCAGCCCGAACCCCGAAATCTCGGCACGGCGGATGGCGACGCTGGCGGCGCTGGCCGACGGATTGCCGGGGCCTTTCGTGCTGCTGACGACGCTGAACGCGGCGACGCAGAAGCTGCCCGCGCGCGAGGTTGTGCAGGCGGCCTCGTTCCGCGCCGATGTGGGCCAGCGCGTCGATGAAGCGCGGCTCAAGGGATTCCTCGCGCGGATGGGGTTCACGCCGGTTTCGACCGTAGCCGAGCCGGGAGATTACGCGCTGCGCGGCGGGATCGTCGATATTTACCCGCCCGGTCCCGGCGGGCCGATCCGGCTGGATTTCTTCGGCGATGTGCTGGACGGGGCGCGGCGGTTCGATCCCGAGACGCAGCGAACCATCGAAAAGCTGAAAAGGGTCGAGTTTTCAGCGGTGTCCGAGGTGATCCTCGACGAGGCCGCGATCGCCCGGTTCCGGCAGAATTACCGGATCAGCTTTGGCGCGGCGGGCACGGATGACCCGCTTTACGAGGCGGTCAGTGCCGGGCGCAAGCATCAGGGGATGGAGCATTGGCTGCCGTTCTTCCATGAGCGGCTGGAGACTTTGTTCGACTACCTGCCAGAAGCGTCCGTCGTGCTGGACGATCAGGTGACACCGGCGCGGCTGGCCCGCTGGGAAAGCATCGAGGACAGTTACGACGCCCGCCATGAGGCGATGGGGGCCAAGGGGCGGATTGACACGGTCTACAAGCCGGTCCCGGCCGAGGATCTGTATCTGGACGATGCCGCCTGGGAAGCGGCGGTGGCGGGGCATCGCGTGGTGCAACTGTCGCCCCTGCCGCAAAGTCCGGGGCCGGGGGTTCTGGATGCCGGCGCGCGGGCCGGGCGGAACTTCGCGCCCGAGCGACAGCAAGAGAAGATCAATCTTTTCGGTGCCTTGGCCGAACATGTTCAAGCTTTGGCGAAGACCGGGCAGGTGGTGATCGCCTCCTGGTCCGAGGGTGCGCGCGAGCGGTTGAAGGGCTTGCTGGCCGACAACGGGCTGACCGGCGCGCGGGAGATCGCCGATTTTCGCGACCTGCCCGAGGGCAAGGGCGGGCTGTTCCTTGTGGTCTGGCCGCTGGAGGCCGGGTTCGTCGCACCCGGACTCGCCGTCATTTCCGAACAGGATGTGCTGGGCGAAAGGCTTACGGCCAAGCCGCGCCGCAAGCGCAAGGCCGACAACTTCCTGCGCGAAGTCGATACGCTGTCCCCCGGCGATCTGGTGGTGCATGTCGAGCATGGCGTCGGGCGCTATCTCGGGATCGAGACGATCACCGCGCTGGGGGCCCCCCATGCCTGCGTCATGCTGGAATATGCCGAGAATGCAAAGCTTTACCTGCCTGTCGAGAACATCGAGCTTCTCAGCCGCTACGGGCATGAAGAGGGCCTGCTGGACCGTCTGGGCGGCGGGGCCTGGCAGGCGAAGAAGGCCAAGCTCAAGGAACGCATCAAGGAGATCGCCGACCGGCTGATGCGGGTCGCGGCGGAACGGGCCTTGCGCCATGCCCCGATCCTGGAAGCGCCGCATTCGATCTGGGAGGCTTTCGCGGCGCGGTTCCCCTATCAGGAGACCGACGACCAGTTGTCCGCCATTGCCGATGTGGTGGCGGATCTGGAGAAGGGCAGTCCGATGGACCGTCTGGTGGTCGGCGATGTCGGCTTCGGCAAGACCGAAGTGGCGATGCGCGCGGCTTTCGTCGCGGCCCTGTCCGGGATGCAGGTGGCGGTGATCTGCCCGACGACGCTTCTGGCGCGGCAGCATTATCGCAGCTTCGCCGAACGCTTCCGCGGCTTCCCGATTTCGGTCCGGCCCCTGTCGCGCTTTGTTTCCACCAAGGACGCAAACGCCACCCGTGCGGCGATGGCGGACGGGTCGGTGGACATCGTGGTCGGCACCCACGCCCTTCTGGCCAAGGGGATCACCTTCAAGAAGCTGGGCCTTCTCATCATCGACGAGGAACAGCATTTCGGCGTGACGCACAAGGAACGGCTGAAGGAAATGCGCTCCGAAGTGCATGTGCTGACCCTGACCGCGACCCCCATTCCCCGGACCTTGCAACTGTCGCTGACCGGGGTCCGCGACCTGTCGATCATTGCCACGCCCCCGGTCGACCGGCTGGCGATCCGCACCTATGTTTCCGAATTCGACACGATCACGATACGCGAGGCGATCCTGCGCGAACGCTATCGCGGCGGGCAAAGCTTCTATGTCGTGCCCCGCATCGCCGACCTGCCGGAGATCGAGGATTTCCTGAAGACCCATGTGCCGGAGGCGTCCTACGTCATCGCGCATGGCCAGCTGGCGGCGGGCGATCTGGATGACCGGATGAACCAGTTCTACGACGGCAAGCATGATGTGCTGGTCGCGACCTCGATTGTTGAAAGCGGGCTGGATATTCCCACAGCGAACACGATGATTGTCCACCGGGCGGATATGTTCGGCCTCAGCCAGCTGTATCAGATCCGGGGTCGGGTGGGCCGGTCGAAGACGCGGGCCTATTGCTACCTGACCACCAAGCCCCGCGCGCCGCTCACGCCGCAGGCGACCAAGCGGCTCCGGCTCCTCGGCAGTCTCGACAATCTGGGGGCGGGCTTCAACCTTGCCAGCCACGACCTTGACCTGCGCGGAGCCGGGAACCTTCTGGGCGAGGAGCAGTCGGGCCACATCAGGGAAGTGGGCTACGAGCTGTACCAGCACATGCTGGAAGAGACGATCGCCAAGATCAAATCCGGCGAGTTGCAGGGGCTCTCGGCCATCGACGACGACTGGTCGCCGCAACTGAACCTCGGCGTGCCGGTGATGATCCCCGAAACCTATATCCCCGATCTCGACATCCGGCTGGGCCTCTACCGGCGGCTGTCCAGCCTGACCACGAAGGTGGAGCTGGAGGGCTTTGCCGCCGAGCTGATCGACCGCTTCGGGCCACTGCCGAAAGAGGTCAACACCCTGATGCTGATCGTCCGCATCAAGGCGATGTGCAAGCGGGCGGGGATCAGCAGGCTGGATGCCGGGCCGAAGGGGGCGACGATCCAGTTTCACAATGACAAGTTCGCCAATCCCGCCGGGCTGGTGGATTTCCTGAAGGCGCAAGGCCCCGCCGCCAAGGTGCAGGGCACCAAGATCGTGCTGGTCGGAGAGATGAAGACGGAAGCCGACCGGATCAAGGGCGCGTTCAACATCGCCCGCGACCTCGCGGAAGTCGTGAAGGCCGGGAAGCGGCCTTAGATCGAGGCCCAGTCCTTGAAGATCGGCTGACCTTGCTGCTGGGTGGGTCCGCCCGACTGCTGGCCCTGCTGCTGCGGGCTGGGGGTCGAGCTGCCGCCTTGCTGCGGTTTGCTGGGTTGCGTGGCCATCCGACTGCTCCGTTTTCTGGCTTTTCGCCTTTTCCCCATATTGCGCGGGCCTTTGACCGCAACAAGCCGGGTTCATGTCGATTTTACGACCATATGGCGAAAACGTGCGACATCGGCAACAGGTGTCTGATCACATTCCGGTATTCCTGACCTGCCTGTCGTCGCAGCACCCTGACAGCGGCGGGGCTTGCCGTTTCGCGCAGACAGGTCCACCTTGACGGGCAAAGGAGACAGCCATGCCCGTCAAGAACCGTTTCGCCGAACTGCTGCCCGAAATCACCGCCTGGCGCCGCGATTTCCACCAGCACCCCGAGCTTCTGTTCGACGTCCACCGCACCGCTGCCCGCGTGGCCGATCTCTGCCGGTCCTTCGGTTGCGACGAGGTGGTGGAAGGCATCGGCCGCACCGGCGTCGTCGCGGTGATCAAGGGCCGCAGCGACAACAAGGGCCGGGTCGTCGGCCTGCGCGCCGACATGGATGCGCTGCCGATCATCGAACAGACCGGCGTGCCCTATGCCTCGCAAACCCCCGGCAAGATGCATGCCTGCGGCCATGACGGGCATACGGCGATGCTGCTCGGTGCCGCGAAATACCTGGCCGAGACGCGCAATTTCGACGGCAAAGTCGTCTGCATCTTCCAGCCCGCCGAAGAGGGCGGCGGCGGCGGGCGCGAGATGGTGAAGGACGGGATGCTTGCCCGCTGGAACGTGCAGGAAGTCTACGGGATGCACAACATGCCGGGCATCCCCGTCGGTCATTTCGCCATCCGCCCCGGCGCGATGATGGCCGCCGCCGACCAGTTCGAGATCGTGGTCACGGGGAAGGGGGGCCATGCCGCCAAGCCGCATGACTGCGTCGACAGCACCGTGGTCAGCGCGCATATCATCGTGGCACTGCAAACCATCGCCAGCCGCAATGTCGACCCCCTGAAGCAGATCGTGGTCAGCGTCTGCACGGTGGAGACGGATTCCTCCGCGCATAACGTCATTCCCCAGGTGGTGAAGATGCGGGGCACGGTCCGCACCATGGACGCCAAGGTGCAGGACTTCGTCGAGGCGCGCATTGGCCAGATCGTCGAAGGCACGGCGCTTGCCCTTGGCGCACGGGCCGAAGTGCATTACCAGCGCGGCTATCCGGTGACGGTCAACACGCCCGAGAACACCGATTTCGCCGCCGAAGTCGCACGCAGGGTTTCGGGCCATGTCGACACCGACACCGCACCCCTGATGGGGGCCGAGGATTTCAGCTACATGCTGAACGAACGCCCCGGCGCCTATATCTTCCTGGGCAACGGCGATACCGCGATGGTCCACCACCCGGCCTATAATTTCGACGACACGGCGATCCCCTTCGGGTCAAGCTGGTATGCCGAGATGGCCGAGACCCGGATGCCTGCCGCATGATCGGTGCCGGGCTGGTCGGGCTGGTGGCGCTGATCCATCTGGTCATCCTGGCGATGGAAATGTTCCTGTGGGAGACGCCCGCCGTGCGCGGCGTCTTCCGCATCTCGCCCGAATTCGCCGCCAATACCCGCGTGCTTGCCGCAAACCAGGGCCTCTACAACGGCTTTCTTGCCGCCGGGCTGATCCTTGCCCTGATCCGCGGACTGCCCGGTCCAGGGGCAGAGCTGGCAGAGTTCATCCTGGCCTGCGTCGTGGTCGCAGGGCTTTACGGGGCGGCCACGGTCGGGCGGCGCATCGCCTATGTTCAGGCGCTCCCGGCCATGCTGGCACTGGTTGCGGTCCTGGCCGGGGTCTAGGACTGCTTCGCGCCTCTGACGGATTGTCCCTGCCGACAAGCAGCTTGCGGGTCTGGAGCTTTCGGCTGATACTTCCGGCACTTGGATCGAGGACGCATGGGACACGCAGGTCAGCCCGATGCTGTGACCGCCCAGCCCGCGCGGGCCGAATTCCGCGTGGTCGAGCTGATGAACCGGCTGCTCGACGTCACCCTCGACACCATCGACAGCGAGATCGAGGCCGTGCTGGAAACCGTCGGCCGGACCTATGGTTTCGACCGAACCTTCCTGTTCCGCTATGCGCCGCAGTCGGGCTACAGAAACACGCATGAATGGGTGGCGCCGGGAGTTGTGCCGCTGAAACCCGCGATGCAGGTCGAAGCGCCGGTCGTCCGTCCCGACTGGCACCAGGCCTTCATCGCAGGCCGCATCGTCGCGGTGCATGACCGTGATGAGCTGCCGCCCGGCTCGCCCGAGCGGCGCTTCCTGACCGAGATCGGCGTGCATTCCACGCTGATGGTTCCGCTCGGCGACGGCGACCAGCTGATCGGGGTGATCGGCTTCGACTGCGGCCACCCCGACCGGCACTGGGCGCAGGACGCGGTGTTCCTGCTGACTTCAATCGGGCGGGCGATTTCGTCGGTGCTGCTGCGGGCCGAAGCCGCGCGGGCCGAAGCCGCCTCGCGCAGCCACCTGCAAGCCACCCTTGACGCGCTGCCGGACCTGGTGATCGAGCTTTCCCCGGCGGGACGGATCATCGCCTGCCATTCCGACAAACTGCCCTGGCTTTCGGGTCTGGTGCGCAGCGGGATCGGTCGACCGGTCGAGGAAATCTTGCCGGAACCGCTTGCGGGGGGCCTGCGCGAGCTTGTGGCCGCGCCGCCATCCGGCCATGCGGCGCTGATCCGGCGGATCGGGCTGCCGACCCTGGTCGCACCGCACCGCTACGAAGTCTCGGTCGCGCGGCTTGGTCCGGGATGCGGGGGCCAGGAAGCCCATCTCATCGTCGTGATCCGCGACATCGCCGCCTCGGACCGCTCCAGCGAGATGACCTCGTTCCGCGAGGGCCAGTTCACCGCCTTCTTCGAGATGTGCCCGCATCCGATCCTGGTCAATGATTTCACCACCGGCGAGATCGTCGACGTCAACCGCGCCTTCAAGGACCTCTTCGGCCTTGATCCGCAGATGGGCGTCGCGCTCAAGGTCCACCAGATCATGCCCACCGACGGCACCTGGATGATCGAGGGCGCGATTGCGGCGCTGAAACAGGCGCAGACCTACGGGCCGGTCGAAGCGGTGTTCCGCAGCAGGGATGGCAGCGACTTTCCCGCCGTCGTGCGCTGCTTTGTCAGCACCGATCCGAATGGCCGGCGTCTCATCTGGTCGCTGATCGAGAACATCGCCGACATCCGTGCCAAGGAAGCCGCCCTCAAGGTCGAAAGCGATCGGCTGGAGGCGACCAAGGCCCGGTTCCTTGCAGCGATCGAGGCGCTGGACGACGGCTTTGCCGTCTTCGATGCCGAAGACCGGCTTGTCCTGTGGAACACGCCCTACATCCGCGTCTTTGCCCGGATCGCCGACCAGATCCGGGAAGGCGCGCTGTATGACGATCTTCTGCGCGCGGCCATCGCCCATGGCGTCTTCGGGGCCGAAGGCGAACGCGACGACGCGAATCTCCAGCGCCGGCTTGACCGCCCGCTGACCGAGATCTGGGACAACGAGGACGTGCTGGCCGACGGTCGGCTGATCTGGGTCCGCGAACGCGCCACCCCCTCGCGCGAAACCGTGGGCCTTTACGAAGACGTCACCGCCCGGCGTCTCGCCGACCGTCGCTTGCAGCAGGTGGTCGAAGGCGGCGAGATCGCGGTCTGGGACTGGGATTCCGAACATGGCTTCAGCACGATCAACGACCGCTGGGAAACCATGCTTGGCTTCGGGTCCTCGCCCGAGCTGAGCGGGTTGATCGACCTTGTCCATCCCGAAGACCGCATGGCCGTGCTCGAAACGCAGCTCAAACTCTTCCTGCAAGGGGGCGAGGAGTTCGGCATGCGCTGCCGGATGCGCCACCAGTCCGGCAAATGGGTCTGGCTGCTGACCCGCGGCCATGTCGCGCTTCGCTGGGCCGACGGCAGCCCGCGCCGGATTTCGGGCATCACGCTGGATGTCACTGTCCAGGCCGAGGCGGAACAGCGGCTGAGCCAGGTCATCGACGGCACCCAGGTCGGCACCTGGCAACATGACATGCGCACCGGCGTGACGCTGGTCAGCGACCGCTGGGCCGAGATCATCGGCTACCGGGCGGTCGAACTGAACCCGATGTCGCTGGAAAGCTGGCTGGGGATGCTGGAACCCGCTGATCGCGAGAAGCTTCTGACGCATGAACGCGACGCCTTCGAGGCCGGTCAATGGCAGGTCGAGGATGAAATCCGCCTGCGCCACCGGGACGGGCACTGGGTCTGGGTTCTGACCCGCACGCAGGTCGCCGAATGGGACGAGTCCGGCCGCCCGGTGAAGACCAGCGGCATCAACCTCGACATCTCTGCCGCCAAGGCGCTGGAAGCCGCGCTGGCCCGCGAACGCGACACCCTGGCGCGGGTGATGGAATCCTCGGTCTCGGGCATCGTCGTCGTCGATGAACGCGGCGGCGTGGTCTTCGCCAATGCCGCCGCCGAACGGGTGCTGGGCCGCCGCGTTGCACCGGGCGACAGCCTGCCCGCGCTTTTGGGCGCAGCCGATGTGTCCGACCTTGCGGGCAACCGCGTCGCCCCCGAAGCCCTGCCCGTGACGCGCGCGCTGGCGGGCGAACCCGGAATGCATGCCCTGCGGCATGAGATATACTGGCCTTCCGGCGAACGCCGCGCCGTTGCCGTCACCTCCGCCCGGCTCTCCGCCCCCGGCATCGACCTTGCCGTCGTCTGCACCTTCACCGACATCACCGACGAGGTGCAGAACGAAGCCCGCCTGCGTCTGGCGATGACCGCAGCCGAAACCGCCAACCGGGCGAAATCGGACTTTCTGGCCGCGATGAGCCACGAAATCCGCACCCCGCTGAATGGCGTCCTCGGCATGGCCACGGTGCTGGCCGCCCGCCTTTCTGATCCGGCAGAGCAGGCGATGGTCGGTGTCATCCGCGACTCTGGCGAACATCTTCTGGGCGTGATCAACGACATCCTCGACCTTGCCAAGATCGAGGCCGGGCACATGGTCCTGGCACCGGGGCCGATCCGTCTGCCGGACATCCTGGCCCGCATCGCCTCGCTGCATCAGGTCGCCGCCCGCGACAAGGGGGTCAGCCTTGTCACCCGCTGTCTTGGCAGCAGCCCGAACGAGCTGCGCCATGGCGACGAGATGCGCCTGATCCAGATCCTGCACAACCTTGTCGGCAACGCGGTGAAATTCACCGACCAGGGCAGCGTCACCGTCGAAATCGACTGCGCGGCCCCGGACCGGATCGGCATCACCGTGCGCGACACCGGCATCGGCATGTCCGCCGCCGAGATCGCGCTTGCCTTCGACGAATTCACCCAGGGCACCGGCGGGTCCCGGCGCAGCCATGTCGGCACCGGGCTTGGCCTGCCCATCGTGCGGCGGCTGGCGCGGCTGATGCGGGGCAATGTCGCGTTGACCTCGGTCGAGGGTCAGGGCGTCACCGCCCGCGCCGAGCTGATGATCCCGGTGCTGGTGCGCAATTCTGCGGCGGCAAGCGAGGCCACGCCGGACCGGCTGCCCGCGATGCGGGTTCTTGCTGCCGAGGACAACGCCACCAACCGCATCATCCTGCAAAGCATGTTGCAGGCGCTTGGCGTGGAAACCGTGATCGTCGCCGATGGCGAGTCGGCGCTGAACCGCTACCGCGACGAACGGTTCGATGCCGTGCTGCTCGACATCGCCATGCCGGGGATGGACGGGTTGCAGACCCTGAAAGCCCTGACCGGGCTGGCGGCGTCGCTGGCCCGGCCGCCGCTGCGGGCGGTGGCCGTCACTGCCAATGTGATGACCCATCAGGTCGACGAATACCTCGGCTGCGGCTTCACTGCGGTGGTCGCCAAGCCGATCCGGATGGAAATGCTGGGGCAGGCGCTCTGGCAATGCCTGGGCCGGTCGGTTCCGGGTTGACGCTTCTCGCGGCACCGGAAAACTCCTTTGACAGGCCAGAGGCTTGCCCGCATTGTTGCGCGCATGGGGGCAATCGCCGCCCGGAAGGGGGGCCGACATGGTCGAACGCCTGGATCCCACGTCGCGCGCGCTGGCATTGCCGATCTGGCAGGGCAAGGCGACGGCAAGCCCGTTGGGCGGCGGCATCACCAATCTCAACCTCCTGGTGACGGATGCCACCCGCCGCGCCGTGGTGCGGATCGGCGACGACATTCCGGTCCACCAGATCATGCGCTTCAACGAACTGGCCGCCAGCCGCGCCGCCCATGCCGCCGGTGTCTCGCCCGGCGTGATCCATCATGAACCCGGCGCCCTGGTCATCGACTTCGTCGAGGGCCGCACGATGACCGCCGCCGATCTGCGTGACCAGGACCTGCTGGAACAGGCGCTGGCGCTGGTGATGCATGCCCACCGCGACATCCCCCGTCACCTGCGCGGGCCCGCGCTGACCTTCTGGGTCTTTCAGGTGGTGCGCGATTATGCCGCCACGCTGGAAGAAGGCCGGTCGCGCCACCGTGAGATCCTGCCAAAGCTTCTGGACGAGGCCGCCCGTCTGGAACGCGCCGTCGGCCGGATCGAGATGGTCTTCGGCCACAACGATCTTCTGCCCGGCAACTTCCTGCACGACGGCACGCGGATGTGGCTGATCGACTGGGATTATGCCGGCTGGGGCTCGCCCCTGTTCGATCTCGGTGGCCTCGCCGCGAATGTCGGGCTCGACACGGCACAGGAGGCCTGGGTGCTGGGTGCCTATTTCGGCTCTGCGCCCGATGCCGCGCTCTGGCAGCGTTACCGGGCGATGAAGGCGGCAGCGGCCCTGCGCGAGGCGATGTGGTCGATGGTGCAGGAAATCCATTCCCAGCTCGATTTCGACTACAAGGCCTATACCGCCGAATACCTTGAAACCTACCGCCGGGCGCTGGCTGTCAGCCAGGGCTAGCCATCAGCCCTTTGCCGCCACCGCCCGCGCCAGGGCGCAGAACCCTTCCAGCCCGATCTCCTCGGCCCGCGCGGTGGGCGGGATGCCGACCCCCTCCAGCACCGCCTCGATATCCGGGCGCAGCCCCTTCAGGCTTGCCCGCAGCATCTTGCGGCGCTGGTTGAAGGCCATGGCAGTGATGCGCTGCAAGGTCTTGAAGTCGCAGGGAAAGCGCGGACCGGGCAGGGCGGTCAGCTGCACCACTGCCGAATGCACCTTGGGCGCGGGGGTGAAGGCTTCGGGCGGCAGCGTCATCACGATCTTCGCCTCGCAGCGATATTGCGCCAGAAGGGCCAGCCGCCCGTAATGCTCTGCCTTCGGCTTCGCGACGATCCGCTCGGCGACCTCTTTCTGGAACATCAGCGTCAGCGAGGACCAGAGCGGCGGCCAGATTTCGGGTGTCAGCCAGCGGATCAGAAGTTCGGTGCCGATGTTATAGGGCAGGTTCGCCACGATCTTGACCGGCGGCGCCAGATGCGCGCCAAGCTCCAGCTCCAGCGCGTCGCCGTGCAACACCTCCAGCCGCCCCGGATAGGCCGCCGCGATCTCGGCCAGGGCGGGCAGCGCGCGCGCGTCCTTTTCCACCGCCACCACCCGCCGCGCGCCCTCGGCCAGAAGACCGCGCGTCAGCCCGCCGGGGCCTGGTCCCACTTCCAGCACATCGCAACCCGTCAGATCCCCCGCCGACCGCGCGATCTTGGCGGTCAGGTTCAGGTCCAGCAGAAAGTTCTGCCCCAACTGCTTTCTCGCCACCAGCTCATGCGCCCGGATCACCTCGCGCAGCGGCGGCAGCCCGTCTATCGTTCCCAAGAAGTCCCTCCAGCTTTCATACTGGCAAAAATATCCCCGCCGGAGGCACCCGACGCTACCGCCCGCGCGCCGTCGCCATCTGATGCGCCATCCGCAAGGCCGCGATCAGGCTCGACGGGTCCGCCACGCCGCGCCCCGCGATATCATAGGCCGTGCCATGATCCGGCGAGGTCCGCACGAAGGGGAGGCCCAGCGTCACGTTCACCCCACCGGCAAAGTCGATGGTCTTGATCGGGATCAGCGCCTGGTCGTGATAGGCGCAGATCGCCACGTCATAGCCCGCCCGCGCCCCCGCATGGAACATCGTGTCGGCGGGCCAGGGGCCGGTCACGTCCAGCCCCTCGGCCTTCAGCCGGGCCAGAAGCGGCGTCATCATCCGCTCCTCCTCCCAGCCCATCGCACCGCCTTCGCCCGCATGCGGGTTCAGCCCCGCCACCGCGATCCGGGGCTGTGCAATGCCGAAATCCCGCACCAGCCCGGCGCGGGTGATGCGGATCGTCGCTTCCAGCAGCGCCTCGGTCAGCGCCCCCGGCACCTCGGAGAGCGGAATATGGATCGTCGCCGGAACCACCCGCAGGTCGGGGCAGGCGAGCATCATCACCACCCGCTCCACACCCGCCAGATGCGCCAGAAACTCGGTATGGCCGGGAAAGGCGAAGCCCGCCCCGTCCTTCAGCGCCTTCTTGTTGATCGGTGCCGTGCAGATCGCCCCACCCAGGCCCGCCTGCACCAGCCGCACCGCGCGGGTGATCGCCGCCACCACGCCCGCCGCATTGGCTGCAACCGGCTGGCCCGGCGGGGCAGGGGCGGCGAAATCCTGGCGCAGCACCGCCATCGCCCCCTCGCCCGGAGCCTCACCCTCGGCCACTTCGCGCCAGCGGGTCCCCGCAGGCAGATGCCGGGGGTCGCCGATCCAGACGAAACGCTCGCCCGCCGCCCAGGCCTTTGCCGCGATCTCGGGGCCGATGCCCGCCGGATCGCCGCAGGTCAGAAGGACGGTATCGCTCACGGCTCGCGGATGATCGCGGCCGACCGCAGCTCTTCCAGATAGTTCTCGGCCAGGCCTTCAAGCTTCTGGTTGATCACCTGCTCGCGCACCTGATCGCGGGTCGGCATCGGCTCCAGCACCGGCGCGCGTCCGCAAAGCATCAGCATCCGCCGGTTGCCGCCCCGCGTCAGCGCGACCGAGGTCTCGTTCGGGTCCAGCTTCGCCAGTTCCAGCGCCACGTCGCCCGGAACCTCGCCCATCCCGGCCTTGGTCCGCACCATCCGGTCCTCGGGCAGGCCCTTGGCCTCGCCCATCAGCAGGGAGCAATCGTCCGCCCTGGCGCGCAGCCGCGCGATTTCCGCCGCATCGTCCGGCACCAGGAACTCCACCCAGTCGACCGAGACCGAGATCGGCTCGGCGGTCTTGTCCTCGGCCACTTCGCGCAGCAGGAACAGCACCACGGCCCCCGGCACCGCGACCGGGTCCGAGACCTCGCCCGGCTCCAGCGCCAGCACCTTCTGGCCGATGGCAGGGGGCAGGTTCGCCAGCGGCAGCCAGTCCAGCCGACCGCCAGCCCCGGCGGTGGAGGCCGCCGAATACTTGCGCGCCGCCGCCGCAAAGGCACCTTCGCCGGACAGCGTTTCCGACAGTTCCTGCGCCTGGGCCATCACGGCATCCTCCTGGCCGGGAGGGGCCGGGATCACCAGTTCGCTGACCAGCACCTGCAAGGCCTTCGGACGGGTCGCCGCTTCAAGCGCCTTGTCGATATCCGCCTCGCTGATCGGCACCTGGCCCATGAATTTCGCCCGCACCACCTGCCGCCACAGGACCCCTGCCGCCACGAAATCGCGGAATGTTTCGGCGGCGATCCCGGCCTTCTCCAGCTCGGCCGCGAATTCTTCGGCGGTCAGGTTGGCCCGGCTTGCAAATTCGGTCAGCCCCGCGGTCAGGTCCTTCTCGACCAGCTTGATCCCCAGACGCTCGGCCTCGGTCTGGCGCAGGCGATCCTCGGTCAGCGCCTTCAGCGCCTCTTCCTCGGGGTTGCCAGGCGCGCGCAGCACCCGCAGGAACAACGCCCGCTGCTCGACCTCGTAATTGGTGATCGCCCGGTCGTTGACATAAAGCCGGGGCGCAAACAGGTCTTGCGCCAGCAGGGGTGTCCCCAGGGCCAGGCTGACCAGAACCACCGCTGTCCGCCGTTTCAGAACCGAAAATCGCATCGTTTCCGCCGCTCTTCCTCAACCCGCGGGTCTTTGCCCGCCGTTTCCGTCGCCAGCCCTATTGCCGGCAGGTTCGCGACGGACCTGCCGTCACACCACTGCCGAACCCCACAAGATCCAGCGACAATCCGAAATCCGTCGTCGGGCTCACACTAGTGGATGACGTGAAGCGACGCGAGAGGGAAACATCAAACCGCACGCATTCGTTCAGGAACTCCAGACCCAGGCCCGCCACCGTGCCCTGATCCCCCACGAAATCGTAGCGGCCCGAGAAGGTGGCGGTCCAGTTCGGGTTCAGCTTGCGGCGGGCATCGACCGACACTTCCCGCGTGGGCAGGGGCCGGTTCTCCAGCGGATCGGCCACCGCCCAGATCAGCGAGGTCGCGACCGAGGTCTTCGGCCCGTTCAGCGTCACCCGCGCCTCGCCCTTGGTCAGGTCGAAGCCGTCGTCCATCACCAGCCGCCCGGTGATCGCCAACCCGTCTGCCAAAGTGAAATTCGCTGCCGCCAGCCAGTCGGACTGTGACCCGCCAAGGCCCGAGCCGGGGCTGAACTGCCCCAGGTCCGCCTCGCGGAAGACGCGCCCCACCGTCACGCCCATCGACCAGCCCTGCGGGTCGAACCGGGTCCAGCTGATGCCGACATTCGCGCGCGGCCCCCGTTCCACCGCATCCGAGCCGGGGAAGCGGTCCAGCGCGAAAATGTTGCCCTCGTCGAATTCGACCAGCGCGGAATCCTCGTTCGGCAGGCTTTCGGCGTTCGAGGACGAGAACAGCAGCTGCACCACCGGCTCGATCACCTGCGTGCCGCCCCCGGCCTCGGCCTTGACCCAGGGCCAGCGCAATTCCACGCCTGCGCTGCCATGCGTGCGCGTCGTGCTGCCACCATCGGCCAGATCGTCGCTGATCGAATAGGCATCCGCCGTCATCTCGCCCAGCACCGTGCCTTCGATCCCCAGGGGCAGGACGAAGCTTCGGCGCCAGTCGATCCGCGCCGAGATGCGGCCGATGTCGCGGCCATCGGGAATAAGGTCTCCGTCCGGCCCGTCGATCGGGCTGGTCGAGGTGCGATACTGGTTGTGGGTCTGCAACCGCAACCCGCCCTCGCCGCCCAGAAGCCCCAGCGAGAAGCGGCGATGGAAGGTCAGGTCGGCCACCAGCGAAGGGATGGCACTGTCAACCTCGTCGTCGCGCAGGGTCTGGAAGCTGATGATGCGCGCCGAGATATGTTCGTTGCGCCGGGTGCGGGTGATCTCGATCCGACTGTCCAGCCGGTCCTCGTTGCCGATGCCATAGTCCAGCATATAGGCCGGATCGGTGACAGTCCGGCCGTCGAAGGTCAGCCGGAAGCGTTCGGGCAGGGTGAATCCGCCCTGCACCCGCAGATAGCCCCGCGTCTTGCCCGCGATCAGCTCGTCCCGGCTGATCGACCCCGTCACCTCGATCTCTCCGGTCGCGAAGGCCTGGCGATAGCGCAGTTCCACCGTGCGGGACCGCTTGGTGGTCAGGTAAGGCGTCAGCGTCAGGTCACTCGACTGGCCCAGCACGAAGAAATACGGCAGCTTGAACCCGGTGCCCAGATCCGACGTCGAACGGAACGAGGGCATCAGGAACCCCGTCGCGCGCTTCAGGGTCGGATCGGGCATCCGCAGGCGCGGGATGTACAGCACCGGAACACCGGCCAGCCGGAACTGTGCCCGGTCAAAGTAGATCTGGCGCTCCACCTCGTCATGCACCACCCGCCGCGCGCGGATTTCCCACAAGGGGGTCGGGTCGCCCTTGCAGACCTTGCAGGACGAGGCGGTGACCGAATCCAGCTCGGTGTAGCGTCCCGCCACCCGGCGCATCTGGGCCGCGGCCAGTTGCAGCTGCTGGTTCAGCACCAGCCGCGCGCTGGTCAGGATGCCTTCCGACATGTCGGCGGCCAGATCGGCCTGGCTGGCAAGGATCAGCGTGTTGCCGCTTTCCTCGGTCAGGACGATGGGGCCGGTGATCTCCAGCCGGTTCGTCGCCTGGTCAAAGACGATGCGGCTGGCGGTCAGGCGGCGGCCCTTGAAGAACACCTCGACATGGCCGTCGGCGATCAGCCTTGTGTCGCCGGTGATCTGCAGATTGTCCGAAACCAGCGTCGCCTGATCCTGCGCTGTAGCAGGCAGAGCAAGGGTCAAGAGCAGGGCGAACAGGGTCAGAAGGCGGGCCATGTCAGCCATCCTCCAGATGCAGGAGCAGACCCAGCGACAGCATCACCGCCGCCACCGGCGGGCTCCAGGCCGCCAGCAGCACCGGAATCTGCCCGCTGTCGCCCAGGGCCTGCGCGAAATTGCGCAGGAAGAAGAAGCCGAACCCCGCGAGCAGCGCGTAAAGCACCATCTTCCCCGTGCCCCCGAAGCGGACATGCCGCATGGTGAACCCCGCCGCCACCAGCACCATCGCCGCCATCAGCATCGGCAGCGCCAGTTCCATCTGATACCACAGCTTGTAGGCCTGCGCCGAAAACCCGGCGCGCTCCAGATCGGCGATATAGCCCGGCAGGTTCCAGAAGGCGATGGCCGAGGGCGTGCCGAAACTGTCGCGGATCCGCTCCGGCGTCAGGTCCGAGGGCAGCGCCACCGGCCCCTCGGCCCTGACCGCCGTCTGCTCCGGGTTCGCCGCCGTCAGGTCCCAGGTCTTCGTCCCGGTCAGCTGCCAGGCCCCCGAAACCAGCTTCGCCGTCTCCGCCTCGATCCGCCGCGTCGGCTGGCCCGCCTGGTCGAAGCCGAGGAAGGTCACGCCGAACAACTCGGTCCCGTCCAGGTTCGAGCGCGCCGCCTGGATCACCGTCTGCCCCTCGCCCGATCCCTGCCGCAGCCAAAGCCCGGTATCGGCCACCGACAGCACCGAGCGCCCGCCCTGGGTCAGGGCCGAGCGCATGTCGTCATAGGCCTTCGACGTCGCCGCCACCAGCGGGTTGAACAGCGCCACAGCCATGAGCCCCAGCGCCACCGATACCAGAAGGGGCGTCACCAGGAACCGCAACCCGGACCGCCCCGCCGCCCGCACCACCACCAGTTCCGACGACCGCGCCAGCCCCAGGAAATTGGCAATCGCCCCCATCACGATGATCAGGGGCAGGATGCGGTACATCGTTTCCGGCACGCTCAGCAACGCCAGATGCGCGGCACCCGCCAGCCCGATGTCGGCATCGGAAAACCGGCGCAACTCCTCGATCATGTCGATGAGCAGCAGGATCGCCAGGAACGCCAGGAACACCCGTCCCACACTGCCCAGAAACCGCCGCGCGATGTAAAGGCTCAGCGTCATGCCACGACACTCCGCCGTCGCCGTGGCCGTTGCGCCCATCCCAACAGGACCATCGCCACCGCAATCCCCAGGACCGGCCCCAGATAGACCGCAGGCCAGGCCGAGGCTTGCTCCAGCGCCACGCTGCCGCCCCAGGTCCAGGCCAGCTGCATGCCGATCAGAAGCCCCACCGCCAGCGCCATCTGCCGCCACGGCCCGAAGCGCGAGAAACTGCCCAGCATCAGCGCCGCAAAGCCGATCAGCGGCGCCGCGACCGACATCAGCGGCCCCGCCAGCCGGGTGTGCCCCTCTTCCCGGAACGCGGCAAGCGACGCCCCCGTCGCCGCCAGCGCCTCGGGCGAGGCTTCCAGGAGCGCCCGCGTCGACAGGGCATTCAGCGCGACCTGTCCGGTCTCGCCGACCTGCACCAGCCCGGCAAGGTCCAGCGTGAAGTCGGAAAACCGCGTCACCGCCATCCGCCCGTCCAGCCGGTTCAGCGTCTGGGTCGACCCGTCGACCATGACCAGCTTCGGCGCCACCTCGCCCCGCACCAGAAAGGCCTTGCGCGCCGAATGGATCGCCCGGCTGCCCGCCGCCCGCTCATCCGACAGGAACAGGTCCAGAAGCTCGCCCGTGGGGGTGATCTCGCGGATGTACAGCGTGATTCCCTTCGAGGGATGCATGAACTGCCCGGCATTCAGAAACCGCGCGGTCACGTTCTGCGAAATCTCCGAGGACCGCTCGCTCAGGATGCGCTGGCTGGCGGGCACCAGAAAGTTCGACAGCACGGCATGCATGATCATCACGCACAGCCCGAAATAGACCACCGGACGCGCCAGCCGGAACATGGAGAATCCCGTGGCCTGCATCACCACCAGCTCGCTTTCCTGCATCAGCCGGTTCGTCACATAGGCCGCCGCCGCGAAAGCCGCGACGGGCAGCACCAGCCGGATCGCATTCGGCAGCGTCAGGATCGAAAACTCCAGGAACACCAGCGCCGATTGCCCGTCGCCGATCAGCTGGTCGAACAGGCCCACCGCCCGGTTCACCCAGAAGACCGCGACCAGCACCAGCGCGAAGAAGCCGAACAGCGCGAGCAGTTGCGACAAGAGATATCTGTCGAATCTAGACACGCCCGACCCGGCCTCTACAACATCTAGGCCCGA
The DNA here is from genome assembly GCA_018057165.1 of Tabrizicola sp. Taxonomy (GTDB): domain Bacteria; phylum Pseudomonadota; class Alphaproteobacteria; order Rhodobacterales; family Rhodobacteraceae; genus Tabrizicola. Next base: position 20,770 of record JAGPEG010000012.1, read on the forward strand.
CCCTAGCGGAATTCACCGGCGGCGAAAACTGCTATCTGGCCAAGCGCCGGGCAGGGTTGTAGCGTCCCGGCAAACCGCCGCCCAAGGCGTGAAAACCCGACCAGAGAGACATCCGATGCCCAAACCCCTGCCGATCCAGTTCCAGGCCACCGATCTCGAAACCCTTGCCACGGCAAAGGGCCGCATCGCCGTCCTGGCCGATGCCGACCAGCCCGGCAGCCCCGGCTTCAAGCGGCTCGACCGGCTGACCAAGGGGGCGCTGGCGCGGGCGGCCTCGTCCGAGGCTTTCGGCAAGCTGAAACCCGGCGAGGCGATGGATCTGGCTTTCCCGCCGGGCATCAGTGCCGATGCGGTGCAGCTGATCCGCCTTGGCAAGAAGGCCGACCAGACCCAGGCCCGCAAGGCCGGGGCTGCCGTGGGGCGCAGCCATGGGGCAGGGGCCTCGCTGGTGCTGGCCGAGGGTCACGCCCGCGCCGCCGACATCGCCTTCGGCCTGGCCATGCGCGCCTATGACTTCGACAGCCACAAGACCGGCGAAAAGACCGCCCCCGGCCCGGTGACGCTGATGGCGACCAACCCGGAAGCGGTCGCGAAGGCCGCCGCCCCGATGGCCGCCGTGGCCGAAGGCGTGTTCTTCACCCGCGACCTGGTGAACGAGCCCGCCAACGTGCTGACCACCCACGACTTCGCCGCGCGTCTTGCCGCGATGCAGGAACTCGGCCTCGACGTGGAAATCCTGGAAGAGGATCAACTGACCAAGCTTGGCATGGGTGCGCTTCTCGGCGTCGGGCAGGGCTCGGAAAGCCCCTCGAAAGTCGTCGTGATGCACTGGCATGGCGGCAAGAAGGGCGATGCCCCCTTCGCGCTGATCGGCAAGGGCGTCGTCTTCGACACCGGCGGCATCTCGATCAAGCCCGCCGCCGGCATGGAAGAGATGACGATGGACATGGGCGGCGCGGGTGTTGTCGCGGGCGTGATGCGCACTCTGGCCCTGCGCAAGGCCAAGGCCAATGTTGTGGGTCTGGTGGGTCTCGTCGAAAACATGCCCGACGGCCGCGCGCAGCGCCCCGGCGATGTGGTCAAGTCGATGAAGGGCGACACGATCGAGGTGATCAACACCGACGCCGAAGGGCGCTTGGTTCTGGCCGATGTGCTCTGGTATGCGCAGGATCGCTTCAAGCCCAGTGGCATGATCAACCTCGCCACCCTGACCGGCGCCATCATCATCGCGCTCGGGCATGAAAATACCGGGGTCTTCTCCAACGACGACGACCTCTGCAACGCCTTCCTCTCCGCGGCAAAAGCGGAAGGCGAGGGCGCCTGGCGGATGCCGATGGGCGAGGCCTATGACGCGAAGCTGAAATCCCGCATCGCCGACATGATGAACGTCGGTGGCCGCGATGGTGGCGCGATCACCGCGGCGCAGTTCCTGCAACGCTTCGTCAAGCCCGACATGCCCTGGTGCCACCTCGACATCGCGGGGACGGCGCTCCTCAAGGCCGACACCACGCTTGCGCCGAAGGGCGCGACCGGCTGGGGCGTCATGGCGCTGGACCGGCTGATCCGCGACAAGTTCGAGAAGTGACGCTCTTCCCTCGCTTCGCGTCGGTCCTCGCGGGCGGGCGCAAAGCGAAGAGCGGTCGAAGACAAGCGACGGGCGAACCCAAATGGGCACGGTGATGTTCTTCCACCTGATGCAATCGGCCCCGGCCGATACGCTGGCCGTCAACGCGCCGCGCGCCTTGGGGCAGGGCTGGCGGGTGATGGTCCGCGGCACCGACCCCGCCGCGCTTGACCAGCTTGACGCAGCACTCTGGCTCAAGGGCGGTGACGACAGTTTCCTGCCGCATGGGCTGGCGGGTGGCCCGCAGGACGCCGACCAGCCGGTCCTTCTCGGCCTCGGAGCACCGACGAATGGCGCGAAGGTGCTGGCGCTCGTCGATGGCGCCGAAGCGAGCGATGCCGAGATCACCGCGATGGAACGGGTCTGGGTGCTGTTCGACGGCAACGATTCGGCCCGCCTGCAAGCCGCCCGCGCCCAGTGGAAGGAGACAGTCGCCGCAGGCCACCCCGCGCAATACTGGTCCGAGGAATCGGGCCGCTGGGAGAAGAAGGCCGAAAGCCCGGCGAAGACCGCTGATCCCAAAAGTTAAGACCACCTTAACGCGGCTTCGCAACCCGTTGAATTCATTGGCGTGAAAAATCTGTCCACCGTGGACACTATTGCCTCAGTACCAGCTTTCCCCCGTCGAATTCCATCCGGAACCGCCCCAGATAGTCCATCCCCAGCAGCGACTGGTCCAGCTCTCCCTCGGTCACGAAGGCCCCGAAATCCGTGTTTCGGAACGGCCCCAGCTCGACCAGCGGCAGCACGACCCGCGCCGTCCTGACCACCCCGTTCGCCGTCGTCGCCTGCCCCCGGTAGGCCAGCCCGGCAAGGTCGATCCCCAGCCGCTCCGCATCCCGCGCCGCCAGCACCATCCCGCTCGCCCCGGTGTCGACCATGAACGGCACCGCTGTCCCGTTGATCATCAGGTTGAGATAATAATGCCCGTCCGCCGCGCGGGGAACTTCGACTGCCCCGTCCGCCGCGACCTCCTGGATCGGCATCACATCGCGCCGGATATCCGACCACAGCCCATAGCCCGCCATCACGCCGACGAAGATCAGCCCCCAGGCCAGCGCCATCCGCAGGGCCTGGCCCATCCGCTGCCGGAACTCCACCATCACCCAGCCGCCAAGCGCGGCCAATATGATTGCCAGATAACCCACCCGGGCCATGGTTTCGCCGTCCATCCGCACCTCCGGTTCAGCCGAATATGGGGGCAGGGCGCCCGCTTGGGAAGGTCAGCCGATCAGCCCCGTCCCCTTGACCCCGTCGATCACGAATTGCACCGACAGCGCCGCCAGCAGCATCCCCAGAAGCCGGGTGATGACGATCACCCCGGTCCGGCCCAGCATCCGCTCCAAGGGCGGCGAGGCGAGGAGGAACGCATAGGTCACCGCCATCATCGCCAGCATCAGCCCCAGCACCGCAATGGTCCCGCCCCAGCCCGGCCCCGACTGGCCGACCAAGAGGATGACCGAGGCAATCGCCCCCGGTCCCGCAATCAGCGGGGTCGCCAGCGGAAAGACCGAAGGGTCATGGTCCGGCTCGGCCTGCTGACCCTCGCGCCTTTGGGTGCGGCGTTCGAACAGCATGTCGAGCGCGGTGAGGAAGAGGAGAATACCGCCCGCGATGCGGAAGGCGGGCATCGAGATGCCGATGAAGGTCAGGATCACTTCACCCGCGAGACCGAACAACAAGAGCAACGCCGCCGCGATGATGCAGGCCCGCCGCGCCATCGCCTGCCGCCGCTCCGCCCCCATGCCGCGGGTCAGCGCGATGAAGAGGGGAACAAGGCCGGGCGGGTCGATCACCACGAAAAGCGTGGCGAAGGCGGTGATCAGGAAGGCGGTCTCGGGCATGGTCCCTCGCTTTTCCTGCAAGCTAGGCGGAGGACCGTCGTTTGGGAAGCGGAACCTGCGGAGCCGGTGCCAGCCCCGCCGCCATTGGCGCCGAACCAATGGCGCACCGATAGCAGCCTCCGGTATATTTGGGCAAAGTGAAGGATCAGACGGAAGGCCCGTCATTCGCCTGGCGGCAGGTCCCGGCGGCAGCATTGTTTTCAGTTTTGCAACCGAAATGTACATACAGACTGTATTGCGCGTATATACATTTCCTCATGCGGCGGCGAGGTCCAGCCTTTCCTGCGCAGTCATCCACAGCGCCTCGGCCTTGTCCAAGCCATCCATCAGTTCGGCGTATTTCCGGTTCCAGGTTTCAAGCTCGCCCTTGCGGGCATCCTCGTACAGCTCCGGGTCGGCAAGCTTTGCCGCCAGTTTGTCGCGCATTTCGTTCAGCTTTTTCAGCCGGTCCTCGCATTTACGGACCTCGGCTTTCAGAGCCAGAACTTCATCGCGACCGACTTTCTTAATTTTCTCAACAGGCTTTGCGGCGATCTTCACATCTTCGTCGCCGGCGAGAAGCTGGCGTCGGTAAGTCTCCAGATCCTCGGTGTAGGGGATCACCGCGCCGCCCTTCACCAGCCAAAGCCGGTCGGCCACCAGGCCCAGAAGATGCATGTCGTGGCTGACGAGGATCACCGCGCCCGGATATTCGGTCAGCGCCTCGACCAGGGCCCCGCGGCTTTCAATGTCGAGGTGGTTGGTCGGTTCGTCCAGGATGAGGAGATGGGGCGCGTCGATTGTTGCCAAAAGCAGGGATAGCCGCGCCTTCTGTCCCCCGGAAAGCCGCGCCACAACGGTATCCGCCTGGTCGGCCATCAGGCCGAAACCCGCAAGCCGGGCGCGCAGCTTCGGCTGGCCCTCGGCGGGACGCAGCCGCATGATGTGTTGCAAGGGCGTTTCATCCAGGTGCAATTCATCGACCTGATGCTGGGCAAAATAGCCGATGCGCAGCTTGGAGGAGCGGTTGAGCTTGCCTTCAGACGCTTGAAGTTTTCCCGCCAACAGCTTGGAAAGGGTGGATTTTCCCTCACCATTCTTGCCAAGAAGCGCGATCCGGTCGTCCTGGTCGATCCGCAGGTTCAATCGCCGCAGCACCGGCGGGCCATCATAGCCGACCGCTGCCCCGTCAAGGTTGATGATCGGCGGCGCCAGTTCTTCGGGCTTAGGGAAGCTGAAGACCACCTTCTTCGCCTCTTCCGGGGCAGTGATCGGAGTCAGCTTCTCCAGCATCTTTACCCGGCTTTGCGCCTGAACTGCCTTCGAGGCCTTGGCCTTGAAGCGGTCGACGAAGCTTTGCAGATGGGCCCGACGGGCGTCCACCTTCTTCGCCTCGGCCTGCAACACGGCACGGCGTTCGGCCATCTGCCGGGCGAACTGGTCGTAGCCACCTTGCCAGTAGGTCAGTTTCCGGTTGTCGAGATGCAGGATGCCCTGGACCGCGCGGTTCAGCAGGCCGCGATCGTGGCTGATGATCAGGACGGTATGGGGATATTTCTGCAGGTAGCTTTCCAGCCAGAGCGCGCCTTCGAGGTCGAGGTAGTTGGTCGGCTCGTCCAGCAGGAGGTAATCGGGCTGGGCAAACAGCACGCCCGCCAGCGCCACGCGCATCCGCCAGCCGCCGGAGAAGGCGGAGCAGGGCATCAGCTGTTCCTCGGCATCGAAGCCCAGGCCCTTGAGAATGCTGGCAGCTCTCCCCTCGGCGGACCAGGCGTCGATGTCGGAGAGCCGCGCCTGGATCTCGGCGATCCGGTGCGGGTCGTGGGCATGTTCGGATTCGGCCATCAGTGCCGCGCGCTCGGTATCGGCGGCCAGCACCGTATCCAGCAGCGAGGTTTCCGACGACGGCACCTCCTGCGCCACGCCGCCGATCCGGGCGCGCTGGGGCAGGGTGATCGCACCGCCCTCGAGCGCCAACTCGCCCCGGATCAGCCGGAAGAGCGTGGTCTTGCCCGCGCCGTTGCGCCCGACAAGACCAACCTTGTGGCCGGTGGGAATGGTCGCGGACGCGCCCTCGAACAGGGGGCGGCCTTCGACGTTATAGGTGATGTCCTCGATCTTCAGCATGGGCGGGGCTTGCACCATGCTGCGGGCGGCGTCAATCGGTCCGGTCAGTCCATCAGACCGACAAGCAGGTCTGCAGGCCAGCTGCGAAACGCGACAAGCGGCTGGTCGCCGTCCTCGGAGAAGACGAAGACGTTGAGCTGGTCAGCATGGCTGGTCATCCGGCAGAACCGATCCGGGGCAGCCAGCGGCACCGGACAGACGGCCAGGTCGACATGCGGCACGGCGGCCTCGAACTCCTGATAGGTCAGCGGGATGAAGTCATCGGCGGATGCCAGCGAGGGCAGGGTGAGGGCGGAAGCAAGCAGGGCGAGGCGAAGCATCGGGGTCTCCAGGGGTTATTTTCCGAGTATTTCAGTCAGTAACCTTTCCGGGAATACGGCAACCTGTCGCAGCCCGTCTTTTCAAGCCCGCGCGCCCGTGATAGCAGCCCCAGCATCCGAAAAGGGCCGCGTCGGCCCCAGAATGATGGAGAGCCACATGGCCGTTGAACGTACCCTGTCGATCATCAAGCCCGATGCGACCAAGCGCAACCTGACCGGCAAGATCGTTGCCAAGTTCGAAGAGGCCGGCCTGCGCGTCGTCGCCTCGAAGCGCATCCAGCTTACGCCAGCCCAGGCCGGTGCCTTCTATGCCGAGCACAAGGAGCGCGGCTTCTACGGCGAGCTTTGCGCGTTCATGGCGTCGGAGCCGGTTGTCGTGCAGGTGCTGGAAGGCGAAGGCGCGATTGCGAAGAACCGTGAAGTGATGGGCGCGACCGATCCGGCCGCCGCTGCCGCCGGCACGATCCGCAAGGACTTCGCGCTGTCGAAGGGCGAGAACTCGGTCCACGGCTCGGACTCCGAGGCGTCGGCCGCGCGCGAGATCGCGTTCTTCTTCTCGGGCCTTGAACTGGTCGGCTGATTGACGCTGCGATGAAGAGGCGGCCCGGTCAGGCGACCGGGCCGTTTTCGTTTCAGGGTGGGGTGCGGATGCAAGCTGGAGTTTATCGCATAATCTGTATTATGTAATGCAAAGCATGCTGGAAAGGCTGGAAACGTCGGGATATGAGGCCTGACACAGTTGGAGATTGTCCGATGTTCGACCGCTCGATCAAGATTGCCCCCTCCATACTGGCGGCGGATTTCGCCAGCTTCGGTGCCGAATGCCGTGCGATCGAGGCGCAAGGCGCGGATTGGGTGCATGTCGATGTGATGGACGGCCATTTCGTGCCGAACCTGACCTTCGGCCCGGCAATGTGCGCCGCACTCCGGCCGCATATCAAGGGTGTGATGGATGTCCACCTGATGATCTCGCCGGTGGATGTCTATCTGGAGGCCTATGCCAAGGCCGGAGCCGATGTCATTTCGGCGCATGTCGAGGCTGGCCCGCACATTCACCGCACGCTGCAAGCCATTCGTGGCCTTGGGAAAAAGGCTGGCGTGGCTATCAACCCTGGCACCCCTGTCGAAGCCGTGGCCGAGCTTCTGGACATGGT
>JAGPEG010000144.1 GCA_018057165.1 Tabrizicola sp.
CCTTCGACCCATGCACCTCGATCCGCTGGTCGTAGCCATAGGTCGCCCGGCGCGAGTTCGAGATCACCGCCATCTTCCCCGTGCCCGTCTTCAGCAACACCTGAACGGAATCGCTGTCCCCCGCCTTGCCGATGCCTGGGTCCACCAGAACCGCCGCCATCGCCGAGACCTCGGCCACTTCTTCCCCCAACAGGAACCGCGCCATGTCGAAGTCATGGATCGTCATGTCGCGGAAGATCCCGCCCGACCTCTTGATATAATCAACCGGAGGCGCGCCGGGGTCGCGGCTGGTGATCGTCACCATCTCGACCGTCCCGATGGTCCCCTTGTCGATCTCGCCCCGGACGGCCTGGAAATGCGGGTCGAAGCGACGGTTGAAGCCGACCATCAGCGTGCCCTTCTGGGCGCGGACGACCTCCAGACACTGCTTCACCCGCGCCAGCGACAGGTCGATGGGCTTTTCGCAGAACACCGCTTTCCCGGCCTTCACGAACTGCTCGATCAGGTCGGCATGGGTATCCGTCGGCGTGCAGATCACCACCGCGTCGATATCCTTCGCCGCCGCAATCGCGTCGATGCTCCGCACGTCGCAACCATACTGGTCGGCAATCGCCTGCGCGGCGGGGGCCATCGCATCCGACACCGCGACCAGCTTCGCCGCCGGGTTCCCCGTCACCGCCTTCGCATGAACCTTCCCGATGCGCCCCGCGCCCAGAAGCCCGAACCTGATCGTCATAGCCTGTCCTCTTTCAAAGTCTGCCATTCCTGATTGCAATGAACGCGCCGGAACCCATTAGTCAAGCAACAAATGTTGCATCCTGATCAGGCGTAGGCCGCGTCCGAGCCACCCTTCACCCCGGTGATATAGCTCACGATGTCGTTGCCGTCGGTCTCATCCTTCCGCAACGATGCCACGATGCGCCCCCGGCGGAAGACGACGATCCGGTCGACCAGATCGAAGACCTGCCGCAGGTTGTGGCTGATCAGGATCATCGGGATGCCGCGCTCCTTCAGCCCCCGGATGATGTTCTCGACCTGCGCTGTCTCCTGCACCCCCAGGGCCGCTGTCGGTTCATCCATGATCACCAGCTTCGAGGCAAAGGCCGCGGTTCGCGCGATGGAGACGCATTGCCGCTGCCCGCCCGACATGTTGCGGATCGGGTTGTCGACGTTGGGGATCTTCACTGCCGTCGTCTTCAGCGCCTCCAGCGTCCGGTCCCGCATCGTCTTGCGATCCAGCCAGGAAAACGGCCCCAGCTTGACCTTGAACAACTCACGGCCCAGAAACAGGTTCGAGGGCACATCCAGATCATCGGCCAACGCCAGGGTCTGAAAGACCGTCTCGATCCCGGCCTGCCGCGCCTCCAGCGGACCGGAGAAGTGAACCGGCTGGCCGTCGAAGATGACCTCGCCCGAGGACCGTTGTTCCACCGCCGTCACCTGGCGCACGAAGGTGGATTTCCCCGCCCCGTTGTCGCCCACGACGGCGACATGCTCGCCCTCGTGCAGGATGAAATTCGCATCGTCCAGCGCATGCACGCCGCCGTAATGCTTGGTCAGGCCGCGGGTTTCCAGAATGATCTTCGGCATCGGCCTACCCCCTTGCCCGCTTGCGCTGCCGCCATTGGTCAAGGACCACGGCGCCGACGATGATCGCGCCCTTGACCATCTCCTGATAGTAGGCGTCCAGCCTGATCGAGGTGAAGCCCGAGATGATCACCGAGAAGATCGCCGCCCCCAGCACCGTCCCCAGGATCGACCCCCTGCCCCCGGCCAAAGAGACGCCGCCGATCACGGTCATCGCGATCGCGTCAAGTTCGTACATCACCCCCATCCCGGCCTGCGCCGTCAGGTTCTTCGAGGTCAGCAGCACCGCCGCCACCGCCGCCAGCACCCCGGCAATCGCATAGACCAGCACCTTGTGGCGGTCGGTGTTGATCCCCGACATCCGCGCCGCCGCCTCGTTCGAGCCGATGGCATAGCTGCGCTTGCCGTACAGCGTGTAGGTCATGATGACATGAAACAGGATCGCCAGCAGCACGAAGACCATGGCGGGGTTCTGGCCGGGCCAGTGCAGCAGGCCGAAGGTCAGGTTGCCCAGCAGGTCGCCATTCGCAAGGCTGCCATAATTCTCGGTCGGAAAGCTGACCGGCTGCCCGTTCGACCACCAGCGCGCCGCGCCACGGGCGCTGACCATCATGCCCAGCGTGGCGATGAACGGCGGGATCTTGGTGTAGGCGACCAGAAATCCGTTGATCAGGCCCGCCAGCAGCCCGCAAGCCAGACCGACGACGATGGGCACGATCACCGGCAGGTCCATGGCCCAGTCGCCGAAAACCGCCTTTGGGTTGGGGTTGCCGTTGACCAGCGCGGTCTGCGCAAAGCTCATCACCACCATCGCGGTGACACCCACCACGGACCCGGACGACAGGTCGATCCCGCCGATGATGATCACCTGGGTCACGCCCAGCGCGATGATGCCCACGATGGCGACCTGCAGGATCATGATGTCCAGCCGTTGCTGGTTGAAGATCGCGTCGACATTGTCGCGCATGTTGAACAGGAACGACCCGCCCTGCATGCGGTTCAGCACCTCGAAGATCAGGACGATCAGCACAAGCGCACCGAACACGTTCCACTCGGGCGCACGGGCGCGCTTGGTCGGATCGTATTTCAAGCCGCCAAGGCCATGCGGTGCTTCTGCCACCACGCCCTCCTTCCCAAAGATGCGATTAGAAAACTGGCCGATGTCGCCCCGTCTGCGCCAGACAGAAGCGGGGCGGCCGTTGCCAGCCGTCCCGCGCTGCAAGGAAAGCCTAGTTCTTCGAAGCGTAATCGGCGACGTTGGCCGGAGTCACCAGTTCGAACGGAACATAGACCTTCTGGTCCACCGCTTCGCCCTTCGCCAGCTTCACCGCCGCATCCAGCGCGCCGCCACCCTGGGCCGCCGCGTTCTGGAACACGGTCACGTCCAGATCGCCCGCCTGCATCGCCGCCAGCGCGTCTTGCGTCGCGTCAACGCCGCCGACCTACACGGTCGCCATGTCGATGCCTGCGGCCTTCATCGCCTGGATCGCGCCAATCGCCATCTCGTCGTTGTTCGAGATGACGCCATCGAAGGCGGCGCCGGTCGACAGCCAGTTGGTCATCAGGTTCTGCGCCTGATCACGGCTCCAGTTCGCGGTCTGCTGGTCGATCACGTTGACCTTGACCTTGCACTTGTCGGCCTCGATCACGTCATAGATGTCCTGGGTGCGCTGCACGGCGGCCTGGTTCGACAGCTCGCCCTGCAGGACATAGACGTTGACCTCGGTCTTGCCCTCGCCCGCCCAGTTGTCGCACAGCGCGATGGTTTCCAGCGTGCCCGAATCCACTTCGTTCGACGCCACGAAGGCCTGGTTGTCGGGCAGGGTATCGACGTTGATCGGCTGGCGGTTCACATAGACCAGCGGGATGTTCGCGGCGGCGGCGGCATCCGACATCGCTTGCGTGGCCGAGGTGTCGACCGGGTTCACGATGATCGCATCTACGCCCGAAGCAATGAAGTTGTTGATCTGGTCCAGCTGCTTGGCAACATCGTTCTGCGCATCCTCGATCTGCACCTTCAGACCGGCCGAATCTGCCTGCGACTGAATGCCGTTGCGCAGGACGGTCAGGAAGTTGTCATCAAACAGCGCCATCGAAACGCCGATCCCGTCCGCCATCGCGGTGCTGCCCATCAGCGCGGTGAAACCCGCAGCAAGAAGCGTCTTTTTCATGTCTCTCTCCCTTGGTGGATGTCCGGCTTCATCCTGAATCTGCCGGAAGACCCGTTCTCCCTGGGTCTGGAATCAGGCTGCCCGCGCGGCAAGGCCCTGACGGATGAATGCGAACGACCGCGCCAGTTCCCCCGCCGGATCGGCATGGGCGTGAACCTCGGGCGAAAACGCCTCGTAACTCACCGGGCCGTTCCAGCCGGCTGCCTGCAGCGCGGCGATCTGCTCGACATTGCCCAGCCGGTCGGCTTGCGTGACCAGCACGCGATGCGGATCACGCATGTCATTGATGCCGATCTGCTGATCCACGACGCCCGAGACATGGACGATCCCGGTATGCTCCGGAAACAGCGGTCCGCCATGGGCGAGCGTGTGGTGGAAGGTGTCGTGCACCAGCTTGAAACGGCCCTTGCCGCCGATGGCCTCGATCCCCTCCACCGCTTCGGACTTGTAGCGCAGCGCGCAGATCTCGAAGCCCAGGGGCTCGACCATGCCGACAAGGTTGTGGTCCTCGAGCAGCGGCTTCAGCGCCTTCAGCGCGACGCGCAGGTTGGCCTGGCGCTCGCCGTTGCCCATGCCCAGGTTGTCGTTGCGCGGGATCAGGCTCACCGCCTCGGCCCCGGCAGCCCTGGCAATCCTTATCAGCGCCAGAGCCTCGGCTTCCTTGTCCGGCGACCAGTCGTTGAACCGCTTCACTTCCGCCACTGCCAGCAGGCGCAGCCCGGTGTCGCGGACATGCGCCCCCGCTTCGGCCGGATCCATCCCGTCGAACAGCGGCTGGGGCAGGTCGTTGCGCACCTCGATTCCCACGCAGCCAAGCTGACGGGACAGCGCCACAAGCTCGCGGAAGGACAGACGGGCGACCGTCATGTGGTTCAAGGCGAAGTGGATCATTCCCGGTCCTTCCCTACCGCGGCAGTTTCTTTGGCCGGACCATCCCCGAACCAGTGCCGTCGCGTCAATCGGTCGCGGGGAGAACCCATCATTCCTGACGAAGTCACCCGCAACAGCGTGAGTGTTTTTCGTCAGACGCTTTCGGGAAGGTGCAGGTCGGGCCGCAGGAAATGCTGGGCCTGCACCGGGGGCAATCCGCCGCTGACCGCCTCGGTCGCCAGCCGGACAAGGTCATCGCACAGCCGGGGCAAGGGGGTGCCGATGACCATGGTGACATGGCGGCCGATCAGCGCCGCCCGGCTTTCCGGCGTCAGTTCGTTCACGACCAACGCCACCTCGCCCGGCGCCCGCGCCTCGCGCACGGCGGCGATCGCGCCCTCCATCCCGCCGCCCGCACAGTAGATGCCACGCAGGTCCGGGTGGCGGCCCAGCAGGTCCAGCGTCGCCTCATAGGTCAGCTGCCGGGTTTCCAGGTTGATCAGCGTGTCCAGAATCTGAAACTGCGGCGCATATTCCCGGAAATAGCTGCGCACGCCGGTTTCGCGCAGTTCATGTCCGTGCCAGCGGTAGCCCCCGACGAAAACGGCGATCTTGCCGGCGTGATGCGAGGCGGTCGCAATCATATGCGCGGCGATGCGTCCGACCTTCAGGTTGTTGAGCCCCAGATAGTTCTGCCGCACGCCCTGGGCGAAATCGTTCAGCAGCGAATAGCAGGGGATGCCCCTGGCGTTCAGCCGCATGACGGCCTCGGTCACTTCGGGATGCGTCACGGCGGTTGCCGCGATTGCATCGACGCGACCGACCATTCCCTCCATAAGCTCGGTGAAATCCCTTGGCGACTGCGAGGAAGCAAAGGCCACCTGCAACGTCGCCCGCACGCCGGCCGCCTGGGTCACGGCGCGTTCGGCCTCGGCCTTGAACTGCTGGTAGAAGGCCTGGCGTTCCTTGTGCAGGACCAGCCCCAGCCGCAATCTCGGCAAGTCCGCCTGGACCCTTTGCCCGATCAGCGGCGCGGCGTGATAGCCGATCAGCCGCGCCGCCTCATAGACTTTGCGCGCGGTTTCCTCGCGCACCTTCTCCCGCCCGTTCAGCACCCGGTCCACCGTGGCGCTGGACACCCCTGCCTCACGGGCAACGTCATGGATGGTCGGACGGTTTGCCATTTGATCTGACGAAATAACATCAAGGTGATGCCGGATCATGATGGATCATGACGAAACCTGCAAGCGAGCCTATTGGCGATTGTCCAGAACCGGACCTATCCACGACGGAACGAAAAGTGCAGCGAGGCCAGACATGAACAAGCGGGACTACAGCCCTTTCGGCCCTGACGCCAAACGCGCCGTCGAAAGCGGGCTGACGGCGGCGGAATGGTATCACACCGAAGTGCCGCGCAAGGTGATGAAAGACCTGATGGCCCGCAGCGACCGGCCCGCGATCCGCGACACGATCCTGCTTTACGGCAGCATGATCCTGCTTGCGGGGATCGGCATCGCCCTCTGGCCCTCGTGGTGGTCCGCCCCGTTCTGGCTGGCTTACGGCGTCCTCTACGGCTCGGCTTCGGATTCCCGCTGGCACGAATGCAGCCATGGCACCGCCTTCAAGACGCCCTGGATGAACAACTGGGTCTACCAGATCGCCAGCTTCATGATGATGCGCAACTCTGCCACCTGGCGCTGGAGCCATGCGCGCCACCATTCTGAGACCTATTTCGTCGGTCGTGATCCGGAAATCGCGGTGATGCGCCCGCCGGAACTGGCCAAGCTGATCCTGAATTTCTTCGGCATCCTCGACGTGATCCGGTTCTTCCCGAACCTGATCCGCAACGCGATCTCCGGCCCGACCCCCGCCGAGAAGACCTTCGTTCCCGAAGGCGAATGGGGCAAGGTGCGGCACGTCGCCCTCATCCACCTGTCGATCTATGCCGTGACGCTCATCGCCGTGATCTCCTGGCGCTCGATCCTGCCCCTCATGCTGATCGGCCTGCCCCGGATGTATGGCGCCTGGCACCACGTCATGACCGGCCTCCTCCAGCACGGCGGCCTTGCCGACAATGTCATCGACCACCGGCTGAACAGCCGCACGGTCTACATGAACCCGGTCAGCCGCTTCATCTACTGGAACATGAACTACCATGTCGAACACCACATGTTCCCGATGGTCCCCTATCACGCGCTGCCCCGTCTGCACGCGACGATCAAGGATGACCTGCCACCCCCCAACCGCTCCATCGCCGAGGCCTTTGCCGAGATGTGGCCCGCGCTGAAGCGGCAGCTTCGGAACGAGGATTATTTCCTGAAACGCGCCCTGCCGCCGACCGCCAGGCCCTACCGCGAGGACTTCCATCAATACCTGCCGGGCATGATGCCCCCGGCCGCCGCGGAATAAGGATACGACATGCCCTGGATCGACGCCTGCGCCACCACCGACATCGACAAGGAAGACCTGATCCGCTGGGACCATGCAGGCAAGACCTTCGCCATCTACCACTCTCCCGATGGCAGGTTCTTCGCGACCGCCGGTCTTTGCACCCATGAAAACGTCCATCTCTGCGACGGCCTCGTGATGGGCAACCTGATCGAATGCCCGAAACACAACGGCCAGTTCGACTATCGCAGCGGCGAGGCGATGCGCGCCCCGGTCTGCATCAACCTCAAGACCTTCCCGGTCAAGGTCGAAGGCAACCGCGTCTTCGTCGAGATCGCCTGACCATCAAGGGCCGGCTGGACCGGAACGCCCGATCAGGTTGCCGCCAGGATCGCGTCGATCAGGCGCTGGGCCGAGGGTGTCATCTGCGCCCCCGCCCGTGTGACCAGGCTGAACGGAGCCACCGACAGGCCCAGGTCGATCGGCAGCGAAACGAAGGGCACCGAGGGGTTCCCGGCAAAACTGTCCACGACCGATGTGGCCAGGGGCGCGACGGCGTCGGTCTGGTTCAGCAGCGCCAGGGTGAACAGGAAGGACGAGGTCGAGATCCGCCGCTGTGGCAGCGGCATCCCCAACTCGTACAGCCGCGCGATGACGGTCTGCGTCAGCAGCGTTTCATCATCACCGACGACCCAGTCATAGCGCAGCAGGTCATCGGCGGAAATCTGTGGCAGGACAAGAAGGGGATGCCCCCGCCGCACCACCAGCGACAGGGGTTCGCCCGCGATCACCCGCGCCTCAAGCTGCGCTTCAGCGGGCCCAAGGCGGGCCAGCGCGAAATCAAGCCGGCCTTCGCGCAAAAGTTCGCACAGGGTGATCGAGGTCGCGACCGTCACCTCGGCGCGAAAATCGGGCAACTCGCGTTGCAGCTGGATCAGCGTCGGCATCACCATGCTGAGCGCCGGGCCCGTGACCGACCCCACCCGCACC
>JAGPEG010000145.1 GCA_018057165.1 Tabrizicola sp.
GCCGATCTATCTCTTGAACGGGGTGGGACAGGTGTTGACCCGCAAGGGCGAGGGGCTTTTCGGCTTCAACTACCGGCTGACCGGCACGACCGACGCGCCCAACGTGTCGGTGAACCCGCTGTCGGTGCTGACGCCCGGCATGTTCCGCGAGATCTTCCGCCAGCGTCCGCCGAACCTGAAGGATGCCGAAGGGGGCGGCGGATGAAGCTGTCCGATTTCGATTTCGACCTGCCCGAGGACCTGATCGCCACCCGGCCCGCGAAGCCCCGCCCTTCGGCCCGGCTCTTGCTGGCCGAGGGCGATGCGATCAGCGACCGTCGGGTCCTTGACCTGCTGGACATCCTGCGCCCCGGCGACCGGCTGGTCCTGAACAACACCAAGGTCCTGCCTGCCCGTCTGTTCGGCACGCGCCAGCGCGGCGACGCACTGGCGAAGATCGAGGTCACGCTTCTGGAACCCCGCCCGACCGGCTGGCGTGCCTTGGCCAAGCCCCTGCGCAAGGTGCAGCCGGGCGAGGTGATCCGCTTCTCCGACCGCCTCTCCGCCACCGTGGCCGAAAAGTCGGAAACCGACCTTGTGCTTGCCTTCGACCTGACCGGCGCGGATTTCGATGCCGCACTGGCCGAAGCCGGGGTGATGCCCTTGCCCCCCTATATCGCGGCGAAGCGGGCCGCCGATGATCAGGACCGCACCGATTACCAGACCGTCTTTGCCCGCCACTCCGGCGCGGTGGCCGCCCCCACGGCCTCCTTGCATTTCGACGAAGACCTTCTCCGCGCTCTGGCCGCCATGGGGGTGGCGTTCACCGAAGTCACCCTCCACGTCGGCGCGGGCACCTTCCTGCCGGTGAAGGTGGAGGATGTGACCACCCACAAGATGCACGCCGAATGGGGCCGGGTCACGGCGGCTGCGGCGGAGGAGATCAACGCGACGAAACGGGCAGGGGGCCGGGTGATCCCCGTCGGCACCACCGCGCTGCGGCTGATCGAAAGTGCGGCGGACGAAGCGGGCACGCTCCACCCTTGGGAGGGCGAGACGGCGATCTTCATCTATCCCGGCTACCGCTTCCGCGTGACCGATGCGCTGATGACCAACTTCCACCTGCCGAAGTCGACGCTGGTGATGCTGGTCGCCGCCCTGATGGGCGAGGCCCGCATCCGCCGGATCTACGACCATGCCATCGCCGAGGGCTACCGCTTCTTCTCCTACGGCGACAGTTCGCTTCTGATCCCCGAGGGGGCGACATGAGCTATCTTGTCCTGAAAGCCGTGATCTCCGGCTTCCTGATCGCCGCGATCTCGGAAATCGCCCGCCGCAGTCCCGGCGTGGCGGCGCTGGTTGCCTCGCTGCCGCTGGTGTCGATCCTGGGCGTGATCTGGCTCTGGCGCGACACGGGGGATACATCCCGTATCGGCAGCCATCTTGAGGCAACCTTCTGGTATGTGCTGCCGTCCCTGCCGATGTTCCTGCTGGTCCCCTGGCTCATGCGTGGCGGATTTGGCTTCTGGATGTCGCTTGGCCTCGGCTGCGTGGTGACGATTGCGCTCTATTTCCTGCTCTTGTGGCTGGCGCCACGGTTCAACCTGCCGCTCTGACGAGAAAGCCCCCGATGCTGAAGGTCCTCACGCATTCCTGGCCACTGCTGATGGGCGTCATGCTCCTGATGGTCGGCAACGGCATCCAGGGCACGCTTCTGGGCATCCGGGGCAACCTTGAGGGCTTCACCACCTACCAGCTCTCCTACATCATGGCCGCCTATTTCCTGGGGTTTCTCTTCGGCTCCTGGGCCGCGCCGAAGATGATCCGCCAGGTCGGCCATGTCCGGGTCTTCGCGGCCCTCGGCTCGCTGATCTCGGCGATTCTGGTGATCTACCCGGTCTACCCCGACTGGCTGATCTGGACCCTGCTTCGGGTCTTCGCGGGCTTCTGCTTTTCCGGCATCTACATCACCGCCGAAAGCTGGATCAACAACACCGCCTCGAACGAAACCCGCGGTCAGGCGCTGTCGGCCTACATGATCGTGCAGATGATCGGCATCATCGCCTCCCAGGTCCTGCTGAACCTCCCCGATCCCAGCGGATTCGCGCTGTTCATCCTGCCCTCGGTGCTGGTCTCGCTCGCCTTCATGCCGATCCTCCTTGCCCCCACCCCCGCGCCCGAATTCGGCAGCACCCGCCGCCTTTCCTTCCGCCGCCTCTTCACCATCTCGCCCCTTGGCTGCGTCGGGATGCTGCTGACCGGAGGGATCTTCTCCGCCATGTTCGGCATGGCCTCGGTCTGGGGCGCGCAAAGCGGGCTCACGCTGCCGCAGATCTCCCTCTTCGTCGGCGCGATCTATGTCGGCGGCCTTTTCCTGCAATATCCCATCGGCTGGGCCTCGGACCGGATGGACCGCCGCAAGCTGATCATGGGGCTGTCCGCTGTCGCCGCCCTGGTCATGCTGATCGCGGCACTCGCCCCCTTGCCGTTTCCGGCCCTTGTCGGCGTCGCCATGATCCTGGGCGGCATCACCAATCCGATCTATGCCCTCCTCATCGCCTACACCAATGACTTCCTCCCGCGCGAGCAGATGGCGGGGGCCTCGGCCGGGCTCATCTTCCTCAACGGCTTTGGCGCGGTCTTCGGGCCCACCGCGACCGGCTGGATGATGGAACAGGTCGGTCCTTCGGGCTTTTTCGTCTTCATCGGCGTGCTTTACATTGCTCTGGCAAGCTATGCCGTCTACCGGATGACCCGCCGCGCGACCCCCGCCGTCTCGGGCGCGTTCCGGGGCGTCACCCCCGGCACCTCGCCCCTTGCGGTCGAGGCGGTGCTGGATGAGGCGGTCAAGGAGGACATTCCCGCCGCCTGAGATCAGCGGTTGCAGCGCGGGCCGTTCCCTGCAAGGCTTCCCCGGAACAGGGAGGCGCCGATGTCGGATCCGATCGAGATTCTGGAATTCTGGCTGCACGAGATCGGACCGAAAGGCTGGTATCAGGGCGGAGAGGAGATCGACAACCTCTGCCGCGACCGCTTTGGCGATCTCTGGCAGGCGGCGCGGGACGGCGGGCTTGATCACTGGGTCGACGGCACGGTCGGCACGCTGGCCTATCTGATCCTGACCGACCAGATTCCGCGTAACATCCACCGCGACACCGCGCTGGCCTTTGCAACCGACCCGCTGGCCCGCGCCGCAGCCCGCAAGGCGATCGACATGGGCTGGGACATGGCGGCCCCGGAACCCGAACGGCAGTTCTTCTACATGCCCTTCGAACATTCCGAGGATGCGGACGATCAGGCCCTGGCCGTGACCTATCTGTCCGAGCGTCTGCCCTCGGATACCGAGATGGCGCTTCATGCCCGTGCCCATCAAGAGGTGATCCGCCGCTATGGCCGCTTTCCCACCCGCAACGCGGCGCTGGGCCGGGTCTCCAGCCCCGAAGAACAGGCCTATCTGGACGAAGGCGGCTATATGGCTGTGGTCAACCGGCTCAAAAGCCATGCATCCGGCGCATAGGCCTACGGCAACACCAATGTTGCTTGGGTTTTTGTGATAGTTTAATGGCAAACTACTTTTTCTTGAGGAGGGAAAGATGGCTGCCCAGAGCTTCGACGTAATCGTGATCGGTGCCGGACCGGGGGGCTATGTTGCCGCCATCCGCGCCAGCCAGCTTGGCCTCAAGGTCGCCATCGTCGAACGCGAACATCTGGGCGGCATCTGCCTGAACTGGGGCTGCATCCCGACCAAGGCCTTGCTGCGGTCCGCCGAGGTCTTCCACCTGATGCACCGCGCCAAGGAATTCGGCCTTGGGGCAACGGGCATCAGCTATGACCTGCCTGCCGTCGTCGCCCGCTCTCGTGGTGTCGCCAAACAGCTGTCTGGCGGCATCGGCCACCTGATGAAGAAGAACAAGGTCACGGTCTTCATGGGGGCCGCGACCTTGCCGAAGCAGGGGACGGTCAGCGTCAAGACCGACAAGGGCACCGAGGACCTGACCGCGAAGTCGATCATCCTCGCCACCGGCGCCCGCGCCCGCGAACTGCCGGGGCTGGAAGCCGACGGCGATCTGGTCTGGTCCTACAAGCACGCCCTGGTCGCGACCCGGATGCCGAAGAAGCTGCTGGTGATCGGGTCCGGTGCCATCGGCATCGAATTTGCCAGCTTCTTCAATACCCTGGGCGCCGAGACCACGGTGGTCGAGGTGATGGACCGCATCCTGCCGGTGGAAGATGCCGAGATTTCAGCTTTTGCGAAAAAGGCTTTCGTCAAGCAGGGGATGAAGATCCTGGAAAAGGCGGCGGTCAAGAAGCTCGACCGCAAGCCGGGGCAGGGCGTCACCGCCCATATCGAACAGGACGGCAAGATCACCACGCAGGACTTCGACACGGTGATTTCTGCCGTGGGCATCGTCGGCAACGTCGAAAACCTGGGGCTGGAAGCTTTGGGCGTGAAGATCGACCGGACCCATGTGGTCACGGATGAATTCTGCCGCACCGGCGTCGAGGGGCTTTACGCCATCGGCGACATCGCCGGGGCGCCCTGGCTGGCGCACAAGGCCAGCCATGAAGGTGTCATGGTGGCCGAGCTGATCGCGGGCAAGCACCCGCATCCGATCAAGCCGAATTCCATCGCCGGCTGCACCTATTGCCACCCGCAGATCGCCAGCGTGGGCCTGACCGAGGCCAAGGCGAAAGAAGCGGGTTTCCAGATCAAGGTCGGTCGTTTCCCCTTCATCGGCAATGGCAAGGCCATCGCGCTGGGGGAATCCGAAGGCCTGGTGAAAACCATTTTCGACGCGAAGACCGGCGAACTTCTGGGCGCCCACATGATCGGCG
This sequence comes from Tabrizicola sp., assembly GCA_018057165.1. Lineage (GTDB taxonomy): Bacteria > Pseudomonadota > Alphaproteobacteria > Rhodobacterales > Rhodobacteraceae > Tabrizicola. Next base: position 4,816 of record JAGPEG010000145.1, read on the forward strand.
CGGAAGTGACCGAGTTGATCCAGGGCTATGTCGTCGGCCGCGCGCTGGAGACCACGGAAGAAGACCTGATGAACACCGTCTTCCCGCACCCGACCCTGTCGGAAATGATGCATGAAGCCGTGCTCGACGCCTACGGACGCGCGCTCCACATCTGATGCGTTCGCTGAACCGCGTCGTGATGCAGAAGGAAAGCCGGGACTGGATCAACAGTCTCGGCCCCGAAGGTCTGGATGTCCTGGAGCTGTCAGGGAAATGGGGCCAATCCTTCCCTTTTCGCAGCTATCGCTTCGCGAACCGCTGGAAATTCGACCCCTGCAAGGGGCCGATGCTGGACGAGGCGGGCAAGGTCGTCCGCTTCGACCTGATCCTGGCCAACCAGATCTGGGAGCATGTCGACCGCCCCTATGCCGCCACCCGCAACATCTTTCGGATGCTGCGCCCAGGCGGCTGGTTCTGGCTCGCGGTGCCCTTTCTCGCCCCGTTCCACGGCGCCCCGGTGGACTGTTCCCGCTGGACGGCGCGGGGGCTGAAGAACCTGCTGGTGGAAGGCGGGTTCGAGACGGACCGGGTGCAAAGCTATCAATGGGGCAATCGCCATGCTGCGGCGCGGAATCTGGAAACCCCGTGGCCCCCGGCGTTGCATGACGGTGACGACCTGACCAACGACCCGGATTTTCCGGTGGTCTCCTATGCAATGGCGCAGAAGGGCTGAGATGTGCTACTCGCCAGGCGGAAGCGCCTGTTGGCTGGCGGACCGACGCGCGTCCAGCCTGCGAGCGATCCTTTTCGCGACACTTCGCAACAGTCGCGCCCATTGCTGGAATGGATAGATCCAGATCAGGATCGGGTTCGTGTCGCTGAGACCCGAGGCGCGCGCGCCCATCGGCGCACGGCAGGGACCCGGATCGTAGTAGGTACCGAACACCACGTCAAAAAGTGGCACCATGGTGGCCAGGTTCTTACCCTGGGCTTCTGGCACATCGGCATGGTGCCAGCGGTGGAAGGCAGGAGAGGCAATCAGGTACTTGAAGCGGCCATGCGTCCAGTCAAGATCGAGATGGACGTAGAAGTTATGCATCAGGCGCAAAAGGGCCAGGATCGGGATAAGTTGCGGCAGCTGCATCCAGGTCAGCAGGAAAAGATAGGTGATCTGCATCGCCGTGGTTTCCAGGAAATGAACCCGGAATGTGGTGAAGCCGTTTACATGGGTGTCGGTGTGGTGCGCCGCATGGGCAGGCCAGCCCCAGCGGGTATGCATCACGCGATGCAGGAAGTAGTCGCAGAAGTCGCGTCCCAGGATCACGAGAAGGAAGCCGATCCAGACCGCAGAGCCGGACCAGAAATTGACCGGAAGCGTCGGGATATTCAGCGACTGGTAGGTCCGCTGGGCAATCGCATTGATCTCGGCGTGGAAAAACAGGCTTGCCGTCATGTTGATGACATGCACGATGAACGTCGCGGCAGTGTTCTGGATCGCATTGCGACCGAGTTCGTCCTTCTTCTGGAAGACGACGTAAAGGACCACCGAAAAGACTGTGCAAATCAGGTAGAACGCCGGCTCGCGCAGCGTGCGAATGAAGTCGTTGAGTGCGTCGAAGATCTCCATCAACCGCAATTCCTGTATGGACGGTCACTATGTGCGACCGGTTCCTTAGCTGGCATGTCACAGATCGAATTGACGACCAATGTGGCATGAGTTTGACGAATTGTTGTGCCTGCGGCGATGATCAACGAACGTGACAGATCCCGGTTGAATCGCACTGGAATCGGCTTGAACTGAGGGATACCAACGGTCCATGCGCAAGCTTCCTCCAATGGCACTTGTCCTGATTTTGTGGTGTGCGGGCCTTGGCGCCGCGGCACAGTTCGGCAAGATTTCCATCCTCTACGAAGACCTGCGCAATGCCTATGGCGGTAATGGTGAAGTTGCGCTGGGGTTGGTCGTCTCCATCGTCGGCATGGTCGGCCTGATCTTCGGCACCACCGCCGGACTCCTCGTCGCCCGCATCGGCCCCCGCCGCGCCATCGTCGCCGCCCTCGCCGCCGGGGCCGCGATGTCGGCCATGCAAAGCCTGATGCCCGCCTACCCCCTGATGCTCGCCACCCGCATCATCGAGGGGGCGAGCCACCTGTCCATCGTCGTCGTCGGTCCCACGATGATCGCCGCCCTCGCCCCGGAAGACCGACGTCCCCTCGCCATGACCCTCTGGTCCTCGTTCTTCGGCGTGACCTATACCATCCTCGCCCTGATCGGCCCGCATCTGACCCCGACCACCCTCTTCCTCGGCCATGCCACCTATATGGTCACCCTCGCCGCGATCCTTTTCCTGACCCTGCCGCCCGACCCGCGCCAGACCCACGCGCCGCTTGGCAACCTCATCGCCCGGCACGCGATGATCTACCTTTCCCCCCGCCTCGCCGCCCCGGCGATGGGGTTCTGCTGCTACACCTTCCTGTATGTCGCCATCCTGACGCTGCTCCCGCCGGAAACCCCCGAAGCTCACCGCGCCCTGATCGCCGCCGGGATGCCGCTCGTTTCCATCGCCGTCTCGCTGACCCTCGGTGTCCGTCTTCTGGGCCGGATGTCCGCCGTCCGCCTGGTCCAGTCCGGCTACGCCGTGGCGATCCCCGGCTTCCTGCTCCTGTGGCTGTTCTGGGGGCAGGGGGCCGGGATGGTGGCGGGCGGGTTCCTGCTCTCGGGCGCGCTCGGCATCGTCCAGGGCGCCAGCTTCGCCTCGATCCCGGAGCTGAATACCGCGCCCGAAGACCGCGCCGCCGCTGCCGGGGCGGTGGCGCAACTGGGGAACCTCGGGACGACCACCGGCACGCCGGTACTTGCCGCGCTTCTGGTCAGCACCGGGCCTGCGGGCCTTGCCATCGCCGCCATCACCCTGTGCTGCGCGGGGATTGCGATCCACGCCGCGCAGAAGGCCCGGCGGCAGCGCCTGATCTGAGCCACCGCGCACCCGCCCGGTCGCGCAACCTGCCAAGGTTGGTCGCTGGCCCATCGTTCATGATCCGTTCACATTTTCGGGTTGGAGACTCGGCGAAAGTGACTTATCTCTTGCGCTGCTGGTCCGAGGACAGGTCATGGCCGAACAGAAGTTCATCGAAGTGCGCGGCGCGCGCGAGCACAATCTCAAAGGTGTGGATGTCAGCATTCCGCGCGATCA
>JAGPEG010000146.1 GCA_018057165.1 Tabrizicola sp.
GGCTGTGCGCAATGCGACGCCCTCCAGCAAGGCCTGCATCATGTCGGGTTTGCCATCACCAAGCCCAAGCCCCAGCCACGCCCCCCGTGCCGCGCGGTTCCAATGCGGACAGCCCAGCCCGGCAAGAGAGGGCACGAAGGCGATCCCCCGGTCGATGGCAGAGCTGGCAGAGAAGCTGGAAATCTCGGCGTAATCCTGAAACAGACCCAGCCCCCTGGCCCAGTTCACGGCAGATGCCGCCGCATAGACCCCGCCATCCAGCGCATAAGTGACCGGCTCGCCCGCCTTTTGCCAGGCGACCGTCGGCAAGGGGCCGGGGCGTTCCGGGCGAACAAGGGGGCCGGTCAGACATTGCACGAAGGCCCCGGTGCCGAATGTCACCTTTGCCGCACCCGGCATATGGCATCCGTGCCCATAAAGCGCCGCCTGCTGGTCGACGATCGAGACGGCAAGCCGCGCGCCACCTGGCAACTCTCCCAGATCGCCCGAGGTCGGGCCGATCACCGGCAGACAATCCATCGGCACGCCGAACAGGTCACACAGGCTGGCGTCCCAGCCGCCGGTTTCCAGGTCCATCAGCGAGGTACGCGAGGCCGTGGCAATATCGGTTTCGAACCGTCCGGTCAGCCGATCCCGAAAGAAGGCATCGGTGGTGCCAAGCCGAAGATGACCCTGCGCCGCAAGCCGGGCCGCCTGCGGCACATGCCGCAGGATCCAGCCCAGCTTTGACGCTGAAAAATAGGGATCAAGCGGCAGCCCCGCCCGCGCCATGACCAAAGGCCCTGCGCCATCGCGCGCCAGCGTCGCGGTGACATCCGCGGTGCGGTCGTCCTGCCAGGAAATCACCGGGCAGATCGGCCGACCGTCGCGCCCGTCCCAGGCAAGGCAGCTTTCGCCCTGGTTCGCCAGGCCCACGGCATCGGGCGCGGCAGCCTCCAGGCAGCGCCGGATATTGGCAAGCAGTTCCTCGCCGTCCTGTTCGACATGGCCGGGCGCCGGGTAGCTTTGACCATGCGGCAACGACAGGACGGGAAGAAGCCCCCCGTCCGGCCCCAGCACCAGCACGCGGGTACTGGTCGTGCCCTGATCTATCGCCGCAATCCTCATGGCTGCTCCTCGATGGCAAGGATCACCGGGGCGGTTCCGGAAACCGCAGGCATGGGCAACGACAGCCGCCGCTCGGGCAGGCTGTCAAGCCGCGCCGAGGCCAGCGTTTGCCCGCCCTGCATCAGCCGGACATGACCCTTGACCGCGGCATCAAGGCGGATTTGCAGCAGGTCATGCGCTGCATCCCCCGGTCCCGGTCCCGCTGTTCCCGGTCCAAGGATCTGGGGGACCGCCAGGCGCAACGCGGCATGGGCAAGGGTGATCCGCGCACCGCCCGGTTCTGGCAGGCGACCTCCAAGCGCGGCAAGCAGGGCGCGGGCCGTCCGCTTGCCCTCCGCCCAGCACCAGCCCGCCGTTTCCACGCCACGCAACAGGTTTCCGGCGGCGAAATAGCTGGGGTCGGACAACCGGCCCCAGCGATCTATCACCGGCCCGCCCGAGGCAGGGTCAACCTCAAGATGGCTGCCGCGCAACAAAGCTGCATCCGGGCGGAACCCGCCGGTGACGATCACGCCATCGGTGGGCAGATCCTTCGGTCCGGTCGGCGTGGCAAGTGTCACCCCTTCAACCCGCGTCCGACCGTGGATCGCGGTGATCTCGGACCGCAGCCGGACCGGCACCCCCATCAGGCGGGCCAGCCAGATCGCCGGACTGCGCGCCGTGATCCGCGAGCCCGGCTCGATCATCGCCAGCGGCCTGATCCCGGCATGGCGGCAGGTGAGCAGCGCCGAGAAGGCGACCAGTTCGCTGCCAAGGATCACCGGGCGCTGAAACGGGCGCTGATGGTTGAGATAGACCATGCCCTGCAAGGCTCCGGTGGACAGCACGCCACCGGGTTTCTCCCCGCCGATCAGCCGGGCCGCGCGGCTGGTCTCGCGGACGCCGGTGGCAAGAAGCACGGCCCTGGCCGACAGGGTTGCGGGGCCTGTGTCATCCGTGATCTCGACCACCCCGCCGGGCAGCAGCGCGGTGACGGTGGTGCGGCTGCGGATCGTGACGCCTGCCGCCAGCGCGGCAGTCCGCAGCCGCGCGGCATAGTCCGGGCCGCGCAGCAGCCGGTGAAACTCCCGCATGCCAAAGGGATAATGGCCGCAATGACGCGGGATGCCGCCCGCTTCGGCTTCGCGTTCCAGCACCGTGACACGGCGACCGGCGCGGGCCAGATCGGTGGCCGCCGCAAGCCCGGCGGGGCCACCACCAACGACCAGAACCTCGGGGTCAGCCATGGCCCGGCTCCAGCATCGGTTGCGCCAGACGGCCTTCGGTCAGGTGGGCAAGTTCGGCGGAACAGTAAAAGCCCTGACAGCGCCCCATCGTCACCCGCGTGCGCCGCTTCAGCCCGGCAAGGCTGCCCGCCGCCATCGGGTCGGACAAGGCCGCCTCGATCTCGCGCCGCGTCACCAGTTCACAATGACAGACGATGCCGCCGTGCCCGGCGCATTGCCAGTCGCGCGGTCCGTCAATCGAGATGTTGGGCATCTGCGGCCAGGCCGGATCGGCCAGCGGAATGTCGCTGCGCCCGGCCAGCCTGACGACATGGGCGGCGATACCAAGGGCGGCGGACAGTCCGGTGGAGCGGATGCCGCCGACGCAGATGTAGCCCGGCGCAAGATCGGCACGGATGCGATAGTGCTTTTCTTCCGTCGCCGGGCGCAGCCCCGCATAGACCGCCGTCACCTCATGCCCGGCCAGGGCGGGCAGGATTTCGACACCCCGCATCATCAGGGCCTCCAGGGTTTCGCGCTCGACCGTGGCATGTTCGCGGTCGTCCTGTTCCTCGGCGGTCGGGCCGACGATAAGGTTGCCAAAGGCCGTGCGGCAGACAACGACACCCTTGGTGATCTTGGTCGGCACCGGCAAAAGGATGTGCCCGGCCAGCGCGGCGGCGGTCTTGTCATAGACAACGAACTGGCCCTTGCGCGGCTTGATGGTGAACCAGCTTGTCCCGGCCACCCTCCGGTCCACCTCGTCCCCCCACAGGCCCGCCGCGTTGATGACAAGGCCTGCCGTGACGGCCCCCGCGGTCGTCGCCAGATGCCATTCCCCGCCCGCATGGCGCCCGGTCAGCACCTCGGCCTGCCGCATCAGCACGGCACCATTCGCCAAGGCTTGCAACAAGTAGCCATGGGCCGCCGACCAGGGGTCGATCAGATGCTCGCCCGGCACGCGGAACCCCGCGCGCACCGTCGGGGAAAGCTCCGGCTCCAGCGCCCGCGCCTCGGCCCCGGTCAGGGCCTGCACATCGGTCACGCCATTTGCCGCCGCCTGATCCATCAGCGCCGGAAGGCCTGCCTCTTGCTCTTCCGTCCAGGCCAGCACCATCGCCCCGGCACGGACCAGAGGCAGGCCAAGCTTCGCGCGTATCTCGTGGTAAAGCGCATAACCTTCGCGGATGCAGTCCAGTTCCAGCGATCCCTCGGGCGCATCGAACCCCGTGTGCAGGATCGCGCTGTTGCCCTTCGACGCGCCATCCAGCACATCGACGGCCTTCTCCAGCACCACCACTTTCGCCCCGGCCAGCGTGAACGCCCGCGCCAGCGCACAGCCGACAATTCCAGCGCCGATCACCGCAATATCGAAGCTCGCGGACCTGCCTGCCAGAGCGGCGCTTTCCATTTTTGATGCCCTGTGGTTTTCGTCATGAATTGACTATTCGGTCATTCCTGTCAAGGTAAGCCCCGGAAGCGGTGAAAAAATTCACCAAACGGTAAAAACTTGTTGACCCGTGCCGTCCTTCGCGTTCGGCTGGGGTGGGGAAGATGATGAAGCCGCACGAGCGACAGCCTCAGATCGAGGCGATCATCCGGCGCGAAGGGGAAGTCTCGGTCGAAATGCTTGCAGAACGCTTCGACGTGTCGTCCGAGACGATCCGCCGCGACCTTGGCAGCCTGGCCGAACTGGGCCGGGTGCAGAAGGTGCATGGCGGGGCGCGGCGGGCGCGTCTGATCCACGAGCCAAGCCATGACCAGCGCGAGACGACCGCCAGGGATGCCAAGGCCGCCATCGGCCGCCGTCTGGCCGAGGCCGTGGAACCCGGCGAGACCCTGTTCATCGACACCGGATCGACGACGCTGGCCGCAGCCGAGACGCTGGCCGCGATCCCCGACCTGACCATCATCACCAATTCCTGCCGTCTGGCCGAGCGCATCGCCCGTGTCAGCGCCGATGCGACGATCCACCTTCTTGGCGGTCGCTATGGCGCCGACAATGCCCAGACCACCGGCATCGCGGTGATCGAACAGCTGCAGGCCTTCCGCGCCGACCGGGCCATCCTGACCGTGGCCGCGCTTGACGTTGACCAGGGCGCAATGGACGCAAGCCTCGACGAGGCGCAGATCGCCCGCGCCATGATCCGCAATGCCCGCATGGTGACGGTCCTGGCCGACCCCGGAAAGTTCGGGCGCCACGCGGCCTATGCGGTCTGCGCGACCGAAGACATCGATCTCATCATCAGCGATGGGCAACTGGAAAAGGCGCACAAAGCGGCGCTGCGGGACAAGGGAGTGGAGCTGTGGACATGACCAGGAAGGCGGGTTCGACATGCCACACCTGATCCGGGCCTATGTGCGGATCGTCGACAGGGTCTCCGACTATGTCGGCTATCTTGCCGCCTCGCTGATCTTCTTCATGGGCGCGACGCTGATCCTGGATGCCGTCACGCGCAACGTGCTGAACATCCCGGTCCACTGGGCGATCGAGCTGACGCAGTTCACCCTTGCCGCCTATTACTTCATGGGCGGACCGATGACCCTGAAAAACAACGAACATGTGCGGATGGACCTTTGGTACGCCAACATGTCGGACCGCGGGAAAGCCAGGCTGGATCTGTTCACCGTCTGGTGCATGATCTTCTACCTGGGCGTCATGCTGTTCGGCTCGATCTCGTCGCTGCAATACGCGATTTCGACCAACGAAAAGCGGTTCTCGATGTGGAACCCTTCGGTCATCCCGATCAAGGCGCTCCTGACCGCCTGTCTTGTCCTCATGCTGCTCCAGGCCTTCGCGCTGGTGTTCAAGCACATCGCGACCCTGCGTGGAAAGCCGCTGTAAATGTCCTACGAACTGATCGCGCTTCTGATGTTCGCCTCGATGGCGCTGCTGCTGATTACCGGCCAGCGGGTCTTTGCCGCCATCGGCTTTGTCGCCGCCGGGGCGGCGCTGCTGCTCTATGGCAACGGGGCCGTCGAGCTGCCCTACAACCAGGTCTTCAAGCTGTTCAACTGGTACGCCATGCTGACGCTGCCCATGTTCATCTACATGGGCTACATCCTGGCCGAGAGCGGGATCGCCGAAGACCTCTACAAGATGATGCATGTCTGGTTCGGGCGGTTGCCCGGAGGCCTCGCCGTGGGCACGATCCTGGTCATGGTCATCATCTCGGCGATGAACGGGCTGTCGGTCGCGGGCATGGCCATCGGCGCGACCATCGCCCTGCCCGAGATGTTGCGGCGCGGCTATGACAAGGTGCTGATCTCGGGCGTGGTGCAGGGCGGCTCGTCGCTGGGCATCCTGATCCCGCCCTCGGTGGTGCTGGTGCTTTACGGCATGATCGCGCGCCAGCCGGTGTCGAAGCTGTGGTTCGCGGGCATCCTGCCCGGCCTTCTGATGGCGGCGATGTTCATTGCCTACATCATGATCCGCGCCAAGCTGAACCCCAGGCTTGCCCCGCCAGTCCCCGAGGAAGAGCTGAACATGCCCTTCCGCGAAAAGCTGGCCCTGGCCAAGGCGGGGATCATTCCCTTTGCCATCTTCTTCTTCATGACCGGCCTCTTTGTCTTCGGCTACACCAGCCTTGTGGAAAGCTCCGCCGTCGGCGCCACCTCGGCGACCTTGGCCGCCCTTCTGAAGGGGCGCTTCTCCTGGCGCCTGATCCGCGAAACCTCGATGAAGACGCTGGCCGTGTCCTGCATGTTCATGTGGCTGATCCTTGCGGCCCTGGCCTTCGGTGCGGTCTTCGACGGCCTTGGCGCGGTCAAGGCCATCGAGAACCTGTTCCTCAACCAGTGGGAACTGTCGCCCTGGATGATCATCATCATGATGCAGCTCAGCTTCCTGTTGCTGGGGATGTTTCTGGATGACACCGCGATGCTGGTCATCGTCGCCCCCCTGTACATCCCGCTGGTGGCGACGCTGGACCTTGGCTTTGACAACCAGTTGATCTGGTATGGCATCCTCTACACCATCACCTGCCAGATCGCCTACATCACGCCGCCCTTCGGCTACAACCTGTTCCTCATGCGGTCGCTGGCCCCGAAAGAGGTCTCTCTGGGCGACATCTACCGCTCGATCTGGCCCTTTGCCGCGATCATGGCGCTGACCATCGTGATCCTGATGGTCTTCCCGCAAATTGCGCTTTGGCTCCCCGAACAGATCAACGTGAAAGGCTGACCTGACGACCCCCCACCACGAGGGCCAAAGAAGCCCGCATCAACAAGGAGACGAACATGACAGACAAGAAACCGCAAAGCCCGTCCGAGGCCATCCTCGCCTCGCGACGCAGTTTCCTGCGCCGCTCGGTGGCCGGGGTGGGGGCCGTGGCCGGCGCAACGCTTGCTGCGCCCTATGTCAATGCACAGACCGGCCCGATCAAGTGGCGGCTCCAGACCTATTCCGGCGCGCCGCTTGGGGCCCATGTGATCAAGCCGCAGATCGAAGCGTTCAACGCTGCTGCAAACGGCGAAATGGAAATCGAACTCTACTACGCCGACCAGCTGGTTCCGACCGCCGACCTTTTCCGCGCGTTGCAAAGCGGCACCCTGGACGCGGTGCAGTCGGATGAGGCCACCATGGCCTCGCCGGTCGACATCTCGGTCTTCGGCGGCTACTTCCCGTTTGCCACCCGCTACAGCCTCGATGTGCCGGCGCTGTTCCAGTACTATGGGCTGAAAGAGATCTGGGAAGAAGCCTACAGCGAAGTCGAAGGCGTGACCTGGCTGTCAGCGGGCGCCTGGGATCCGCTGCATATCTTCACCGTCGACAAGCCGATCCGCAGCCTTGCCGATATGAACGGCCTGCGCGTCTTCGGCGTGCCGACCGCAGGCAAGTTCCTGTCCAAATACGGCCTGATCCCGGTGACGATCCCGTGGGACAACGTCGAAGTCGCGATGCAGACCGGCGAAATCGACGGCGTTGCCTGGTGCGGCTTCACCGAAGCCTATGAGGTTGGCTGGGCGGATGTCTGCAAATATGCGCTCACCAACTCTGTCACCGGCGCCTGGTTCGGCAGCTACTTCGCCAATACCGCCAGCTGGCAGAAGGTCCCGCCGCATCTGCAGGAACTGTTCAGGATCACCATCGACCAGTCGCACTATTACCGGAACGTCTGGTACTGGGGCGGCGAAGCCAAGCTGCGTGTCGAGGGCGAGAAGATGGAACTCACGGCGCTTCCGAACGAGGAATGGGCCCAGGTCCTGACGGATTCCAAGGGCTTCTGGGACGAAGTCGCCGCCTCGTCGCCGCGCTCCGCCAAAGTGGTCGAGGCGTTCAAGAAATACGCCGACACCATGGAGAAGGCGGGCTATCCCTATCGTTGATCCTGAATGCGGCCATATATGGCCGCCTCATTGGTGCGGGGGCAGTCCTCCGCACCAACAGCCCGCACAGTCCAAGACGCTGTCTGGCGGGTTTACCCCCTTAACAAGCCTCAGCCTCTAGAATGAACCGCAACACCTGAGGGTGGAGGGGGGGTTGCGATGGAGAGGCGGGGGCTGCATCCGGACGGTGCGGAGCGGGCGGTGATCTTTGCGGAGCATCGTCGGGGCACGAGCCAGCGGGAGATTGCCCGGTCTCTGGGTCGGTCGGCGAGCACGATCTGCCGGTGGCTGGGTCGGGGGCGGGTGTCGG
>JAGPEG010000013.1 GCA_018057165.1 Tabrizicola sp.
GATGCCCTGCGCCAGGGGCACAAAGGCAATCGACCCTACCCCCAGCTCCTTCAGCGTCTCCTTCAGCCCGTCGGTTTCGACCCCGCGGTTCAGGATGTTGTAGCTGGGCTGGTGGATCAGCAGGGGCGTGCCCAGATCCTTCAGGATCGCCACCGCTTCACGGGTGCGCTGACTGTTGTAGCTGGAGATCCCGATATACTGCGCGCGACCCGAGCGGACGATGTGGTCCAGCGCGGCCATGGTTTCTTCCAGCGGCGTGTCGGGGTCGAAGCGATGCGAATAGAAGATGTCGACGTAATCCAGCCCCATCCGCTTCAGCGACTGGTCGCAGGAGGCGATGACGTATTTCCGGCTGCCCCATTCGCCATAGGGGCCGTCCCACATCTCGTAGCCCGCCTTGGAGGAAATGATCAGCTCGTCGCGCAGGGAACGGAAATCGGTGCGGAGGAGTTCGCCAAAGGCCTCTTCGGCGCTGCCGGGGGGCGGGCCGTAGTTGTTGGCGAGGTCGAAATGGGTGATCCCGAGGTCGAAGGCGGTGCGGCAGATTGTCTGTTTCGTGGCATGCGGCGTGTCGTGGCCGAAGTTGTGCCAAAGGCCAAGGCTGATTGCGGGCAGCTTCAGGCCCGAGCTGCCGCAGCGGTTGTAGATCATCCGTTGATAGCGGTCGGCGGCGGGGGTGTAGGTCATGGTATCCTCCTGTTGACGCTAGCATTCCACGCGGGGCGTCCGGCTTCAAGTTGCGCAAAGCGACGATCCGGGGGAAGGTAGGCGGATGAGGCAGGTTCGCTTGGTCTGGGACTTCCTGGTATGCGTCTGGCTGCGCGTCGGCGACGGCCATTTCGGCCTGATCGCCGCCGGTGTCGCCTTTTTCGCGATGTTCGCGGTCTTTCCCGGTCTTGCTGCCGCGGTGGCGGTCTGGGGCATGTTCGCCGACCCCGGAGTGATCCAGGACTATCTCTCGATCGCCGAACGCTTCCTGCCGCCCGAGGCGCGGGCGCTGATCCATGATCAGGTGATGGGACTGATCACCGCGCCACGGTCGGCCCTGCAATGGACGACACTGCTGTCGCTGCTGATCGCGCTCTATTCGGCGCGGGCGGGCGTTTCGGCGCTGGTGCAGGGGCTGGACGTGGTGCATCGCTCACGGCCAAGGGGATGGTTGAAGGGCTGGGCGGTGGATTTCATCCTGACCGCCGCGCTGATCGGGGCGCTGTTCGTGGCGCTGGTGACGGTGGTGGTGGTGCCCGTCCTGCTGAGTTACGTCGAGTTCGACAGTTTCGAGGCCTGGCTGACCAAGGTCCTGCCCTGGGGGGCGATGTTCCTGTTGGTCGTCACCTGTCTCTCGATCCTCTACCGCTTCGGCCCCAACGTGCCAGGCGGATTCCGCTCGCCCTGGATTTCTGTCGGGGTGCTGGTCGCGGCTTTGGCCTGGGCGGGGGTGTCCATCGGATTCTCGATCTATCTGGCGAATTTCAACAGCTACAACGCGATCTATGGGTCCATCGGGGCGGTGATCATCCTGATGATGTGGCTGTATCTGAGCGTCTGGGCCGTGCTGCTGGGGGGCGCGATCAACGCCGAGCTGGATGCGCGGATGCGGGCCGCGGGATGACGTCGTCCCTTTGCGCGGCCCCGCCTTATGGACGGTCGCGTACTGGGTGGCGAGAACGGCTACCGGGCCATGGATGCCGCATGGTCGGCCTCATCTGCGCTGGCCGGATTGTCCTTCGCCATGCGCCTGTTCAAACTCTGCCTTGAACTTGGCCAGCTCGCTTCCATCCATATGCAGGATGTAGCGGTCCTCGGGAAAGCTGCCGGTCGTCACGTCCTGACGAAATTCGGCAAAGGCGGCCACCCTTTCGCGCTGCAGGCGATCATGCTCGGCGGCAAAGTTGCGGTAGGTCTTGGAGTGCCGGGGTATCTTGCCCCGGTGTTCCCCCAGGATATCCATCGCGAACAGATACTGGGCGTCGCATCCGGCCCCAGACCCCATGGACCACAAAAGCAGCTGTTGCATCCGGCGGCTGATCTCGGTCGCGACTTCCTCGGGCACGACCTCGATCTCGACGGCGAAGGCCCCCGCCGCCTCATAGGCCTGACATTCGCGGTAAAGGGCCAGCGCCTGATCGGCTGTCTTGCCCACCGCGCGGAAGCCGCCGGTCCAGGTGGCACGGCTGGGGACAAGGCCGACATGACCGACGACGGGGATATGTTCGGACGCGAGATACCGCACCGTCTCGATCCCGGCCGAGGAATACATCGCGTCCGCCCCGGCCATGAGCAACTTGCCGCAGAAGCGCAGGTAGTCGTCGCGCGTGCCTGCCTCGCGGTGATCAAGGCCCGACATCGTGAACAGGGTCGGGGCCACCTTCCGGTATTCCGGGTCCAGAACCAGGTCGGGCGGGACCGAGACCACATCAATGCCCGCCTCTTCGGCGGCGGCGGCCTCGTCCAGCGTGAAGATGCGCAGCATGGTCAGCTGCCGTTTCCCCTTCCAGGCGCGAAGATCGGCCACTGTCGGGCGCATGCGAGCCATGGTCACTCCTCCAGCCCGATCTCGATCATTGTCCCCGTCACGCGGACCGGGTGGGTCCGTAGCGCAGTCACACAGGGCAGCCGCCTGGCTTCGCCGGTCTTGTAGTTGAGGCGACCGTTGTGCTTGGGGCATTCGATCTCGTTGCCGATCACCAGCCCGTCGCACAGATGCACCTGTTCATGCGTGCAAAGCCCGTCCGTCGCGAAGACCGCGCCCTCCGGGTCGCGGTAGATCGCGTAGGTCCTGCCGCCGTGATCAAAGCGGGTCAGGTCTTCGGGGTCGATGTCTTCCAGCGGGCAAACCGGCAGCCATTGCATTGCAGTCACTCCTTCAAGCCATCCCGATCAGGGACGGTCTGGTGCAGATCCTCGCGATAGGGACGCGCGGTCGGTGGCAGGGTCTTTCTCAGGAAATAGCCCTTCTCGTGCCGCTGGCGCAGGATCGCCGGGACCATTTCCGCAAAGGCCGCCGGGATCGAGGGGCAGGGGGCGGGCAGGTCGCCCTTGATCAGCGCATGCAGGCGCGGCAGGGCGTGATAGGGCACCATCGGGAACATGTGATGTTCGACGTGGTAGTTCATGTTCCAGTAGATCCAGCGGCTGATCGGGTTCATCAGGCAGGTACGGCTGTTCAGCCGGTGGTCCAGCACATCCTCGGCCAGCCCGCCATGCTGGATCATGCCGGTCAGGAACATGTGCCAGGCGCCGTAGATGCGCGGCCCGCCGATCAGCATGAAGGGCAGGATCGTCCTCCAGTAGATCGCCGCCGCCAGCGTCACGGCATAGATCGCCACATGCACCCGCGCCCAGAAGATCGCCTTTCCGGCTTCGGCCTCGGGGATGTAGTTCCGCTCGTCGGGGCTGAGGTTGCCCACCGCGTTGCGGAGCAGCACCTTCAGCCACTGCCAGATATCGACCACGCCGATGAAGTGCAGGACGTTCAGCAGGATCGAGACCGGGTGCATGAAGGCGATCTCGGCATCACGGCCGACAATGATGGTGTCGGTGTGGTGGCGCGCGTGGCTCCAGCGCCAGGAGACCGGGTTGCGCATCACCATGAAGCTGGCGATGTGATAGACGACATCGTTCATCCAGCCTGTCCTGAAGGCGGTGCCATGGCCGCATTCATGCCAGCGGCTGTCGCAGGCTGACCCGTAAAGCACGCCATAGGCCGCCCAGAACGGCACACACCACCAGCTGCCCCAAAACTGGATGCCCCCCCAGGCCGTGAGGCCCAGCAAGGCGAACCAGATCAGCGTGTCGCGGATCGCCGGGCCGTCGCGGCGCTGCATCAGATCCTTCATCTGCTTGCGCGGCACTTCGGAGTGATACCAGTCGGCCGAGGCCAGACCCCGTTCGATGGCCAGGGTCGCGCTGGGTCCGGTCAGCGAATAGTCGCGTTTTTCGACAAGGGTTGCATCGTAGGGCATTGGTCTCTCGGCTCGTCAGATCTGTGGGCGCCCGGTCAGCGGGCGAAAATTGCCCGATGGGGTGGGATAGGGGTCATCGGGTTGGGCGGTGTTGGCGCGGATGCGCGTTTCGGCGGCAGACAGCGCCGCAGCCCCGTCCAGCACGGTGAAGCGCGCGTCGTAGCGACAGCTGGCCCCGGCGGTAAGCCAGATCATCTCGCCCCGGTCGCGGGCGGCCTGGTTGCCAAGGACATGATGGGTCGAGGGCTCGATCCCCAGGGCATAGGCCCCCGACTGGAAATGCTGCCATTCGTACAGACAGGGAAGCTGGTCCTTGCGGGTCGTCACCTGCAGGCCCAGCCCAAGCCGGTCATTCAGCAGGGCCACATGCACCTCGCCATGGTCATCGGCGGCGGCTTCGTGCTGCCAGACCTGCTCGGCAAAGCGATCCTGCGGCGCGGGGATACGGGCATAGCCGGTGGACTGGTCGCGGTAGCGTTCGGCATGGGCGGCCCAGACCACATCGGCGATGGGCGCGACATAGCGCGCGCCTTCGCCCAGAAGCGGGGCACCGAGGTTGACGTGGTAGAAGAACATGTGCGGCGTGGGGGCAAAGCCTTCGTTCACGACATGGTCGGTCAGCCGGATTTCCTGCCCGCCCAGATCCGCCTCGATCCGGCGGGTCAGGACCAGATGCTCGCCGAAGGTGGTCGCCTGGCGCATGGTGCCTTCGGCCCAGAGGATGCAGCGGTCGCCGTCCCAGATCTCGCCATAGCCGGTCAGTCGTGCCGGGATGTTGGCGATGCGGCCGTGCAACCCATGCCGCCTGGTCCGGACACCGGGATAGCCGTAGTGGCTGGCGTCCACCTCTTCCGGGCCCAGGATGTGGTCCAGCCCGCAGGTGACGAGAAAGCCGGTGAAACTGCGCGCCCAGCCGAAGCCGCCTTCGCCTTCGGGTTCGTGCAGGGCAGCGGATCGCAGTCCGGACGGCCCGTGCCAGCCCAGCGAAGCGCCGCGCCATTCGACTTCGGCAATGTCCATCGCCCGGTCGACCAGCACAGTGAAACGGAGGCCCGATCCGGTGCGGAATTCCAGCATACGGATGCCGCGCTCGCTGCCGTCGGAGAGTTCCATCAGACGAACGCCGCCATAGGCCGCGAGCTGTCCGCTTCGCCTCCGGATGTCGTGCTGCGTCAGGGTTTCACCGAAAAGCTCCGCCATGGCGTCAGCCCTTTTCGCCCGACGGCGTGGCGGCGACGGGCATCGAGCGCATCTGCGCCACCGTCTCGGGCTCCGCGCGGCGGCAGGCGACAGGGGGCAGGCGGCGGGCGATCAGGTCCATGTCCTCCAGCACGCGGGTGCCGATCTCGCGCAGGGCAAAGGTCAGCGCCCCGGCGCGATGCGGGGAGAAGAGCATGTTCGGCACCCGACGGATCGGGTCGTCCTTGGGCAAGGGTTCGACCGGGAAGACATCGGTCGCCACCCGGATGCGCCCCGAGGCCGCCGCTTGCGTCAGCGCCCCGAAATCCGCCGCCGCCGCGCGTGACATGAGCAGCAGCATCGCCCCCGGCTGCATCAGCCCCAGCGCGCGGGCGTCGATCATGCCGGCGTTGTCTGTGGTGATCGTGGCCATGACAAAGACGAAGCGGTTGCCCGCAATCAGTGCGTCGAACCCGACCGGCTCGACCCCAAGGCGTTTCAGATGGCCGGGCGGCAGCCAGGGGTCAAAGACCTGGACCCGGCAGCCGAAGGGCGCGAGCAGGCGGTGAAGTGAGCGGCCCACATCGCCGAAGCCGATGATCTCGACCGTGGACCCGGCGAGAAGCTCCGATTGCCTGTTGCCCTCGAACAGCCATTTCTCCTGCCCGGTCAGGAAGGCCGCATGTTCGCCGTGGATGTTGCGCGCCAGCGACAGCGCCATTCCCAGCGCCATCTCGGCCACAGGGGCGGCAAAGACCGCGCCGGGGGCGAGGACGTGGATGCCGCGCCGGAAACATTCGGCATAGTCCACATTCGGCAGAAAGTTCGTCTCGACGTTGAAGATCGCCCGCAGGTTCGGCGCCAGCGCCAGCCGGTCGGCCTCCATCGGCTGCTGCGAGATCAGGATGTCTGTCCGGGGCAGATGCGTGGTGTAGAAGGCCTCACGGTCCTGGCCCTGCCATTCCGTCACCGCGTAGCGCGACCGCAGGTCGGCAAGCGCCTCGGGCGAGAAGATCTCGTCGGTCGCTCGCGGGTCCGGGTCGTAGAGCACGCGCATGGGTCTTCCTTTCAACTCGCGGCCCAGCGGGCACCCCTGGGCCATCCCTGGTCAGATATGGATATGGTCGCCGGTGATCACGTCCTCGACGTCCTGGATCGAAGAGGTCTTCGGGCTGAGATCGTCGGCCACCACTGTCCCCCGCCGCATCACCACCATCCGGTCGACCACCTGAAAGACGTGGTGGATGTTGTGGGCGATGAAGATGCAGGAATGCCCGGTATCCCGTGCCTCGCGAACAAAGCGCAGGACGCCCTGCGTCTCGGCGACGCCAAGGTTGTTGGTGGGTTCGTCGAGGATGATGAGGTCGCTGTCGAAATACATCGCGCGGGCAATGGCCACCGCCTGCCGCTCGCCCCCCGAAAGCGATCCGATGGGCGTGGTCGGCGGGATGTTCTTCGAGATGCCGACCCGCTTCAAGAGGTCCGCCGCGACCTCGTTCATCCGGGACAGGTCCAGCCTGTCCAGCCTGCCCGTCGTCAGTTCGCGCCCGAGAAACAGGTTCCGGGCGATGGAGAGCTGCGGCACCAATGCCGAGTCCTGGTAGATCGTCTCGATCCCCGCCGCGATGGCGTCATTGGTCGAGGTCATCCGGACCGGCTTGCCCTTGATCCGGATTTCGCCGGAGGTGTACGGCACCGCGCCGGAGAGCACCTTGATCAGCGTGGATTTACCTGCGCCGTTGTCGCCGAGAAGGCCGACGATCTCGCCCCGCCGGATGGTGAGGTTGACGTCGCGCAGGGCGTGGACGCGGCCGTAGGATTTCTCGATATGCCGCATTTCGACAAGGGGTTGGTCGTCCATGCTTCAGGTTCCTGCGTTGTGCCGGCGTTCAAGTGCGGCGTGCAGTGCCATCATTCCCAGGATGATCGCACCGATGAAGATGTTGTAGGCCAGGCCCGGCACCCCGATCAGGACGATGCCATTGCGCATCAGCCGCAGGATCAGCACCCCGATCACCGTGCCGATGATCGTGCCGCGCCCGCCGGTCAGGACGGTGCCGCCGATCACCACCATGGCGATGACTTCCAGTTCGTAGCCGGTGCCGGAGTTGGGGTTCGCCGCCGAAACCCGGATCGACGAGATGATTCCGGCAAAGGCCGCCATGGCTGCGGACAGCATGAAGAGGATCACCTTGACCCGCTGGATCGGCACCCCGCGGTTGCGTGCAGCACCAGGGTTGCCGCCGGTGGCCTGGATCCAGTTGCCGAACCGCGTGTTTGTCAGGAGAAGGTGCAAGATCACGGCCAGAAGGATGAACCAGATCAGGCTCATGTAGATCCGCAGGCCGCCGACGTAGAAGTCGCCCACCAGAAGCTCGGTCAGCCATTGCTCGCCCGCGTCCCAGGTGCGCTGCGGGAAGCCCGAGGTCAGCCACAGTGCCGCACCGCGCACCACCAGAAGCATCCCGAGCGTGACCAGGAAGGACGGGATGCCCAGCCGCGTGACGAACAGCCCCGAGAAAAGCCCGATACCCAGCGCGACCAGCATCGCCACGATGAAAGCCAGCGGAAGCGGCATAAGACCGGCGTTGAACAAGGCCCACATCACGACTGGCGCGAAGCCGAAGACCGAGCCGACGGACAGGTCGAACTCTCCCGCCGTCATCAGCAATGTCATCGCCAGCGCGATCAGCCCCAGCTCGACCGTGAAGGTCAGCGCGTTGCCGATGTTGTTCAGTGACATGAAGGTCGGGTTGATCGTGGTGAAGACGACGATCATCGCCACCAGAAGCACCAGCGGCCCGAACTCCGGCTTGGCGATGAAACGCTTCAGCACGCCGGGCTCGGGGGGATGTGCGGCGGTTGGGCTGGACGGGTTGGACATGCCGGTTCCTGGGGAGAATGGGAGGACGTGGCCGCCCGCAACGGTGGCGGGCGGCTTGGAAGGGGGGATCAAAAGGCGCGGCTGCGCCTCAGTTGCCGCCCATGATCTTGTGGTAGACCGGGGCGGTGTCCTTGCCGTAAAGCGCGCCGGTGATGATGTCGAAGCCCAGCGGAATGCCGTCGCCCTCCATCAGCAGCGAGGACAGGCACAGATAGGATGTCGCCTGCGGATCCTGCCACATCGCCGCGTTGACATAGCCGTCCATCACCTCTTGCGTGGTATCAAGCGAGTTGCCCCAGCCGACCACCGGAATCTCGCCCGGCTGCACGCCGGCCTGGTCCCAGACCCGCTTGACCGAGCCTGTCACCATGTCGCCCAGGCCGATCATCGCCTTGATCTTGTCGCGGTTGGCGGTGACATAGTCGGTCATCCGGGTGATGACCTCGGCCTGATCCAGCGTGGCATCGGTGACTTCCCAGGTGATGCCCAGGGGTTCGAACACTTCCTTGATCCCGGCCTCTTCCTCGACGCCGTAGGATGCGCCGGGCACTTCGACCGGCATCCAGACGAAGTCCCCCGATTTCACCAGACCGTTGTCGACCAGATGCTGCGCCCAGGCCTTGCCGACCGCGTGCAGGTCGCCGCCGACATAGGCATTCCAGTTCGGCGCCGAATCCGAGGTGTTGAAGTTGATGATCGGGATGCCCGCCGCCCGCGCTTCGGACACGACATCGACCATCGAGCCCGGATCGGGGCTGGTCGAGCAGATGCCGTCGGCACCGGCCGCGATGGCGGCGCGCACGGCCTCTTGCTGGCTGGGCACGTCGCCCGAATGGAACGAGGTGTTGACGGTATTGCCGGTCGTCTTGGCAAAGGCCTCGGCCCCTTGCAGGAAATAGGTCCAGACCGGATCGGCCGGGCCGCCATGCGAGACCCAGTAGAAGGTCTTGCCCTCGGCAGCGGCGATGCCGGCCGTCAAGGCGAGGGTGGCGGCAGCGCCAAGCAATTTCCTGAACATGTGGGTTTCCTCCCTGATTCCCATGGGCCCTGTGACCCGTTGACTGACCGAAGCCACGTCTTCCCGTCGCGTGGCCGCGCCGGACGTGAGACAGCTTGCGGGATGCGTCAGAATGTCACAACCTTGAATCACATCAGATTACATCAACCCATCGGGAACCAATCCGATGTGGACGCAGGGACGGGGCACATGGGACGGACCACGATCATCGACATCGCCCGAAAGGCCGAGGTCTCGACCGCAACCGTCGACCGGGTGCTGAACGGTCGCCCCGGAGTGTCCGCCGCGAACCGTCACCGCGTGCTGCACGCTGCGAAGGAACTTGGCTATCTGCCGCTGGAGGGCATGGTTGCGCTGCCGTCGCGGCCCGTCCATCTCGAATTCTTCATTCCGATGGTCCAGAACGGGTTCATGGGCGAGCTGGTCGCCGCCATCCGCCGGTTCGCGGCGACGATCCCGCTGGTTGCGTCGTGCAACATTCGCGCGCTGGACGGTTTCGGGCCCAGATCCGTGCTGCCCGCCCTGGAAACGATCTCGCTGCGCACCAGCGGCATCGGCCTTGTGGCCGCCGATCACCCCGGCACGCGCGAGGCGATCCGGCGGGTCTGCGAAGCGGGCCTGCGCGTCATCACCATAGCGTCGGACGTGCCGGAGTCCGGTCGTTCGGCCTATGTCGGTGTCGACAACACGGTGGCGGGTCGTACTGCTGCGCTGCTGATGGGGCGGATGGCGGGCGGCAGGGGCGGGTCCATCGGCCTTTTCATGGGATCGCGGGCCTATGATGGCCACCAGAGCCGGGAAGCCGGTTTCCGCGCCGTACTGGAGCGGGATTTTCCGTCCCTGTCGCTGCTTCCGCCCATCGAGACCGGCGAAAGCAGCGACCGGACCCGGCTGGCGATGACGCAGCTTCTGCGCGTGACCCCGCATCTCGCCGGGGTCTATTGCGTGGGTGCGGGCCGCACGGGCATCGTCGCGGCGCTGGAAGAGATCAGCCCCCCGCGCCGCCCGATGGTCTTCATGCACGATCTGACCGACCGGACCCATGCCTGGCTGGCGGACGGCACCATCGACGTGGTCATTGACCAGAATGTTCAGCTGGTGGGCGAGCAGGCGGTGATCCGTCTGCTGGGGGCAATCGCCACCTCGGCGCCACAGCTGCGGCTGAAGGACATCGAACCGCGGATCATCCTGCGCGAGAACATTCCGCTTCGCTGATCGCCACCGAGTTTTCCCAAGACTGGTCCCCGTATGAAGCCTTCTCGGCTGTGCCGCGGACGGATGCGGGCCGCCTGCCCGGTCTCTTGGAAAGTCGCGATGACAATGCTCCGATGGGCCACGGGTTTGGCGCGACCGGGCCCTGTTGACTCCCCCGGTTTCTCCTCTATAAGCCGCCCGTCCCGGATGCGAGTCCGGGGCTTTTCATTGGTGTTGGTGGCCCCCGCAAGGGGATGCCTGTCGCCCCGGATCATGTCCGGGGAAAGGACAACGCCCTTCGTAATGTTAGAAGGAGATCAGCGGTGACCAAACGCACCTCTGCCAAGTACAAGATCGACCGCCGCATGGGCGAGAACATCTGGGGCCGTCCGAAGTCCCCGATCAACAAGCGCGAGTACGGTCCGGGCCAGCACGGCCAGCGCCGGAAGAACAAGCTGTCGGACTTCGGTACGCAGCTGCGCGCCAAGCAGAAGCTCAAGGGCTATTACGGCGACCTGACCGAAAAGCAGTTCCGCAAGATCTATGGCGAAGCCGAGCGTGTGCGCGGCGACACCGGCGAGATGCTGATCGGCCTCCTGGAGCGTCGCCTGGACGCGGTGGTCTACCGTGCCAAGTTCGTCCCGACGATCTTCGCCGCCCGCCAGTTCGTCAACCACGGGCACGTCCTGGTGAACGGCAAGCGCGTCAACATCGCGTCCTACCGCGTGTCGGAAGGTGACGTGATCCAGGTCCGCGAGAAGTCGCGCCAGATGGCCGCCATCGTCGAGGCGATTGCCCTGACCGAACGTGACGTGCCGGATTACCTGGAAGTCGACAACAGCAAGCTGACTGCGAAGTTCGTCCGCACTCCGGCCCTGGGCGATGTGCCCTATCCGGTGCAGATGGAGCCGAACCTGGTCGTCGAATACTACGCCAAGAACTGATCTTTCGGTGCGTGCAAGCACGCATCCTACGGATTGGAAGGCCCGCCGTTTGGCGGGCCTTTTGCTTTTGGGGCTCAGGCCCTGGGCGGCATCTTCGGGAAGACCGTCAATGCGGGATCAAGCCGGTCCCAGCCTTGCGCGGTTGAGCCCCAGGTGACCAGGACCGGAGCAAAGCGGGACGGATCGTCCAGGCTGGCGGCATGGACGGCGACCAAGCCCGCCTGTCCCGGAAAGGTCAGGAAGACCGGGGTGCCGCAGGTCGGGCAGAAGCCATGCTCCTTTTCGGTGCCGGTGTCGGCTGTCACGCCCCAACGCGCGCTTGGGCCGGCAAGGACATCCTCCGCGCTTTCGGGGAAGACGAGCCAGGAGGCGTGACCCGAGCCGCTGCGGCGCTGGCAGTCGCGGCACTGGCACTGGCTTTGCACGACAGGGACCGTGCGCAGTCTGTAGCGCAGCGCCCCGCAGGCGCAGCCGCCGGTGAAGGGAGCCTCCATCACGCGGCCTTGGGCTTGGCGAAGACGTTCAGGCCGGTGCCGGTTTCAAGGTAGCTCTTCAGGCTGGACAGCACGATGGGCCAGCCCTTGCTGACGCCCTGTTCCATCCCGCTGCCCTTGATCAGGTCATCATGGGTGACGATCAGTTTGGTCATGCCGTCATAGGGGATGACGTCAAAGGTGACGCGGGAATAGGCTTCGGGGTCAGCCTCTTGCGATGTGTTGACCCAGGAGATCACCAGCTTCGACGAGGGCGAATGCTCGACGACGCGCCCCGTCAGCTCGGCCACGCCGCTTTCGTTGCGGACATGTTCCCAGCGTGATCCGGGTTGCCAGTCGGAGACGTTGGAATGGCCCCAGTAGCGGGCCGAGATGTCGGCGCTGGTGATGGCGTCGAACACCTTTTCCGGCGCGGCAGAGATGAAGGTGACATAGACAAAGCTTGTGCGTTCGGCGGTCATTTACGGCTTTCCTTCCAGTTCGCGTTTCAGGTCATGCAGCAGGGTCAGGCGTTGCAGTTCGAACTTGCGGACCCAGCGTTCGTAGATGTCGTGCAGGGGTACGGGATTGATGAAATGAAGCTTTTCACGGCCCCGACGGGTGGTGCTGACAAGGTTCGCCTCTTCCAGAAGGTCCAGATGCTGTGTCACCGATTGCCGCGCCATGGCCAGATGCTCACACAAGGCACCAAGGGTCTGGCCGTTCTGCTCGCAGAGAAGATCCAGCAGCTTGCGGCGCGTCGGGTCGCCCAGTGCCTTGAAGACCTTGTCCGCATCCATCGCTTCACTCCTCTTGCCCATAAATAGGCAGGTATTTACCTGCATGTCAAGAGGCATTGATGCTGCGTCCTTTGGGTCTTTCCTTTTCCGCCCCCCTTCCCTATTTCGCCAAAACAGGGCCATCGCAGCGGAGACGACCAGGATGTCAGGCAAGTCGAGCGTCGAAACGCGGTTCGAGCAGGGGCTTTTCGCAAGCCGCTGGCTGATGGCGCCGATGTATCTGGGCCTTGCCGTCACGCTGGGGATGCTGACGGTGATCTTCGTCAAGGAGCTGGTCTATTACCTGCCGCAGGTGCTGGAGCTGTCGGCCGAGAAGATGATCCTGGTCGCGCTGACCATGATCGACCTGACGCTGGCGGCGAACCTTTTGCTGATCGTGATGTTCTCGGGCTACGAGAGCTTCGTGTCGAAATTCGACATCGACGTGGGCGAGGACAAGCCGGGCTGGATGGGCAAGGTCGATTTCGGCGGGCTGAAGATGAAGCTGATCGCCAGTATCGTCGCCATTTCCGGGATTCACCTGCTGAAACGGTTCATGGAGATCAGCGACCTGGATACCGCCACCACATTCGGCGTCACCGAAATGTTCTGGCTGGTGACCATTCACCTGACCTTCGTGGTCTCGGGCGTGCTGATGGCCTTGATGGACTGGCTTCAGGCCCGGTCGTACAAGTAAGGAGAAGACGATGACCTATCCCGTGCATGCGCGTATCGACGGCGCGCTGGTGATGATCGGATTCGGATCGATCGGGCGCGGCACGCTGCCCCTGATCGAGCGGCACATCGGCTTTGATCGGGCGCAGTTCACGGTGATCGAGCCGTCGGGAGAGTATGCGCATCTCATGCGCGACCACGGTATCCGGCATGTGCAGCTGGCACTGACCGCAGAGAACTTCGCCGAGGTGCTGCGGGGGCTGTTTCCCGATGGCAAGGGGATGATCGTCAACCTGTCGGTGGATGTGGATTCCATCGAGCTGATGAAACTGGCGCAGGACATCGGGGTCCAGTACCTCGACACGGTGGTGGAGCCCTGGCCGGGGTTCTATTTCGGCTCGACCCTGCCGAATGCCGAGCGGACGAACTATCCGCTGCGCGAGCGGGTGCGAAAGCTGGGCAAGGCCTATGTCGGCGGTCCGACGGCGGTCAGCTGCTGCGGGGCGAATCCGGGGATGGTGTCCTGGCTGTTGAAGGAAGCCCTGCTGCGGCTGGCGGCGGATACCGGCGTGACGGGTGATCCGCAGACCCGCGAGGATTGGGCGGCGCTGATGCAGGGACTGGGTGTCAAGGGCATCCATATCGCCGAGCGCGACACGCAGGTTTCCGGCAAAGCCAAGCCGCCGGGGGTGTTCGTCAACACCTGGTCGGTGGACGGGCTTCTGTCCGAAGGCTACCAGCCCGCCGAATTGGGCTGGGGCACGCATGAGAAGAAGCTGCCGCCGCAGGGCCATGCTTTCGACCACGGGCCGGGCTATGCGATCTGGATCGACCGCCCCGGCGCGGATGCCCGCGTTCGCAGCTGGTGCCCCGCTGTCGGGCCGCAGTTCGGCTATGTCATCACCCACAACGAGGCCCTGTCGATCCCGGACTATTATACCGTCTGGGACGGGACCGAAGCGGCCTACCGCCCGACCTGCCACTACGCCTATCACCCAAGCAACGACGCGATCCTGTCGATGCATGAGATGAACGGGGCGGGGAAACGGCAGCCAGAGCAGCATATCCTGACGGTCGAGGAAATCACCGGCGGAGGCGATGACCTGGGGGTGTTCCTCTATGGTCATGCCAAGGGCGCGATGTGGTACGGCTCGCGGCTGTCCTGCGACGAGGCGCGACAGCTGGCGCCCTACCAGAATGCGACGGGGATGCAGGTGACATCCGCCGTGCTGGCAGCGATGGTCTGGGCGGCGGAAAACCCGAACCGGGGTTTCGTCGAGGCCGACGAGATGGATCATCTCCGCTGCCTGGAAGTCCAGCGCCCCTATCTGGGCCGGGTCGAATGTCACTACACCGACTGGACACCCCTGCAGAACCGGATCAACAGCTTTCCCGAGGACCGGGACGACAGCGATCCCTGGCAGTTCTGCAATTTCCTCGCGGTCTGAGCCGCAATCCACGGCCATCGCTGGTCGGGGCGGAACCCTCTGGCCTTGTGCGTGCAGGGAAGTTAAACGGAGCCTCGACACCGGGGGCCATGATGAACGACCAGATCAAGCCACAGCCAGGCATTCTTGACATCGCACTCTACGAGGGCGGCAAGGCGCATGTGGCGGGTGTGGCCAATGTGGTGAAGCTGTCGTCGAACGAGAACCCCTTCGGCCCGTCCGACAAGGCGAAAGAGGCCTTCACCCGCACTGTCCACAACCTGCACCGCTACCCTGTCACCGACCACGCTGATCTCCGCGCCGCGATTGCCGAGGTGCATGGGCTGGATGCGGGACGGATCATCTGCGGCGCGGGTTCGGACGAGATCATCACCTTTCTCTGCCAGGCCTATGCCGGGCCGCGCGACGAGGTGGTGTTTACCGAACACGGCTTTCTGATGTACCGCATTTCTTCGCTGGCGGTCGGGGCGACCCCGGTCGAAGTGCAGGAGCGCGAGCGGACGACGGATGTCGATGCGATCCTTGCCGCCTGCAACCGGCGCACCCGGCTGGTGTTCATCGCCAACCCGAACAACCCGACCGGCACGATGATCTCGGCGGCAGAGATCGCCCGGCTGGCCGAGAACCTGCCGCCGCAGGCGCTTCTGGTGCTGGACGGGGCCTATGCCGAATATGTCGAAGGCTATGACGGCGGCGCAGCCCTGGTCGATGCGCGCGACAATGTGGTGATGACGCGGACATTCTCCAAGGTCTACGGGCTGGGGGGCCTGCGGATCGGCTGGGGCTATGGCCCGAAACATGTCATCGACGTGCTGAACCGCATTCGCGGCCCGTTCAACCTGTCCACCACGCAGCTTGAGGCCGCCGAGGCCGCTGTTCGCGACCAGGATTTCGTCGCCAAGTGCCGCAGCGAGAATACCCGGATGCGGTCCTGGCTGGCGAATGCCCTGGCCGAGATCGGGGTGCCCTCGGACACTTCGATGGCCAACTTCATCCTTGCCCGCTTCGCCGGCCAGGACGAGGCCGAGGCTTGCGATGCCTTCCTGCAAAAGCAGGGCCTGATCGTGCGTCGGGTGGCGGGCTACAAGCTGCCGCATTGCCTGCGGATTACCATTGGCGATGAATCCTCGTGCCGCCAGGTCGCCCATGCCGTCGCGCAGTTCAAGGGTGTGAAATGATCTACCAGCGCGTCGCCCTGATCGGTCTGGGGCTGATTGCCTCGTCGATGGCACATGCGATGCGGGCGGGTGGGTTGGCCGGTGAGATCGTGGGCTACGCCAAGTCGCCCGAGACGCGAGCGGTGGCGAGGGAGCTTTTCTGTGACCGCGTGGCTGACAGCGCAGCCGAGGCGGTGATGGGTGCCGATCTGGTGGTTCTGGCAGTTCCGATCGGCGCGATGGAGGCGATTGCCGCCGAGATCGGCCCGCATCTGAAGCCGGGCGCGACGGTGACGGATGTGGGGTCGGTGAAGCAGGCCGTGGTCGATGCCGTCACGCCGCATCTGCCGGAAGGCGTGCATTTCATCCCCGGCCACCCGATGGCGGGAACGGAATATTCCGGGCCACGCTCGGGCTTTGCTACGCTTTACCAGAACCGCTGGTGGCTTTTGACCCCGCCGGAAGGCTGCGATCCCGAGGCGCTGGCCCGGCTGCGCCAGCTGATCGAAGGCATGGGCGCCAAGGTCGACACGATGGACGTGGCGCATCATGATCTGGTGGTGGCCGTCGTCAGCCATGTGCCGCATGCCATCGCCTATACGATGGTGGGCGTGGCCGACCACATGCGCCGCGTCTCGCAATCCGAGGTCATCAAGTATTCCGCCGCCGGTTTCCGCGATTTCACCCGGATCGCTGCCAGCGACCCGGTGATGTGGCGCGACGTGTTCCTGACCAACAAGGACGCGGTGCTGGATATCCTGGGCCGGTTTGCCGAGGAGCTGTTCGTGTTGCAGCGTGCGATCCGCATGGGCGACGGCGAGCATCTGCACGCCTATTTCACCCGCACCCGCGCGATCCGGCGCGGGATCATCGAGGCCGGGCAGGACACGGCAGCGCCGGATTTCGGTCGCGCGTCCCCGCCCGCGCAAGAGGGCTGAACCTGGTGCGGTGCGGGGTTCTCGTGCTGTGGCTCTGCCTTGGGCAGGGGGCATTTGCGCAGGACATCGACCGCTCTCCGCTGCCGCCGCCCAACCCGCGCCTGACCGTGGTGTCTGCAGCGGAGGTGCCCGCCACCGCGGCGACCGTCTCGGCCGAGGCCGCAGTCGCGCCGGAAACCGCTCTGTCGGACAGCGTTCTGACCAGCTCCCTGCGCCCGATGCCTCGGCCCAAGGCCCTGACCGAGGGCCTTGCCGCCTTGAAGGCCGCCTCCAACGCGCCGGGGCTGGACCTGTCCGGGAAGGTGCCGGAGGACGGGATCGACCTTGCGTCGATGCCGCCGCTGACGAAGAAGGAAGAGCGGAAGAAAAAGCGCGAGGCGGCTTCCAGGAAAGGGTCGGTCTGCGGTGTTGCCTCGATCAAGGGCGAGGAGATCGCCGCGATCAAGTCAAAGGTGAAGGGCTGCGGGGTCGAGGACCCGGTCGCGATCACCTCGGTCGCGGGGGTCCGGCTGTCGCAGACGGCGACGGTCGACTGCTCCATCGCCAAGGCGCTGGATCGCTGGGTCGAGGAGGTCGCGCAGCCCGCCTTCAACGGCAACCTGGTCGAGATGCGGGTTGCCGCGCATTACAGCTGCCGCAGCCGCAACAACGTCAAAGGCGCGAAGATCAGCGAACACGGCAAGGGCCGCGCCATCGACATCGCGGCTTTCGTGCTGTCGAACGGCAAGGTGCTGTCGGTTGCGCAGAACTACAACAAGCTTTTGCGCCGGATCTACAAGGCCGGCTGCGGGTATTTCATGACCACGCTCGGCCCCGGCTCGGATGGCTATCACGAGGACCATTTCCATTTCGACGCCTCGGCCCGCAAGGGTGGGGCCTACTGCCGCTAGCCCCCAGCGCTAGCCGGTCGGCGGCACCATCCGGGGCGCGGGGCCAAGGGGGAAGGGGCCGAAGCTCATCTGTCCCTCGGCCAGTTTCAGCGTCAGCGACAGGACCGAAAGGTCGGGCGACTGTGACGCCAGCGCCTGCATTCCCCGCGCGATGGTCGGGGCCATTTCGGGCTTGACCACCCCGGCGGCGACCAGAATGGCGGGCAGCCGGTTCCAGTTGGTGATCTCGACCGTGATCTCTCCGGCGGCAAAGCCCTGATCGTCGGCCTCGACCAGCCCCTTGGCGCTGGCGGCGAGCTGACCCCAGACGAGGGTGAACTGGTTGACCTCGACCCGCGTCAGGTAAGGCTTCGCATCACCCGCATGACGGTCGAGCGGGGCGGAAAGGGTCACGAAGATGTTGCCCGCCAGCCGGTCCGCCGTCTCGGGCAGGTCCGATGGCGGCAGGTCCGGGATCGTCACGGCCTTGACCCTTGCCATGAAATCCGGGTCCGGGGTCACATCGGCGGCTTCCAGCGAAAGGACATAGGTGTTCGGGACGTCGCCCGCGCCGGACACTTCCTCGTCGGCGCTGATCGAGGTGACGCTGCGCCCCGCCCCGACCGTCCAGCCCGCCGTCGAGCCTGCCGTCAGGCGGTTGCTCTCCAGGATCACGGCCGCAAGCGGCAGGTCGATCGCAGGCTTGACGCGAAAACTGGCGCGCAGCCCTTCGGAGTCTACTGTCACCAGCTGATCCGGCAGGACCACCTCCTGTTCCGGCGGGAAGGCAGCGATGATGTGCCAGGGCTTCCAGGTCATCGCGAAGACCTGAACGAAGGGGGCATTCCAGCCTGCACCCGACGCCGGGTCGGCCAGATGCAGCCCCTCGACCGTCAGGTCGAAGCGGTTGGGGAAACCTGCCACCATGACGCCGGTGTTCTCGGCCACCAGCCCATGCGTGGCCGCGTCGGCGAAAAAGCCGTTCACCGCGTCGCGCACCGCGTTCGAGCCGACGACCCAGTAGCCCGACCACAGCACCACCAGCGCCACCATCAGGAACAGAAGCTTGCGCATCGTGCGACCCTTTTCATTGCCCTTGCGCCGGTGTTTACAGACTGAGACGCAACAGGGCCAGTCATGCAGGAACCACTCTGGGTCTTCGGCTACGGATCGCTGATCTGGGATCCGGGCTTTCCGGTCGCCGAACGCCGCATCGCCACGCTGGACGGCTGGCACCGCAGCTTCTGCATGCGGTCGATCCACCATCGCGGCACGGTCGAAAATCCCGGCCTCGTCCTTGCCTTGGACCGGGCCGAGGGTGTCAGTTGCACCGGCGTCGCCTTCCGTGTCGCTCCCGGCGAGGAGGCCGCCACGCTTTACGCATTGCGCGAACGCGAGCTTGTCTCCTCGGCCTATCTGGAGACGACCCTGCCGGTCGGCACCGAGGCGGGGCCGTTGCAGGCCTTGGCCTATGTCATCGACCCCGACCACGCGCAATACTGCCATCTCGACCGCGAGGAACAGGCGCAGATCATCGCCCAGGCCACGGGTGGGCGCGGGCGGAACCGCGACTACCTCTGGTCCACCGCCGCCCATCTGGCCGAGCTTGGCATCCGCGACCCCGATCTCGACTGGCTGGCCGAAAGGGTCCACGCGCTGACCTGACCTTTTGCTTGGCACCCTGCGGCATCCTGCTAGACTCCGCGCCAGGCAGGACACCAGAGGGCAGCATGTCCCAGACAGATACTCGGGCGGTCGAGGTCACGACGACCTTCTCGCAACCGATCCGTGCCATCACCACCATGCTTCTGGTCTGCATTCTGGTGGGTGCCGGGGCCTGGCTGATCCACAACACCGCCTTGAACATCCTGCGCACCAACCCCGCGCTGAACGGAGTGATCGGGCTGGTCTTTCTGGTGGGTGTCCTGTCCTGTTTCTGGCAGGTCTGGATTCTGGCGCAGTCGGTCTACTGGATCGAGAATTTCGTCCGTGGCACCGCCGAGGCTGAAACCGAAACGCCGCCGCGCCTGCTGGCCCCGCTTGCCGCGTTGTTGCGCTCGCGGTCAGCGCGGATGTCGATCTCTGCCTCCTCCTCGCGCTCGATCCAGGATTCGGTCGTCCAGCGTATCGACGAAGCCCGCGACATCACCCGCTATCTGATCAACCTTCTGGTCTTTCTTGGCCTCCTCGGCACTTTCTGGGGGCTGGCGACTACCGTTCCCGCCGTGGTGGAAACCATCCGCTCGCTTGCCCCGCAGGAAGGCGAAAGCGGCCTTGATGTCTTCGGCAAGCTGATGGGGGGGCTGGAAAGCCAGCTTGGCGGGATGGGCACGGCGTTTTCCTCCTCGCTGCTTGGCCTTGCCGGGTCGCTGGTGCTGGGGCTTTTGGAGCTGTTCGCCGGGCACGGCCAGAACCGTTTCATCCGTGAGCTTGAGGAATGGCTCTCCTCGATCACCCGGCTTGGCTATGCGGGCGACGGCGAAAGCGCCGACCAGAACGCGCTTGGCCTCTTGGTCGACCACATGGCGCAGCAGATGGAGGAATTGCAGGCTCTTCAGACCCAGACCGAGGCGAACCGCTTTCACTCCGAGGCGAAGATCACCGAGCTGGTCACGGTGATGACCCGGCTGACCGAAAAGATCGACGCCGAGAAAGGCCAGACCGCAGCGCTGCGCCGGATCGCTGCAGGGCAGGAAAAGCTGCTCGCAGTGCTGGAGGCGACCGAGGGCGGCACGGCGGACCCGGAAAGCCGGATGCGGTTGCGGTCGATCGACGTGCAGCTGCTGCGGATTCTGGAGGAAATGTCGGCGGGGCGGCAGGAAACCCTGACCGACCTGAAGACCGACATTTCCCAACTGACCGCCGCGATCCGCCAGCTGGGCCGCAGCGCCGGGCGGGCCTGAGGTGGCGACCCGGACCCGCCGCCGTGACTCGAGCCTGATCTGGCCGGGCTTCGTCGATGCGGTGACGACGCTGCTGATGGTGCTGATGTTCGTGTTGACCATTTTCACCGTGATGCAGTCGGTCCTGCGCGACACGATCACCACCCAGGACAGCGAGCTTTCGTCGCTGACCGCGCAGGTCGCGCAACTCGCCGATGCGCTGGGGCTGGAGCAGGCGAAGGCCACCGATCTCGAGGGGCAGGTTGCCCAGTTGAAGGCGGGTCTTGCCGCGGCCAATGCCGAAGGCGACCGGCAAGCCGGGGTCATCGCCACGCTGACTGCCGACCTGACCGCACGCGAAGGGGAACTGGCGACGGCGAAATCAAAGATCACCGATTTCGAGACGCAGGTTGCAGCACTTCTGGTCGAACGCGACCGCGCGCGGGGCGATGCCGACCGGCTGACCGCCTCGGTCGCCGATCTGGAGGCGGCAAAGGTGAAGCTGGTTTCCGAGGCCGAGGCGATGACCCTGGCCCTGGCCAAGGCGCGCGAGGAGGTGGACGCAGGGGCAGAAGCCGCCCGCCTGGCCGCCGCCCGGCGCGAGGCGCTGGAGGCCCTGCTGGCCGAAGCGAAGGCCATGGGAACGCGGGCTGCCGCCGCGTTGGAAGCGGCGAAGGCTGAGATCACCGAGGGCGAAGCGGCGCGGCTGGCCGATGCCGCCGCATTGCAGGCCCTGCGCGACCGGCTTGCCAATGCGGACACCGAACTGACGGCGATGACTCTGGCGCTGGAAGCCGAGCGGAAGAAGGCCGAGGAAACACTGACCCTGCTGGCGGCGGCCCGGACCGAGGCGGCAAAGGGTGCGACCGCGAAGGATGCGGCGCTGTCGGCAGCGGAGACTGCGTTGCTGGCGGAACAGGAAAAGGTCCTGGCGGCGGCGCGCGAGGTGGAGCTTCTGAACCAGCAGCTCGCGGCCTTGCGCAGCCAGCTGGGCAGCCTGCAATCGTTGCTGGATGATGCCAAGGCCCGCGACGAGGCCGCGAAGGTGCAGCTCGATTCGCTGGGCAAGGACCTGAATACGGCGCTGGCCCAGGTTGCCGCCGAACAACGCAAACGCGCCGAACTGGAAGCGGCGGAGGCCGCGCGGCTGGAGGCCGAGAACAAGGATCTTGCCCGGTTCCGGTCGGAATTCTTCGGGCAGCTTTCCACCTTGTTGCAGGGCCGCGAAGGGGTGCGGGTGGTGGGCGACCGTTTCGTCTTCTCCTCGGAGGTGCTGTTCAACCCCGGCTCTGCCGATCTGGCCCCGGAAGGCCGGGCGCAGATCGCCGGGGTGGTCCGCATTCTGGACGAGGTGCGCGCCAATATCCCGCCGGGGATCGACTGGATCATCCGGGTCGATGGCCACACCGACAACGTGCCGCTGTCCGGCGGCGGCGCCTTCGCCGACAACTGGGAGCTGAGCCAGGCCCGCGCGCTGTCGGTGGTGCGCTTCATGCAGGACGAGCTGGGCTTCCCGCCGGACCGGATGGCCGCGACCGGCTTCGGCGAATACCGGCCCGTCGCGGCGGGCGACAGCGAGGCCGCACGGACGCAGAACCGGCGGATCGAGTTGAAGCTGACCGAACGCTGAAACCCGCACCAATCCGTGACTGCGCCCTGCGTTGATCCGTGCTAGGCTGTGGCAAAAGATCCGTTGCTTGCAAGTCGATGCCACTGGGACGTCCGGGGCGAAAGACCGGCCCGGCTCCCCCTGAACGGGAGGAAGCTCGATGCCGAAGACGATCGGAAATCCCCTATCCTGGACCTTTGCCGCGCTGAGTTCTGCGGCGGGCTACGCAACGGTGGTCGCGACCCCGGCCCGGTCCGATGCGCCGCCCGAGATCCGCAGGTTGACCATGCAGGACCTGCGGACCGCGCTGCGCAAGGGATGGGAGGACCTGGCGGCGATGCGGTCGGACGTGATGTTCGCCTGCTTGCTGTATCCGCTGATGGGGGCGGTATTGCTGGCGCTGGCGGCGCAGGGGAACCTGACGCATCTCTTGTTCCCGGTCCTGTCGGGCTTTGCTCTGGTCGGCCCGGTCGCCGCGCTGGGCTTGTATGAGCTGAGCCGACGGCGGGAGGCGGGGGTGGAGGTGAGCTGGGCCTCGATGCTTGACGTGCTGCGGTCGCCCCGGTTCCCGCGGATCGTCATGCTGGCCCTGTTCAACGGGGTGATCTTCATGGCCTGGCTGCTGATCGCCGACGCGATCCATGCGGCGACGCTGGGGCCGGAGCGGCCCGCGAGCCTGATGGCGCTGCTGACCGCAGCCATGACGACCCCGGCGGGCTGGGCGATGACGATCATCGGCACCGGGGTCGGCTTCCTGCTGGCGGTTGCGGTGCTGGCGGTGTCGGTGGTGTCCTTCCCGCTTCTTTTGGACCGGGACGTGAGCCTGCCGGTGGCGGTGACGACCTCGGTCCGGGTCGCGCGGAAGAATCCGCGGGTGATCGCGGTCTGGGGGCTGATCGTCGCCCTGGGGTTGGCGGTCGGCATCCTGCCGTTCCTGTTGGGGCTGGTGGTGGTGCTGCCGGTGCTGGGACATGCGACCTGGCATCTGTACCGGGCGGCGGTGGTCTGACCCTGTCCACGGTGGACAGAAAATTCGAGTGAGCGATTTCAATGGGTTGTGCGCGGGCGTTCAGAAGTGGTTAACTTTTGTGACTGCTCCACGTTCGACTTCGTCCCCTTGTCGCGGGAAAATGCAGCGAGGAATGACGAAGTCATCGCTACACAGTTCGCTGCACCCCCCACCTCCATCCCCTCCCCACGGAGGGGGAGGGGAGGCGCTTGTGGTGGCTGTCGCGAGATAGGCCAGCGATGCGCCCTTGGCAGGCCGGGGCCTCCGGCGGGGATATTTGGGCAAATGTGAAAGGGCTTTGGGGGGTGCCGAGACAGGGGCGGCGCAAAGCAAAACCCCCGCCGGGTGAGGGCGGGGGTTTCCTTGTCTTGTGCGCTTACTCGGCGGTCAGAAGTGGAGGCTTCTGGCCCGTCAGGCGCGGTTTCTG
This sequence comes from Tabrizicola sp., assembly GCA_018057165.1. Taxonomy (GTDB): domain Bacteria; phylum Pseudomonadota; class Alphaproteobacteria; order Rhodobacterales; family Rhodobacteraceae; genus Tabrizicola. Next base: position 23,451 of record JAGPEG010000013.1, read on the forward strand.
CGGTTCCTCGATGTCGAGGGTGATGGCATCGTCCTTGACGTTGACGCGGACCAGACCGCCCTTGACCAGCTTGCCGAACAGCAGTTCCTCGGCCAGCGGCTTCTTGATGTATTCCTGGATCACCCGCGCCAGGGGACGCGCGCCCATCTTGTCATCATAACCCTTGTCGCCGAGCCAGGCGGCGGCTTCGGACGACAGTTCGATATGGACGTTGCGGTCAAGAAGCTGGGCTTCCAGTTGCAGGACGAATTTCTCGACCACCTGCATGATGATGTCCTTGCCCAAGGGGGCGAAGTTGATCACCGCGTCGAGGCGGTTGCGGAATTCGGGGGTGAAGGTCCGCTCGATGGCGGCGGTATCCTCACCCGTGCGGCGTTCGCGACCGAAGCCGATGGCGGACTGCGACTGTTCGCGCGCCCCCGCGTTCGAGGTCATGATCAGGATCACGTTGCGGAAATCCACCGTCCGGCCGTTGTGGTCGGTGAGCTTGCCGTGGTCCATCACCTGCAGGAGGATGTTGTAGACATCCGGGTGGGCCTTTTCCATTTCGTCCAAAAGGAGGACGGAATGCGGATGCTGGTCGATCGCATCGGTCAGCATGCCGCCCTGGTCGAAGCCGACATAGCCCGGAGGCGCGCCGATCAGGCGGGAGACGGCGTGTTTCTCCATGTATTCCGACATGTCGAAACGGATCAGCTCGACGCCGAGCGAAGAGGCAAGCTGCTTGGCCACCTCGGTCTTGCCGACGCCCGTTGGCCCGGCGAAGAGATAGTTGCCGATGGGCTTTTCCGGTTCGCGCAGGCCCGCACGCGCCAGCTTGATCGCCGAGCAGAGCGCGGTGACCGCCTTGTCCTGGCCGAAGACCACGCGCTTCAGGGTCTTTTCCAGATCGCGCAGGGTTTCGGCATCGTCCTTCGAGACGGTTTTCGGCGGGATGCGGGCGATCTTGGCCACCACGGCCTCGATCTCTTTCAGCCCCAGGGTCTTGCGGCGCTTGGATTCCGGCACCAGATGCTGCGCGGCCCCGGCTTCGTCGATCACGTCGATGGCCGAATCCGGCAGTTTCCGGTCATGGATGTAGCGCGCGGCCAGTTCCACCGCCGACTTGATCGCGTCGTTGGTGTATTTCAGGTCGTGGTGTTCCTCGAAGCTGGGCTTCAGACCCATCAGAATCTTGATCGCATCCGGCACCGAAGGCTCGTTCACGTCGATCTTCTGGAACCGGCGGGCAAGCGCGCGGTCCTTTTCGAAATGCTGGCGGAACTCCTTGTAGGTGGTGGAGCCCATGCAGCGCAGCTTGCCGCCCTGCAGTGCGGGTTTCAGCAGGTTCGAGGCATCCATCGCGCCGCCGGACGTGGCGCCGGCGCCGATCACGGTGTGGATCTCGTCGATGAAGAGGATCGCATCGGGGTGATCCTCAAGCTCTTTCATCACCTGTTTCAGGCGCTCCTCGAAATCGCCGCGATAGCGGGTGCCGGCCAGAAGCGCGCCCATGTCGAGGCTGAAGATCGTGGCCTTGGCCAACACCTCGGGGGTTTCGCCCAGCACGATCTTGCGGGCGAGGCCTTCGGCGATGGCGGTCTTGCCGACGCCGGGATCGCCCACGAGGAGCGGGTTGTTCTTGCGGCGGCGGCAGAGGACCTGGATCGCCCGCTCCACCTCGGCCTCGCGCCCGATGAGGGGATCGACGTCGCCCTTGCGCGCCTTCACGTTCAGGTCGACGCAGTATTTGGACAGGGCGGATTCCTTCGCCTCGCCAGCCTCGGCCTTGGGGGTTTCCTGTTCGTCGGCGCCCTGAACCGGGCGGGCTTCGCCATAGGACGGGTCCTTCGCCACGCCATGCGCGATGAAGTTGACCGCGTCGTAGCGGGTCATGTCCTGTTCCTGCAGGAAATAGGCGGCGTTCGATTCCCGTTCGGCAAAGATCGCGACCAGGACATTCGCGCCGGTCACTTCGGTGCGGCCCGAGGATTGCACATGGATCGCCGCGCGCTGGATGACGCGCTGGAAAGCGGCGGTGGGCACGGCTTCGGAGCCTTCGACATCGGTGACGAGGGTCGAGAGGTCGTCATCGATGAAATCGGTCAGGGTCTTGCGCAGATCGTCGAGGTTGACCGCGCAGGCCTTCATCACCCGCGCTGCATCGGGTTCGTCGATCAGCGCCAGCAGGAGATGTTCCAGCGTGGCAAGTTCGTGACGGCGCGAGTTGGCGAGTGCCAGGGCGCTGTGGATTGCCTGTTCAAGCGTGGTCGAAAACGATGGCACTTCAGTGCTCCTGTCCTGCAGGTCAGCCGGGCGCCGGGGCCCAACCAACCGTGGCCTCATCTGCTTAAAGTTCGGTTTTCCTTGCCGCACTTCAAGCGCAATTTTCCAGATTTTGGGGTTTCCCCCGATCATCACGCCATTTGTGATACACTGAGCCTAGAACTTGTCTTTTCTGGCCCGTATTTCGGCGAAAACCGTGACATCGTCGGCATCTGGGAGGCCGACCGCTGCCTTGAGCGCGGGCAGATGGGCCCGCAGGTAGGGGTTCGTGTCAAGCTCGACCTGGAGCGGGACAGGAACGGTGGGGGTGCCCCTGGCGCGCTTGGTGGCGACCTCGGCTGCGCGAGAGATAAGCTGCGGATTGCCGGGTTCAAGGGTTGTGGCGAAGCGCAGGTTTGCGGTGGTGTATTCATGGCCCGAGCAGATGAGCGTGTCGGGAGGGAGGGCGGCGAGTTTTTGCAGGCTGTGATGCATCTGGCGGGCAGTGCCCTCGAACAGACGGCCGCAGCCACCGGCCATCAGGCTGTCGGCGGTGAAGGCAAGGCGGCTGCCGGGGAAGTGGAAGGCGATGTGGCCGATGGTATGGCCGGGAACCTCGATCACGCGGGCGAATTCGCTGCCGACGGAAAAGGAGGACTGTTCGTCGAGCGCGAGGTCCAGCCGGGGCAGGCGGTGGGCGTCGGCGGCGGCACCGAGGACCATCGCGCCGGTTTGCGCGCGCAGGGTGTCGACGCCCTGGATGTGGTCGTCGTGGTGGTGGGTGATCAGGATGTCGGTCAGCCGCCATTGGTGGGCGTTCAGGGCGGCAAGGATGGGGCCGGGCTCGGGGACGTCGATCACGGCGGTCTGGCCGGTATCGGGGTCGTGGATCAGGTAGGCGTAATTGTCGGCCAGGCAGGGAACGGTGACGAGGTCGAGCATGGTCTTTGATCCCTTCGCGGCTATGATGCATGAGGATTGACCCAATGGGCGGCGACCGCAATGAACCTTGATGTGCTGGACCTGAGGAACTTCTACTACCGCACGCAACTGGGCCGGGTGGCGCAGCGGGCCATCCGCGACCAGGTGGTGCGGCTTTGGCCGCCGAAGGTGGGGGAGACGGTGGCGGGCTTCGGCTTCGCGGTGCCGTTGCTGCGGCCCTATCTGTCCGAGGCGCGCCGCGTGGTGGGACTGATGCCGGGTCCGCAGGGGGTGATGCCCTGGCCTGCCGGGATGGAGAATGTGAGTGTCTTGTGCGAGGATACGGCCTGGCCCCTGTCCACCGGATTTGTGGACCGGCTTGTGCTGATGCATGGGCTGGAGACATCCGAGAACCCCTCAGCCGTGCTGGAGGAGGCGGCGCGGGTGCTGGGGCCGGGGGGGCGGGCGCTGTTCATCGTGCCGAACAGATCGGGTCTTTGGGCGCGCCGCGACGTGACGCCCTTCGGCTTCGGGCGGCCCTATTCGGTGGCGCAGCTGGAGGCGCAGCTGAAACGGTACGGGTTCACACCGGAGCGGAGCTGTTCGGTCCTGTTCGCCCCGCCCTCGGGGACA
>JAGPEG010000147.1 GCA_018057165.1 Tabrizicola sp.
GATCAGGTCGGCCTCCTCCTCGCCGCCGCGAACCGCGACCCTGGGGTCTGGGACGACCCCGCCCGCTTCAACCCGTCACGCCCGCCGAAACCGCTCGCCACCTTCGGGGCGGGCCTGCACTTCTGCGTCGGGGCGCCGCTGGCCCGGCTGGAACTGCAGATCGCGCTGCCGATCCTCTTCCGGCACCACCCGAAGCTCGCCCTTGCCGCAAAGCCCGAATACGCCGACGTCTACCATTTCCACGGCCTCCGCGACCTTCGCCTCAGCCACTGAATTGCTCTTTTTAGAAATACTCTCGGGGGTTTGGGGGTGAAACCCCCAACGCCGAGGAGAAGGGCGCAAGCCCGACGACGAGACAAGAGGCTTGCGCGTCAGCGCCCCTTTCAGAAACCGTCCCTCACAGCGGCAAGACGGTTGTCGACTTGATCTCTTCCATGCTCAGAAGGGCCGTCACGTTGTAGATCCGCACCTCGGAAATCAGCGCCTGGTAGAACGTGTCATAGGCCCGCGCGTTCTTCACCCGCACCTTCAGGATATAGTCGATGTCCCCTGCCAGCCGATGCGCCTCCAGCACCTCGGGCCGCTCGCGCAGCGCCTTCAGGAACCGGCGCTGCCACTCTGCCTCATGCTCGGAGGTGCGGATCAGCACGAAGAAACAGGCCTCCAGCCCCAAAGCCTCGGCATCAAGGATGGCTGTCGTCCGGGTGATCACCCCCTGCTCGCGCATCCGGCGGATCCGGTTCCACACCGGGGTCTTCGAAGACCCGACTTTCCGCGCGATTTCGTCCAAACTTTGCTCGGCATCCTGTTGCAGTTCGGACAGGATTTTCCGGTCCAGATCGTCCAGCGCGGCGGTCATTCCTGATTTTCCCCATATCCCGGAACAGTGGTTTTCATCCCCGGCAGTATTGGAACACACATCCTTTTCTGCAAGGGTCACTGGTCCAGAAGTGGGAAAATATTCTATATTGGTGTCACCATTCCCAGACCGAAGGTCCCGAAGATGAGCCGCCGCTTCACGCCGAAGATCGTGACCGCCAATCGCCTGCGCGAAGGCGATGTGGTCTATCTCACCGCCGACGACCGCTGGTCCGCCTTCCACCACGAAGCCGAGCTGATCGAGGACGAGGCCCATGCCCAGATGCGGCTCCTCTATGCCGCTGCGCTGAAACTGCTGGTGGTCGGCCCCTATCTGGCGGATGCCAGACTTGGCCGGAACGGTCCCGAACCGACCCATTTCCGCGAGGAATTCCGCACCCGCGGCCCTTCGAACTACAACCACGGCAAGCAAGCCGATCTCGCGAGCTGACCCGATGTATTCCTACTCCGACTTCGACGAAGCCTTCGTCCGCTCCCGCGTCGCCCAGTTCACCAACCAGGTCGACCGCCGGCTGGACGGCAGCCTCACCGAGGATGAATTCCGTCCACTGCGGCTGATGAACGGGCTTTATCTCCAGCTTCACGCCTACATGCTGCGCGTGGCGATCCCCTATGGCTCGCTCAATCCCGGCCAGATGCGGCAACTGGCCCGGATTGCCGACACCTGGGACAAGGGCTATGGCCATTTCACCACCCGGCAGAACATCCAGTTCAACTGGCCGAAGCTGCCCGATGTGCCCGCGATCCTTGCCGCGCTGGCCGATGTCGAGATGCACGCGATCCAGACCAGCGGCAACACGGTCCGCAACGTCACCGCCGACCATTTCGCCGGAGCCGCTGCGGATGAAATCGCCGATCCCCGCCCCTATGCCGAGCTTCTGCGCCAGTGGTCGATGGACCACCCGGAATTCCAGTTCCTGCCGCGCAAGTTCAAGATCGCCATCACCGGCGCCCCGAATGACCGCGCCGTGACCCGCGCGCATGACATCGGCCTGCGCATGGTCCGCAATGCGGCGGATGAGCCGGGCTTCGAGGTCATCGTCGGTGGTGGCCTCGGTCGGACCCCGATGGTCGGCATGACCGTCCGCGACTTCCTGCCGGAAGCCGACCTGCTGCCTTACGTCGAGGCTGTCCTCAGCGTCTACAACACGCTTGGCCGCCGCGACAACAAGTTCAAGGCGCGGATCAAGATCACCCTGCACGAGACCGGCAAGGACGAGATCACCCGGCTGATCGAAGCCGAGTTCGCCCGCCTGCGCCCGCTGTTCGGCGGCAATGACCAGAAGCTGCTGGCCGACATCCGCGCGGCTTTCGCCCCTCCCGCCTTCCGCGATGCGCCGGTCGATGCCTATGATGCCTTCCTCAAGGCCGACCCGGTGTTCCGGGCCTGGGCCGATACCAACCTGGCCCGGCACCGCAACGATCAGTATGCCATCGTCACCGTCAGCCTGAAGGCGCATGGCCTGACCCCCGGCGATGCGACCTCCGGCCAGATGCGCGTGCTGGCCGATCTGGCGGAACGCTACGGGCATTCCGACCTGCGGATCAGCCACGAACAGAACGTCATCCTGCCGCATGTCCACAAATCCGACCTGCCTGCGCTGCATGCCGTGCTGGTGCAGGCGGGGCTTGGCACGGCCAATGTCGGGCTGCTCTCCGACATCATCGCCTGCCCCGGCATGGACTATTGCGCCTTGGCCACCGCCCGCTCGATCCCGGTCGCGCAGGAACTGGCCATGCATTTCGAGGCGCTGAAGCTGGAGCATGAGATCGGCCCGCTGAAGATCAAGATCTCCGGCTGCATCAACGCCTGCGGCCATCACCATGTCGGCCATATCGGCATTCTCGGGCTCGACCGGGCCGGGGTGGAAAACTACCAGATCACCCTTGGCGGCGACGGGACCGAGGACGCGGTGATCGGCGAAAAGACCGGGCCGGGCTTTGCCTATGACGAAATTGTCCCCGCCATCGAACGCATCCTGCGCGCCTATCTAAGCCTGCGGCTGGAGCCGTCCGAGACCTTCCTGCACGCCTTCAAGCGGGTGGGGATGGAGCCGTTCAAGACCGCGCTCTACAATACGGAAGGCGCGCAAGATGCCGCGTGACGGTCGCCACGAAGGCCCGGTCGCCGACCGGGTGTCTGCGCTGAATGCGCGCTACAAGCACCACTCGGCGACGGCGGTGCTGGAACATGCGCTGAAAGACGTCGACCTCGGCCAGGTGGCGCTTGTCTCCTCCTTCGGCGCGGAATCGGTGGTGCTTCTGCACCTCGTCAGCGTCATCGCTCCCGAGACGCCGGTCCTGTTCGTCGACACCCGGATGCTGTTTCAGGAAACGCTCGACTACCAGCGCGAGCTGGCCGAGAAGCTGCATCTCTGCGACATCCGCACGATCCGGGCGAACCCGGCGCGGGTGAATTTCGAGGACCCGGACGGCACGCTGCACCAGTTCTCGACCGACAGCTGCTGCAACGTGCGCAAGGTGGAACCGCTGGAACGCGCGCTGGCGCCGTTCGATGGCTGGATCACCGGGCGGAAGCGGTTCCAGAACGCCGACCGCGGCACCATCGACTTCTTCGAGAACGAGGGCGACTTCCGCATCAAGGTCAATCCCTTGGCGCATTGGGGCCGCGAGGACCTTGAGGAATACATGGTCGAAAACCGCCTGCCCCGGCATCCGCTGGTGGCGAAGGGCTATCCGTCCATCGGCTGCGCGCCCTGCACCAGCCCGGTGAAGCCCGGCGAAGACCCCCGCGCGGGACGCTGGCGCGGTCAGGCCAAGACCGAATGCGGCATCCATTTCATCGACGGCAAGGCCGTTCGGGCCCCCGCCCCCCAGACTTCCACGGAGAACGCAGCATGAGCGCTTCCCAGACCGTCATCGTGACTGATGCGGGCTTCACCCCCGCCCCCGCGCGCGAGATCGTGGCGCTGGCCGAGCTGACCGACCAGACCTCGGTCGACCTGTCGAACACCGACGACCCCGAGGCGCTGGTCGGGCGGCTGGACCAGCTCACCCTGATCCGCGTGGCCTTCCCCGCCTTCAACGACGGCCGCGCCTTCACCATCGCGCGGAAGCTGCGGATGCTGGGCTATACCGGGCAGCTTCTGGCGCTGGGTCCGGTGATTGCCGACCAGTATGCCATGCTCCGCCGCGTGGGCTTCGACGGGGCCGAGATCCCGGCCGAGCTTGCCGCGCGTCAACCCGCCGAGCAATGGCAGTTCCGCGCCGCCGACTGGCAGGCGAACCACTACCAGGCCAAGCTCCGCGCCTGATTGCCCCGACCCCGTGATTTCGCCGCAGGGGGAAGGCTTCCCTTGCGGGGTCTGCTCGCCTATGGAGGGCGAAACGATGAATGAGACCGTGACGATGGACACCACCCAGGCGAAACCCCACCTGCCCGACGCCCAGACCGTGACGGCTGTCACCCACTGGACCGACCGGCTGTTTTCCTTCCGCGTCACCCGTCCGGCGTCCTTGCGGTTCCGGTCGGGCGAGTTCGTGATGATCGGGCTTCTGGGCGAGACCGGGAAGCCGCTGCTGCGGGCCTATTCCATCGCCTCGCCCAGCTGGGACGAAGAGCTGGAGTTCTACTCGATCAAGGTGCCGGACGGGCCGCTGACCTCGAAGCTCCAGCATATCAAGGTCGGCGACGAGATCATCCTGCGCCCCAAACCCGTGGGGACGCTGGTGCATGACGCGCTGCTGCCGGGGAGCCGGATCTGGTTCCTCGCGACCGGGACCGGGATCGCGCCCTTCGCCAGCCTGATGCGCGACCCGGAGACCTACGAGAAATACGACCAGGTCATCATGATGCACACCTGCCGCGAGGTGGCGGAGCTGGAATACGGGCGGCAGCTGGTGGAGAGCCTGAAGGATGACCCGCTGATCGGCGAGATGGTCGGGGACAAGCTTCTGTACTACCCCACCACGACCCGCGAGACTTCGGAGCGGATGGGGCGGATCACCGACAACCTGACCAGCGGCAAGGTCTTCGCCGACCTTGGGCTTGCCCCGATGGACCCCGAGGAAGACCGGGCGATGGTCTGTGGGAGCCTTGCCTTCAACCACGACGTCAAGGCGGTGCTGGAGACGTTCGGGCTGCGCGAGGGGGCGAATTCGGAGCCGCTGGAATATGTGGTCGAGAAGGCCTTCGTCGGCGACGGGATCTGAACCTGTCCACGGTGGACATCTTCTGATTACCATGCGAATTCAAAGTATTAAATGAATCCGTTAGGGTGATCTTAACCTTTTGACCGCCAAGGGCCGCAGGCAAATCCTGCGGCTTTTCGCATTGCACGGCGTCACCGAGGCTCCGCAAAGAAAAAGGCCGCGAGGGTTGCCCATCGCGGCCTTTCGGGTTTCGGCAGAAGCCGAAGATTACATGCCGAGCGCGGTCTTGACCTGCGCGACGGTGTCGGCAACCAGGGCCGGGTTGGCCTTGGCGGCTTCGACGGCGGTCTTCAGCGTGGCCTTGGTCGCGTCGTCGAGGGTCGAGCCGTCGATCAGCGCGACAACGGCGTCGGCGTTGAAGTTCGCCGGGTCGAGAGCGGCAGCCGCATCGGTGGCGGCAGCGGTTGCGTCGGTCGCAGCTTCGGTGGTCGCGGTCGCGGCATCGGTCGCGGCGGCGGCAGCCTGGTCAGCAGCGGCCTGCGCGGCGGCGGCGTCTTCGGCGGCTTTCGCGGCAGCAGCCTCTTCGGCTGCCTTGGCATCGGCTTCGGCTTTGGCGGCAGCTTCCGCAGCAGCGGTAGCGGCTTCCTGAGCCGGCTTGTAGCTGAACTGGTAATAGCCGCCAGCAGCCAGAAGGACGACGATGGCGCCGATGATTACGGATCTGTTCATGTCATATACTCCCATGACCGGAGCTAGCGCCCGGATGCCGGTCATATGCCAGCTTGGTTCCCAAATGAAAAGGGTGCTGCAATGCAGCGCGGCAAAAAACGCCGGAAACATGCGGAATTCTGGACCCTAAGAGAGCCAGCCGGGTTGCAGATATGCCCGCCCGAGTCTAGATTGCCGCCGCACATCGAACCATCAAAGGACGACTACCATAGCCCGCAGACCGCACAATGCCCCGCCGCAACGCGAAACAGGTCCCCGCATCAACGACCGCATCCGCGCTCCGGAAATCCGCCTCATCGGTGCGGATGGCGAAAACGTCGGGGTCGTGACCCCTGCCCGCGCGATGCAGATGGCCGAGGAAGCCGGACTGGACCTGGTGGAAATCTCGCCGACCGCCGTGCCGCCGGTCTGCAAGATCATGGACTTCGGCAAGTTCAAATACGAGAACCAGAAACGCGAGGCCGAAGCCCGCAAGAAGCAGAAGATCATCGAGATCAAGGAAATCAAGTTCCGTCCCGGCACCGACACGCATGACTATGACGTGAAGATGCGGTCGGTGGTGAAGTTCCTGGAAGAAGGCGACAAGGTGAAGATCACCCTGCGCTTCCGGGGCCGCGAAATGGCGCACCAGGAGCTTGGTCTGGAGCTGCTGAAACGGGTCGAGGCCGATGTGGCCGAGTTGGGCAAGATCGAGAGCTTCCCGCGTCTGGAAGGCCGCCAGATGGTGATGATGATCGGCCCGAAGTGAGGCACACCGCTTTGCTGTAGACCGATGCGGGGGCAGTCTGCCCCCGTTTTCATGTCGCCAGAGTCATTCGGGCTTCGCCTCGCGCAGACGGCCGCGCGTCGGGATTTCCTTCAGAAGCCCCCCGACCCCCATTCCGGCGATGTCGGCGGCGGTCACGGGCAGGCCGCAGATCAGCCGCTCCATCACCCAGTCGGCCCCGTTCAGCGCGGGGCTGCGGACGCATCCGGGCAGGCCGATCACCGGAGTTGTTCCAAGACTGCCGAGGAACAGGAGGTTGCCGGGATCGACCGGCATTCCGAAACGGTCGACCTGGCCCCCTGCCCGGCGCAGCGCAGCGGGGGCCACATCCTGCGCGTCGGAGGTGGCGGAGGCGGTGAGGATCAGGATCAGGTCGGCCCCGGAAACACCGGCAAGGGTCGCGGCGAGATCGGCTTCGCGGTGCGGGCTGTGCAGATGGGTGGTGAGCGTCGCGTCCAGTGCGGCAAGGCGGTCGGTGATGGCCCCGGCCTTGAGCGGGCGGGCGGCGGGATCGATATGGGTTTCGACCAGCGCCACGCGGGTCAGCCGGGCGGGATGCAGGCGCAAGGCGCTTGCCCCGGCGCTGCAGGCGGCATCGACCGAGACGCGCGCCACGCCATAGGCGATGACCTTGACGGTCGCGACCATCTCGCCCGCCTTGACCCGCTGCCAGCGCGGCACGGTGGCGAGGGTGATCATCGGATCGACCGCGTTCAGCGCATCGACGCGCGGGGCGATGACTTCGACCACCCCGGCGCTGCGGGCGTGCAGATTGACCCGGCCCGTACCGACGCGGCGCAGGTCAAGACCGGAGGCTTCGGCATCCGGGACAAGAGCCATAGCGATGGTCTGGGCGGCGGCATCTTCATGCAGGTCATCCGCGTCGAGGCGGGCGGCGATGACTTCGGTCCGGCCCGTGGCGCGAAGCTGGGCGATTTCCTCCGGGCCAAGGATGCAGCCCTTGCGCAGGCGGCCCGCAGGCAGCGCGACGGAATGGGCGAGGATCGCGCCTTCGGCCTTGGCAAGGGGAACGGGCCCGAAGCGCATTACTTTCGCAGGGTTTCGGTGATCTGCGCCAGGATGGAGACGGCGATTTCCGCCGGTGTCCTGGCACCGATATCAAGACCGACGGGGGCATGGATCCTTGCGATCTGGTCGGGGGTGAAGCCTGCTTCGGTCAGTCTTTCCACCCGCTTGGCATGCGTGCGGGTGGAGCCGAGGCAGCCGAGATAGAAGGCGGGGGAGTTCAGCGCGAAGCGGATCGCGGGATCGTCAAGCTTCGGGTCGTGGGTGAGGGTGACAATGGCGGTGCGGGCGTCGGGGTTGAGGGTCGCCAGCGCCTCGTCGGGCCAGTCGTCGAGGATCGCTTCACCGGGGAACCGGGCTTCGGAGCCGAAGGCGGCGCGGGGGTCGATCAGGCTGGGGG
>JAGPEG010000148.1 GCA_018057165.1 Tabrizicola sp.
TGCGCACCCCGCTCCTCCGCCCGCCCGCTGCCGGGATACAGCGGCATCTGCTGCGAGGAGACGAACAGACATCGCCCCTCTTCCCAGAGCAAATCCTGCGTCCCGTTGCCGTGATGCACGTCGAAATCCACGATGGCGACACGCTTCAAACCATGATGCTCCAGCGCCCGCTTCGCCCCGATGGCCACGGTCCCGAACAGACAGAACCCCATCGCGGTTTCCCGTTCCGCATGGTGCCCCGGCGGCCGCCCCGCCACGAAGGCCGTCTTCGCCTCGCCCGAGATCACCGCATCGACAGCCGCGCAGATCCCCCCGACCGCCCGCATCGCCGCCTCGAACGACCCCGGCGACAGGAATGTATCCCCATCCAGCTGCGCCCAGCCCTCGCGCGGAACCGCCGCCTTCACCCGCGCCAGATACCCCGCCGGATGACAGCGCAGCACCTCCGCTTCATCCGCGAAAGGACACTCCCGCCGCTCCACCGCCAACCCGGCCAAGCCCCGCTCCACCGCCGCCAACCGCTCCACCCGCTCGGGATGGCCGGGCGGCGTCACATGGCCGTGAAACGCCTCATGCGTGAAGACAAGCACACGAAAGCCCTTTCATACTGGGGTAAATATCCTGCGGGGGTCCGGGGGTGCAAAACCCCCGGTCCGACGCCAGCCACAAGCTCAATCCGGTTGCAGCATATACCCCTCGCCCCGCACGGTCTGCAGATAGCGCGGCGCCTTCGGGTCATCCTCGATCTTCCGCCGCAGCCGGGTGATCTGCACATCCACCGCCCGCTCCTGCGCCGCATCCACGCTGCCCTGATCGGCCACCAGCTTCTCCCGGCTGATCGCCACCCCCGGCGCCGCCGCAAACACCCGCATCAGCTGCGCCTCGGTCGCCGTCAACCGCACCGGAGCCTCGCCGCGCCACATCTCGCCCCGGTCAAGATCATAGCGCACCGCGCCCAGATGGATCACCTGCCGCACCGGCTCCATCGGCTTCGCCACCGGCACCCGCCGCAGGATCGCGTTGATCCGCAGCAGCAATTCCTTCGGTTCGAACGGCTTGACCAGATAGTCATCCGCCCCCGCCTCCAGCCCCTCGATCCGGTTCGCCGCCTCGCCCCGCGCCGTCAGCAGCAGGATCGGCGTCCCCATCCGCTTGCGCAACTCGCGTGTCAGCGTCACCCCGTCCTCGCCCGGCATCATCACATCCATGACGATCAGGTCGAACTCCAGCCCCGCCAGAATCCGCCTTGCCTGCGCCGCGTCCCGCGCGACCGAGACCAGAAACCCGTTCCGCACCAGAAACTTCTGCAACAGCCCGCGGATACGCTCGTCATCGTCGACGATCAGCAGATGAGCATCCGGAACCATCAGCCGCCCTCCTTCAGGCGGTTGTACTGACGCCGCATTTCCGGGTCCATCATCGCCTCCAGCACCTGCCGGAAGCCTGTCACCGCCGCAGGCCCCGCCGCGCGATAGGCCGCCCGCATCCGCGCCCTTTGCGCGTCCGACAATTCCCGTTCCAGCATCTGTCCCTTGTCCGTCAAATGCAGATGCCGTTCCCGCGCATCCACCTTGCCCTTTTCGCTGCGCACAAGGCCATCCTCGATCAGGGTCCGCAACACCCGATTCAACGACTGCTTCGTAACCCCCAGGATCGACAGCAGGTTGGAAACCGTCGTGCCCGGCGAGCGATGGATGAAATGGATCGCCCGGTGATGCGCCCGCCCGTAATCCTTGCCCTCCAGAATCCGGTCCGGGTCGGCCGTGAAGCCGCGATAGGCGAAGAACATCGCCTCGATCCCCTTGCGCAACTGCTCGTCCGTCAGGAACAGCAGGCTTTCGCCCCCCGGTGTCTCGGCCATCCGCGCCTCCTTGCTTCGCGATGAATTTACGTCAGCCTTGTTGACTTTCCAAGCACGAACCCGTAACTCTGCCCCGATTTCGCGCAAGAATCTGTCCGGTGCGGACCTTTCAGGCGCAACTTTCGCAAAGATGGAGGCTGGAATGGCTGGTTATGACGATCGCGACGGATTCATCTGGATGGATGGCAAGCTGGTGGAATGGCGCCAGGCGAACGTCCACATCCTGACCCATGCCCTGCATTATGCCTCCTCGGTCTTCGAAGGCGAACGGTGCTACAACGGCAAGATCTTCAAGGGCCACGAACATTCGCTGCGCCTTCTCGAATCCGGTCGCCTTCTCGACATGCCGATTCCCTACACCGCCGACGAGATCGACGCCGCCAAGGAAACGGTGCTGAAGGCCAACGGGTTGACCGATGCCTATATCCGCGCCGTCGCCTTCCGGGGCGCGGGGGAAGAAATGGGCGTCGCCTCGCTTGGCAACCCGGTCCGCCTCGCCATCGCCTGCTGGTCCTGGGGCGCCTATTACGGTGATGCCAAGATGAAGGGCGCCAAGCTCGACATCGCCAAATGGAAGCGGCCTTCGCCCGAAACCATTCCCACCGCCGCCAAGGCTGCCGGTCTGTACATGATCTGCACCATGTCGAAGCACGCGGCCATGGCCAAGGGCTGCTCAGACGCATTGTTCTACGACTTCCGTGGCTATGTGGCCGAAGCGACCGGGGCCAACATCTTCTTCGTCAAGGACGGCGAAGTGCATACCCCGAACCCGGATTGCATCCTGAACGGCATCACCCGGCAGACCGTGATCGGGATGCTCAAGGACATGCAGATCAAGGTCCACGAGCGCCACATCAAGCCCGAGGAACTGGCGAGTTTCGAACAGTGCTGGCTGACCGGCACCGCCGCCGAGGTCACGCCGGTCGGCCAGATCGGCGACTACATCTTCGAGGTGGGCGAACTGACCCGCCGCGTCGCCACCGAATACGAAAAGCTGGTCCGCGCCTGAGATCCTCATTGGCGGGGGCTGGCCGACGCGGCCCCTGCCCGGCATCATGGCAGGGCGCATGCATCCCGGCCTGCCCCGGCATCGGTCAGGATTATTTCCATTGCCTTTTCCGGGCGTTTAGGGCTGATGCGGCTTCGGTGCGAACAGGGCTTTGGTGCCAGCGGAGTCTGCAATGGATCGGCCTTTTCCGATCATCACCATGTCTTTCACGGCAATCCTTCTGCTGCTGCTGACTGTGGATGTCTCGTTCATGCTGCTGGACGCCGCTGCATTCCTCGCCGAAAAAGCCGCGCTGATCTCCGACATCCCCGACGAACTCAAGATCACGCGCGACGGTGCCCTGCCCGAAATGCTCGGCTATGTGAAATGGGCCATCATCATCGTCGCGCTGGTCTGGCTCGCGATCCGCGACCTCTGGTCGGTGCCGTTCCGCTGGGCGCTGGTCTTCCTCATGGTGCTGATCGACGATTCCCTGCAAGAGCATGAAACCATCGGCGCCATGATCGCGGACAGCCTGCCCCTGCCCGCCAGCCTGCAATCGCAAAGTCAGGACATCGGCGAGGTCATGGTTTTCGGCGCGATGGGCCTCATCGCCATCCTGCTGACCGCGACACTCTTCACCCGGAACGGGCCTGTCGCCCGCGCACTCAGCATCCGCTTCATGCTGATCATCGTTTTCCTGGCCTTCTTCGGCGTCGCGCTCGATTTCCTGCACCAGAGCATCAGGCTGCTCACCGAGGGCAGCTTTGCCGCGCAATTCCTGCCGCAGGTCTTTGCCCTGCTTGAAGACGGGGGCGAAATGGTCATGGCCAGCATTGCCACGGCCTTCGTGCTGACCCTGCCGGGCATCAAATCCATGCCCCGACGGGCGGAAGCTGTCCCAGGCTAGGCAGCCCGTCGATCCGGCCTGGAATCGACGGGCTGGTGGGGTCTGGCTCTCAGGCGATTTCCGTCGTGACCTCGATATTGCCCTTCGTCGCATTGGAATAGGGGCAGATGTGATGCCCGCGTTCGGCGATCTTCTCCGCCAGCGCCCGGTCGACGCCCGGCATCGTCACCACCAGCCTGACCTTCAACCCGAAGCCACCGTCCGACCGTGGCCCCATCCCGACATGGGCATTCACCGTCGCATTTTCCGGCACGCTGCCCAGTTTCTCGCTTTGGGCCGCAAAACGCATCGCGCCCAGATAGCAGGCCGAATAGCCCACCGCGAACAGCTCCTCGGGGTTATGCCCCAGACCCGAGCCGCCCAGATCCTTCGGGCTGGCATGGGTGATGGTAAGCTGGCCGTTCACCAGCCCCGACACGCCATTGCGGCCGCCGCCGGTGGCTTTCGCTTCGGTCCAGTACTTTACATCGACAGACATGGCATTCTCCTTATCGTATGCGATTAAATCGTATACGATATAATTGCTGCAAAAGCGGACCGCTGTCAACCGGCTTGAGTTTCCATCGCACACGATATAAACTTCCCGGCATGACCCTCGCGCCACCCGACATGCTCTGCTTTGCGCTGCATTCCGCGTCCCACGCGATGCATGCCGCCTACGCCCCGCTGTTGCAGCCCCTGGGCCTGACCTATCCGCAATATCTGGTGCTGACCTCGCTAAGCGCCCGCGACGGACAGACCGTCGGCCAGCTAGGCGCCGAGGTGCGGCTGGACTCGAACACCCTGACGCCGCTCCTGAAGCGGATGGAAAGCGCGGGCTGGCTGCACCGCAGCCGCGACAGCAAGGACGAACGCCAGGTGCGCCTGTCCCTCACCGATTCCGGGCGTGAACTTGCAACCGCCGCCGCCGGGGTTCCGCGCGCCTTCGCCGAAAAGACCGGGCTTCGGCCATCGGAACTCGCCGATCTGCGTGATATCCTTGCGGCGCTCCGCGACCGGCTGAAGCCCGCCAAAAGTTGAAAAATCCCTAACGAAAACAAGCAAGATGTTGATCTTGCTTGTTTTACCTTTCTTGTCCACCGTGGACAGTCAGACCGTGCGACCCCGCTCGATCCGCAGGAACTGCATCAGCCGGGTCGATCCCGACGCCCCTCTCGGCCGCTGCCAGGTCTCTCTCGGGGTGCGGGCCAGCCGCAGGAAATGTTTCACCCGTCCCCCGGTCGTCCGGGCGCGATGATCGGCAAGATGTCGGCTCATGCTGTCCTCCCAAGGTTCTCCCCCACAAGCTTGCACCCGAATCGCCGTTCCGCCAACCCCGTTGCGACGCCTTCCCGGCACGTTCCCGCCGAGAACGGCTTGCCCTGCCCGATACAGCCCGACTAGTCTCACTCCGGGCAACGGGGGGAACCATGCGACTTCAAGGAAAAACCATCCTGATCACCGCTGCCGGCCAGGGTATCGGCCGCGCCAGCGCGCTGGCTTGCGCCGCCGAGGGCGCCCGCGTCATCGCGACGGACCGCGACACCAGCCTCCTCGCCGGTCTCGACATGGAAACCCACCCGCTTGACGTGACCAGCGACGCCGCGATCCTTGCGCTGCGCGACCGCCTCCCGCCGCTCGACGGCCTGTTCAACTGCGCCGGCTTCGTCGCGAACGGCACCATCCTTGACGTGACCGACCACGACTGGGATTTCTCCTTCGATCTGAATGTGAAGTCCATGCTCCGCACCTGCCGCGCCTTCGTGCCGGGGATGCTCGACCGCGCGAAAGAAACCGGAACCGCCTCGATCCTGAACATGGCCTCAATGGCCTCGTCGATCAAAGGTTTCACCAATCGCACCGCCTACGGCGCGACCAAAGCCGCCGTGATCGGCCTGACCAAGGCCATCGCCGCCGATTTCGTGAAAACGGGCCTGCGCTGCAACGCCCTTTGCCCCGGCACCGTCGACACGCCCTCCCTGCGCGGACGCATCGCCGCCGCCTCCGACCCGATCCAGGCCGAGAAAGACTTCATCGCCCGTCAGCCGATGGGCCGGCTTGCGACCACCGACGACATCACCCCGATGGTCGTCTTCCTTCTCGCCGACGAAAGCCGCTTCGTTTCCGGTCAGGCCTGCCTGGTCGACGGCGGCGTCACGATCTGAGCTTAGAAAAAGGACATCCGATGAAACTCCTGCGCTACGGCCCCAAGGGCGCCGAGAAACCCGGCCTGCTGGACGCAAACGGCCAGGTCCGCGACCTTTCGGCCCATGTCACCGATATCGGCGGGGCCGATCTTTCCCCCGACACTCTCCAGCGTCTTTCCGCGCTTGATCCCGCCAGCCTCCCCCTCGTCCCCGGCCTGCCGCAGAAAGACCTTCGCCTCGGCCCCTGCGTCGGCGGCACCCGCAAATTCATCTGCATCGGCCTGAACTACGCCGACCACGCCGCCGAAACCGGCGCCGCGATCCCCGCGGAACCCGTCGTCTTCAACAAATGGATCACCGCGATGTGCGGCCCCGACGATGACGTCGAAATCCCCCGAGGCTCGGTGAAAACCGACTGGGAGGTCGAACTGGGCGTCGTCATCGGCACCGGCGGCAAGTACATCGACGAGGCAGATGCCCTGAGCCACGTCGCCGGCTACTGCGTGATCAACGACGTGTCGGAACGCGCGTACCAGAACGAACGCGGTGGCACCTGGGACAAGGGCAAGGGCTGCGACACCTTCGGCCCCACCGGCCCCTGGCTGGTGACGAAGGACGAGATGGGCGACATCGGCAATCTCAAGATGTGGCTCGATGTCGACACCCACCGCTATCAGAACGGCTCCACCGCCACGATGATCTTCGGCGTGGCCCACATCATCGCCTACCTCTCGCGCTTCATGTCGCTGGAGCCGGGCGATGTCATCTCTACCGGCACCCCGCCCGGCGTCGGCCTTGGCCAGAAGCCCCCGGTCTATCTGAAAGGCGGCGAGGTGATGCGCCTGGGGATCGAAGGGCTTGGGACGCAGACGCAGAAGGTGGTGAGAACCTGATCATTTCATTATACCGGGTACGATTAAATCGTGCCCGGCTTGAGCCGGAACTGCGTGATCCTGTTTGGATCAAACGGCAGAAAACCCGTTGTCGACAAAGAGCTGCGCGCCGTTGACGAATTCCGCATCGTCGGACGCCAGATACAGCGCCGCCCGCGCCACATCCTCGGGCTTGCCCATCCTGCCCTGCGCCGCCGCAATCGCCGCATCCGAGACATCGACCCCGTATTTCGCCAGGCCTTCCACCTCGCGGTTGCCATGCGGGGTCTGGATGAACCCCGGACAAACCGCGTTGCAGCGGATGCCGCGGTCCCGGAACTCTACCGCAATCGCGCGGGCGAACATGTGGACCGCCCCCTTGGTCGCGTCGTACAGAACCTCGTTCGGGGTCGCATAGACCGCCGAAATCGAGGAGGTGCAGACAATCGCTCCCCCGCCATTCGCCAGCATTTGCGGCAAAATAGCGCGGGTCATCAGATACATCGACTTGACGTTGACGTCGAAAAGGAAGTCCCACTCCGCCTCCTCGGTCTCCAGGAACGGCTTGATGACGATGGTTCCGGCGTGATTGAACAGCACGTTGACCGGCCCCAGCGCGGCATTGACCGAAGCCACCGCCGCCTCGACCTCGGCTTTCGACGCCACGTCGGCCCTGGCAAACGCCACCCTGTGCCCCGCCGCCCTCAACTCGGCCACAAGCGCCGTCCCGGCCTCGACGTTGCGGTCGATGACCCCCACCGCCGCCCCTTCCGCGGCGAAGAGCCGGGCCGAGGCCGCGCCCATCCCCGTCGCCCCGCCCGAAATAATCGCGGTCTTGCCCTTCAGCCGGTCCATGTCTTCCCCCTCAGCCGATCACACGCCCAGCGCGCCGCATCGGCAACCGCCGGATCTTCGTCCTCCATCAACCCCGCCGCCACCGGCGCAAGCCCCGGCTGGCCCGAGTTCCCGATGGCATAAAGCACGTTCCGCACGAACCTGTCGCGCCCGATCCGCTTGATTGGTGATCCGGCAAAACGCTCGCGGAACCCCGCATCATCCAGCACCGCCAGTTCGGCCAGTTCCGGCAGCCCGTGTTT